>JBBQSF010000090.1:0-13210 GCA_038214085.1 Bacteroidales bacterium | reverse complement strand
CTGTATAACTTTGCAAGTTTGTTGATATTCCCACCTGAACCCACACAGAATATTTTTCCGAAATCGCTTTTGTAGTTTTTAAGCCACGATTTTAATCTGTCCCATTCAGAATCTTTAACTTTTTCGGTAAGCAAACGGATGGTGCCAATTTTGAACGAATTGGAATCAATAAGTGTATGATTTTTGAGAAGTGAAATTTCAGTGCTTCCACCACCAACATCCACATACATTGTGAGCTTATATTTTGAGCTGATCTGCAAGTTATTTGTTGTACAAACGATATTGGCTTCTTCAATGCCATCGATTATTTTAATGTCTATACCGGTTTCTTCAAGGATGCGTTTAACAATTTCATCTCCGTTCTTGGCTTCGCGCATTGCTGCAGTTGCACAGGCAATATAATCAACTGGTTTGTAGACATCAATTAGAAGTTTGAAAGCCTTCATGGTTTTGATCAATTTTTCGGCTCGGTCGTCCGAAATCCTACCCAGTTCAAAAACATCTTCTCCTAGTCGAACAGGAATACGGATAAGTGATGCTTTTTCGGAAACAGCAACGGAATTTCGTTCAAAAACATTTGAAAAAAATAGTCTTACAGCGTTGGTGCCAATATCAATGGAGGCAAATAACATGTTAATAAGCTTTTGAATTGTGAAGTTTGTATAGATAATTGTATGTCTCAATCTGAGAACGGACTTTTTGCTTGCTCAGCGTTTTTTTATAAATATTCATTTTCTGGAAATTTATCCACCTTGCTTTGGTATTATCGCTAAGCTGAATATCAAGCATACTTTTTAGTTCTTTTTGCAATTCAATATCATATATTGGACAGGTAACTTCAATACGGAAATCGAAATTGCGTTTCATCCAATCGGCTGAAGAAATATAATACTTTTCTTTTCCTCCATTACAAAAAACCAATACTCTAGAGTGTTCAAGAAATTTATCCACAATACTTATTCCCTCTATATTTTCACTTAATCCAGGTACTCCGGGTATAAGTATGCATGTTCCTCTTGTAATTAATTTAATTTTAACACCGGCTTTGCTTGCCTGATAAAGTTTTTGAGCAATCGGCACGTCAACCATGTTGTTTAGTTTTATAATTGCCCATGCTTCTTTTCCTGCTTTGGCATTTGTAATTTCCTTGTTAATTGCGGAAATTACCATTTTGCGCATATCAAATGGAGATACCACAAGCGCAGCGAAATTCATTGGTTTGAAATTGGTTTCAAAAAGCTGGAAAATCTTTTCTACATCAGATGTTATTTTTGGATTGCAAGTAAGCAAACTGTCATCGGCAAAAACTGTTGATGTTTCTTCATTAAAATTTCCTGTACCTATGTTTGCATAAAACACATTCTTTGTTTTTTCCTTGCGTTTAATAAGAATAAGTTTGGAGTGCACTTTTAATCCTGGAATACCGTTAATAATTTTAACACCTTCATCCTGCAATTTCTCCGACCATTGTATGTTGGCTTTTTCATCAAAACGAGCAAGTAATTCAAGGTAAACAGTAACTTTTTTTCCGTTTCTTGCCGCATTTACCAGCGCATTTATCACATTGGAGTTTCGTGCAACCCTGTATAAGGTCATTTTAATAGAAACTACCTTTGGATCAATGGAAGCTTCTCTTAATAAATCGATGATTGACCCAAACGATTGGTATGGATAGTGAAGCAATATATCCTGATGCTTAATACATTCGAATACTGATTTTGACTGATAAAGGTATTTGTGCTTGATAGATTCCATTTTTGGATATCGCAATGACGCATCACCAACCTCCGGAAAATTAATAAAATCCTTGAAATTATGGTATCGGCCACCCCAAATGATATCGTCCTTATGTGATATTTTAAACTTTTTAATAATGATATTCAACAAACGGTCAGGAATATTTTTATCGTAAATAAAACGTACCGGTCTTCCTGCTTTTCGTTGTTTAAGGCTATCGGAAATCAATTCGATAAAGCTTTTTGAAACGTCGTTGTCAATATCGAGTTCAGCATCACGCGTAAATTTTATAGTATAGGCATGAAAAGTATCAAAGTCGAAAATAGAAAAGATATCAGCAAGGCAATAGCGGATAACATCATCCAGAAGCATGATACAAGTTCGTTCATCTGTTTTAGGAAGAATTAAAAACCGCGACAACGAATCTGTGGGAACTTTAATTAATGCGTTATCTTCTTTGTATTTCCCTTTCTTTTTTTCGAGGCAAACTGCCAGATAAATGGATTTATCTTTAAGTTTAACGGCATCTTCAAAATTACTGATCATAAGCGGAAACAAATTTGGTCGAACTTGCTCCTGAAAATATTTCCGAACAAATAATCCCTGACTTTCATTTAATTCCGTCTCGTTAAGAATATAAATGTTGTGTTTTTTTAATGAAGACAAAATGCTTTTATAAATTCGGGTAAACTCGCGCTGCTGACGAACAACCATTTCATTTATTTCCTTCAGAACCTTATCCGGATCAAAGCCACCGTAATCGAAATCTTTGTTGTTAAAATCTGTCATTCTTTTAAGTGTGGCAACACGAACCCTGAAAAATTCATCAAGATTGCTTGAGAAAATTCCTAAAAATTTAATCCGTTCAATTAAGGGAGTGGCTGGATCAGCAGCTTCTTGCAAAACTCGTTCGTTAAAATAAAGCCAGCTGATTTCCCTGTTGATAAACAGTTGTTTTGTGCGTTTACGTATAACTCCGCTCATTATTCGTGTATATCAATTTTTGGAAAAATAATAAATTCCTGTTTGAATTTTGCTTTCAGAAAATCCGCCCAATCATCGGTGTCAAAAGTGATACAAACGGTTCCGGAAGTGGGGAGGCATTCAATTTTTTTGGATAAAAATAAATTAGAGAGTTGTGTCAGTGTTGGATTATGGCCAACAATCATAACTTTATTATAGCTGTTGTCTGTCAGTTGAAGCATTTCTGTAAGGAGTTCGCAGTCGGAATGGTAGATAGATTTATCCACAATTATTTTTTCAACTGGGAAACAAATTCCAGTTGCAATTATTTTAGCTGTTTCAAGTGCTCGTTTTGCATGACTTGAAATAATCATGTCAACAGAAATGTTTGATGCCTTTAATTCTCCAACAACTTTGTTGGTTTTGTTGATACCTCTGTTTATTAAAGGCCTTTCATAGTCAGGAAGGTTGGGGAAGTCCCATGATGATTTTCCATGACGAATGATGTATAGTGTTTTCATAAAAACAAATGTATAAATAATGTTTCTTGTTGAAAGTTCTGAACTTTGGTTTTTTCAAAGAGTTATAAACAAAAAAAGCTATCCTAAATTTTGAGGATAGCTTTTTTTAATTCATAATAGTTTGTTAATAGGCGAAAAGAGGAAAATCTTCCATCATTTTGTTCACTTCTTTTCTTACTTTTTTAATTACTTTTTCATCACTAATATTCATGATTACTTCATCCATCATATCAACAATTTTTACAACATGCTTTTCTTTTAGCCCACGGGTAGTAATTGCAGGAGTTCCTACTCTTATACCGGATGTAGTAAAGGGTGAGCGGCTGTCGAATGGTACCATATTCTTGTTAATTGTAATATCAGCTTGAACCAGTGTGTTTTCAACTTGTTTTCCAGTAATTTCAGGGGCTTTTGAGCGGAGGTCGATCAACATTAGATGATTGTCAGTTCCCCCGGAAATCACATTATAGCCTTTGTCGATAAATGCTTTTGACATTGCTTTTGCGTTTTTCATAACCTGAACACAGTATTTCAAATAGCTGTCGGTAAGCGCTTCTCCAAAAGCAACACCTTTGGCTGCTATAACATGTTCGAGTGGACCACCTTGTGTGCCTGGGAACACAGCACTGTCGAGAATCTGCGATAACATTTTGATTTCTCCCTTAGGTGTTTTAAGTCCCCACGGATTTTCAATATCTTTTCCAATTAAAATCATTCCGCCTCTAGGGCCACGTAATGTTTTGTGTGTGGTGGTAGTGATGATATGGCAATGTGGAATTGGATCTGTAAGAAGACCTTTTGCAATCAATCCTGCAGGGTGTGCAATATCTGCCATAAGCAGGGCTCCAACTTTATCCGCAATTTTACGCATGCGAGCATAATCCCAGTCACGAGAATGAGCTGATGCACCGGCAAGAATTAATTTTGGTTTTTCTTTCTTTGCAATTTTTTCCATTTCGTCGTAATCCACAAATCCTGTTTTTTGGCTAACGTGGTAGGGAACGGGGTTATATAAAATTCCTGAAAGATTAACAGGCGAACCATGTGATAAGTGACCACCATGAGCAAGATCTAAGCCCATGAAAGTATCGCCGGGTTTAAGGCAGGCAAGAAATACTGCTGCGTTGGCCTGAGCACCAGAGTGAGGCTGAACATTAGCCCATTCGGCTCCAAACAATGCTTTGGCGCGGTCAATTGCGAGTTGTTCAGTTTGATCTACGATCTGGCAACCGCCATAATATCTTTTGCCAGGGTAACCTTCGGCATATTTGTTTGTGAGGCACGATCCCATGGCCATTAAAACTTGTTCGCTTACAAAATTTTCAGAAGCAATGAGTTCAATTCCATGCTGCTGGCGGTGTAATTCCTGATCGATCAGGTCAAACATTTGCTGGTCTTTTTTCATATTATATTGAGTTTTTATTTTCTTAGTCAAAAGTAAAAAATAAATTTCATTTTAAGAATTAAACGGAAAAGAAACATTTTATTTATTCTTCAGAAATTTCAATAAGCATTTTGCGATAAGTATCAAAAACGGCAGATTTAGAAACAAATCCCAGATATTTCCCATTATCAGTTACTGGAATATTCCATTGATAGGAATTGTTAAACCGATTCATAATACTTTCCATACTGTCCTTTACATGAGCTATTTCTGACGGTACTAAAATTAAATCCTGAATGAATACCGTAGTATATTTTTCTCTATCGAACATAATTTCCCTAACATCATCCAGCATTACAATACCATAAAAAATATTTTCTTTGTCGATCACTGGGAAAAAGTTGCGATTTGATTTTGATATTGCCATAATCAGATCTCCTAAATTCCCATTAATATTAACTGAAACAAAATCTTTTTCGATAACTGATTTTAAATTCATCATTCTAAGTACATTCTGATCTTTATGATGAGTCATCAGTTCTCCTGAAGCTGCAAGTTTTGTTGAGTATATGGAATGAGGCTCGAAATATTTTATGGTAATATAAGAAATAGAAGCAGTAATGATTAATGGGATAAATAATTCGTAACCTCCTGTGATTTCGGCAATAAGAAAGATAGCTGTAAGAGGAGCGTGGATTACACCGGCTATGAGCCCTGCCATTCCTACAAGAGAGAAATTGCTTTCGGATAATTTAAACCATGTTGGAGAAATAAGATTTATAGATTTAGCAAAAGCAAATCCTGTTATTCCTCCCATGAACAAACTGGGCGCAAAAACTCCACCAATACCTCCACTTCCTGTGGTTACTGCGGTAGCAATCACCTTAAAAATTAAAATTCCAACCATAAAAACAAGGAACAGCCATTTGTCCTCACTCAACGAATAAAACATGGAATTGTTTAGCAATTCGTGGGGTTGCCCGCTGAGCATTGATTTCATAGTGCTGTAACCTTCGCCATAAAGTGGAGGAAACACAAAAATGAGTAGTCCGAGCGAAATGCCGCCAATAATAACTTTATGGGAAGTGTGTGTAAATTTCTTGAAAAGTTTTTCTGTATAACGATTCACTCGGATAAAATACAGCGAAATGAACCCGCTTACAATACCTAGCAAAATGTAAAATGGAATATTCCTGTAATTAAACGGATCTTTCAATGTGAAATAAAATTCAATTTGATTGCCTAAAAGCAGCGTTGAGACAATGGCTCCCGTAACTGTTGCAAGTAAAAGTGGTATAATTGATGCGGTGGTAAGATCGAGCATCAGCACTTCAAATGCGAAAATCAAACCAGCAATAGGCGCCTTAAAAATTGCAGCCATAGCACCTGCAGTTCCGCAACCAACTAGGAGTGTAAGTGTTCGCTGATTCAGTCCAAACAACTGACCTAAATTTGATCCGATTGCAGAACCTGTAAAAAGAATTGGTGCCTCCATACCCACTGAACCCCCAAATCCACCAGTAAAAGTACACGCAACCATTGATGAATGCATGTTGTGGCGCTTTATTTTTCCTCCAGTTCGTGAAATGGCGTAAAGAATTTTTGTAATACCATGGCCAATATCATCCTTAACAAAGCGCTTAATGTATATTACAGTTAGTAAAATACCAACAAATGGGAAAAACATATATAACCAGTTTTCATAATCCACCGCTGATGTATTGCGTAAAAAATGTTCGAGATAATGAACCGAAGTTTTAAGGAGAACCGCTGCAAGCCCTGCAACTATACCAATAGTGATACTCAGCATATAAACCAGGTTCTTGGTTTCCACATGCTTCATGCGCCAGGCACGAATACGGATATTTAAGGGTTTGCCCATCTTCAGGGGCAAATGTATTATTATTCCTGAATTAATAAAAAATAATTGACGTATTTTTCTAATCTCTTGGGGGCTGGTTTGCCACCGCTCTATGGCTTAAGTTAATATTTCAACCGACAGATTAACCCGTCGGTTTCATTTGAAATCACGCTGCTAAACGGCGGGGAGTTTCTTTTTGTTCTTAATGCTCCAATGAACATAATTTTTGCTGTGGAAAATCTTTATACTTTTGAAAAAAAATACTCCATGATCCTTTTTGAAAAATTTATACTCGATAATGGCCTCACTTTAATTGTACATCCTGATCCTTCAACACCAATTGTTGCTTTTAACGTGCTGTACAATGTTGGTGCCCGTGACGAAGATCCCGAACGTACTGGTTTTGCTCACCTTTTTGAACACCTTATGTTCGGGGGATCTGAAAATATTCCGCGATACGATGATGCCCTTCAAAAAGCCGGAGGACAAAACAATGCTTTTACCAATAATGATTTTACCAATTATTACATTACATTGCCTTTTCAGAATATTGAAACTGCATTCTGGCTCGAATCGGACAGGATGAAAGCACTCGCTTTTTCGCCCAAAAGCCTTGATGTTCAAAGAAAAGTTGTGGTAGAGGAATTTAAGCAGAGTTATCTTAATCACCCCTATGGAGATGTATGGATGCTGCTTTCTCCACTGGCATACAAAATTCACCCGTACCGATGGAACACCATTGGCAAAGAAATCGCTCATATTGAAAATGCAAAAATGGATGATGTTAAAGCTTTTTTCAGTAAGTTTTACAATCCTTGCAATGCAATTGTTTCAATTGCCGGTGACGTGAATCCCGAAGAAATTTTAGCACTTACAAAAAAATGGTTTGGCGATATTCCTTCGGGGAAGCCCTACAAACGGAGCATACCACCAGAACCTAACCAAACAGAAGAGCGGAAGCAAACAGTAACCCGCGATGTTCCTCACAATGCACTTTATAAAACGTTTCATTGTGCTGCAAGAAACGAAAAAGAGTATTATGTTGGTGATCTGCTTTCGGATTTGTTGTCGAATGGAAATTCGTCTCGTTTATACCGCGAACTTGTAATGAACCGCAATCTGTTCAGTGAACTTGATGCATTTATCAGCGGATCAATTGATCCTGGATTATTTATTATAAGTGGAAAAATTATTGATGGCGTTGATGTTTATGAAGCGGAAAAAGCAGTAATGGATGAGCTTGAAAATATCAAAACCAATCTATTTGAAGATGAATTGGGAAAAGTTAAAAACAAATTCGAAGCTGCAAAAATATTTTCCGAAATGAACGTGCTGAACAAGGCAATGAACTTTGCAATGGCAGAACTACTGGGAGATGCGTCAAAAGTAAATACAGAAATGGAAATGTATCGAAAAATTACTGTTGAGGATATCAAACAGGAAGCTTCTCGTATTTTTCGTGCGGAGAATAGTTCGACCCTTTATTATTTATCAGGTAAAAGCAATTAATATATGCCAGATCGTAAAAAACAACCCGCGTTAAAAAGGATTGAAAATATTCAAATTCCACGCCCCGAATTGGTATTTTTAAGCAATAATATTCCTGTTTACAGCTTTAATATCGGGGATCAGGATGTTCTGAAAATAAGACTGATTTTTGAAGCCGGTTCCTGGTATCAGACAAAAAAACTGGTTTCGCGTTATACCGCCGAAATGCTTGCTTACGGCTCTGGAAAATTTGATGCCGCTCATATTGCTACAATGCTCGACAGTCATGGCGCTTTTATGGATACTACAGCCGACAATGATCAGGTGCATACAAATGTATATATGCTTGCAAAATATGCTTCTGAAATAATTCCTTTGATTGCAGAAATAATAAGAAATCCTGTTTTTCCTGAACGGGAAATGATTCCATTGCTTGCCAATGGCCGGCAATTTCTTGAAGTGAATATGCAGAAAGTGGATTATCTGGCAGGTATAAATTTTAAGGAATTGCTTTTTGGGAAAAATCATCCTTATGGTGCTTGGGCGAAAACTGAAGATTTTGAAGTTTTGCAAAGGTCAGACATGCAAGAGTTTTATTCCCAATATTACAATCCCGCCACTTGCAAAATCATTGTTGCAGGAAAAGTTTCTGATAAAATAATTCAGCTTCTTGATAAGCATTTTGGTGATTGGTATTCAGAAGCAGTAAAGAAAAAATTAAATTATAAAACGGAAATAAACGACGAAAAATTCAGATTAATTCCAGTTCACGGGGCAATGCAATCGTCAATACGTGTTGGATGTTTGCTTTTTCCTAAAAATCACCCCGATTATTTGCAAATGATATGCCTGAACACTGTTTTTGGTGGTTATTTTGGCTCTCGCTTAATGCGTAATATTAGGGAAGATAAGGGTTTAACCTATGGTATTGGATCTGGGCTGGTGGCTTTAAAAAATGAAGGATTTTTTACAGTGTATTCTGATGTTAAAGCTGATTCACGCGAACAAGTAGTAGAAGAAATTTTTAAAGAAATGAAATTACTACAAAATGTGATTGTTTCTCTGGAAGAGCTTGAAACAGTGAAAAGTTATATGTTGGGTTCGTTTCTTCGCAGCATCGACGGTCCTTTTGCTATTGAAGATCGCTTTGTGAATTCAATGGATAGCGGAATGGAATTTTCAGAATATATGAATAAGTTCATCTATACTCTAAATACGATAAATTCCGAGAATCTCATTGACCTTGCACGGAAATATCTTAATCCAGATTCCATGACGGTCTCTGTTGCTGGGAAATAGCTGAGGGATTTACAATAAATAACCTTTCTATTTTGACTTGTTTTTTTGGTATTTTTGGGCTTTACAAATTTCGCAAAGAGTCGCAAGTTTTCGCATCAATTCGTACCTTTTAAAATAACAAAATTCCTGCGTCAATTCTGTATACCTATTCCTTGGCAAAACCTAAGAAGTTGTTTAAAAATAAACCAAATGACGATAAGAGTGAAAATCAGTTTTTGCCCCTTCCGATAGCTATCGAAACTTAAGGGTGACTGATTTTCAATTACTTCCCTTTAGGGTTTAAGGGCAAAAAGTAATTGAAAACACCGAAATAATAATATTTAAACAAATCCTATATAAGATTTTTTTTTGAGATTCAATATTTTACAAAAAGATAGGGTATCTTATCAAAAAACATAAACCTAAACCGATAAATTTACAGAGAAAAGTAAACTATGGGGCAACCTTTATTTTTATTTTTCGTCATAATAAAAAGGTCTGGTTAACCTAATATCGTTTTACTTCCTAAAGTTCTTTAAATTGATTTACTCGGAGTGGAAAACGGTATAACAAAAACAAATTCCGGGGCTGTCTGAAAAAATGTCATTTGATTTTTTTACGAGATTCTTCAACTGGCATCTGCTGCAAATTCAGAACAGCCCTTTTTTTATATAAAAAAATTGACTTTGTCTTACTAATTTTGTACTTTTGCAGTTATAAGAATATCAATAAAGTGGCGGTTTTAATGAAGAAAATAGTTTTATTATTTGCTTTGGCTTTTTTGTCGATGAATAGTTTTGCTTCGCATTATATGGGAGGTGAAATTACTTGGGAATGTTTGTCGAATGGTAAATACAGGTTTATCCTGAAGTTGTACAGAGAATGCAATGGTATTACTTATAACAATACCGAATCCTTGAGCATTACTAATTACTCAGGGCTTTCATCTATAACTATGACGCTGGTTACAAAAACCGATATTTCCCCTTTATGCAATAACGGAGGTCCGAGCATAGCTTGTTTGCCAAGCCCTTCTGTGGCAAATACCGGAGCAGTTGAGGAATGGTATTATACTTCCGATGCATCTTATCCAACAGGTGTTACCTTGTCAGGAATTCCACCTTCACAGGGCTGGATATTTTCGCATACCAGTTGCTGCCGTAATCCTTGTACTAATATAGTGAATTCTTCTTCTCTCAATTGGTATCTGCGAGCTGTAATGTATTCTTACAATGGACAAAACGCAAATCCATGTTTTGACAATTCGCCAACATTTGCCGAAAAACCCTCAACTGTTATATGCACTGGTTACCCTTTCACTTATAATCACAATGCTTCAGACAAAGAACTTGATTCGTTAACCTATGAGTGGGCGCAACCTTTAGAGGCAGTGAATTCACCAATCTCTTCTTATGCCGCAGGATATAATTATTTAAGTCCACTGCCAGGTCCATCCCAAAATGTCAATAATGTTCCGGCAACAGTGAACCCCTATACTGGTGAGATTTCTTTCACTTCATTTACAAATGGGGCTTTTGTCACTGTTACAAAGGTTGCAGCATACAAATGTGGTATAAAAGTAGCAGAAATATACCGTGAAATGCAGATTGTACTGCTGGCTTGCGGAAACAATAATCCCCCTCAGGTAACGGCACCATTTATCAATCCGACTACTGGTTTGTATTCGAATTATATCGATACTGTTTATGCAGGAGCAATAGTCACTTTTCCTTTGTCGGCAACTGATTTTGAATTTCTCCCTAACGGATCAGCGCAAACACTTCATTTGTACGCTTCGGGGTCACAGTTTGGAACCAATTACACTTCTACAACAACTGGTTGTCTGAACCCGCCATGCGCTATTTTAAATCCTGCACCTCAGTCATATCCAATAGGGCTTGCGGGTCAATTTGGCGTACAAACTAATTTTTCGTGGCAAACTACTTGCGATCACCTTTCAACAAATGTTGGATGCGGAAGCACTTCAAATGTGTATAATTTTGTAATCAAAGTGCAGGATGATTTTTGTCCGGCACCCGCTATCAATATCAGTACAATAACTGTAGTAGTGCTTTCAACTCCGGTATTAAAGGCTCCCGATGTTCGTTGTGCTGCAGTTGATGCAGCCGGAAATGTTATTTTGTCTTGGATTCCGCCCATCGATACCATGAATAGTTTCAACAGTTATCATATTTATACTTCTAACAGTATTACGGGTCCTTTTACATTAGTTGACAGCATTTTCAATTACAATCAGACGTCCTACACACACCTAGGCGCAGGAGCAAATACCCATACTGTTTACTATTATATGAAGACGCGTTCGGGTTGTCTCGGAAAATATTATTCGCCCTCATCGCAGAAAATCCAGACCATCTATTTGAATGTTGTGAATAGTGGTACCGGTACAGCCCAACTTGCATGGAATGCAATTCATACACCCAATTTCCCTACATCTCTTGGTTGGTATAGAATATTTCTTGAATACCCTCCCGGAACTTGGACACAAGTGGATTCAACTCAGTTGTTGAATTATGAGGATACGATTACTTTGTGCAATGCTTTTATCAATTACAGAATTGAAATTGGTGATTCATCGGGCTGTGTATCTGTTTCGAACATCGATGGTGATTTGTTTCAGGATGGAATAGCACCCCCAACACCAATTATGGATTCTGTGAGCGTTGACTCATTGACTGGTCATTCAGTTTTGGGTTGGGAAGCATCAACCTCAGGCGATACCAAAGGATATATCATTTATGAAAATAAAAACGGAATCTGGGTGCCAATTGATACTGTTTACGGCATAACCAACACCTATTTTGAAAATACGCACCCCTACTTTTCGAATCCTGATTCAGCATCACTTTCTTATTGCGTTGCCGCTTTTGACAGCTGCCAGAACACCAGCCCAATAAGCACGAATCAAAATACGATTCATCTTACTTCGCAACTTGATGTTTGCGGTGGTTCTGTAACTTTGAACTGGTCGCCTTATTCAAACATGCCCGGAGGAATTGGCGGATATTATGTTTTTGTATCCGAGAATAACGGTGTATTTCAACTTCTTGCAACAAATCCGTCCACCAGCCAGTCTTTTCTTCATACTCCGCTAACTCAGTTTTCAACTTACATTTATGTGGTAAGGGCATTTGATCCAGTTGGAACGATAACATCCACTTCAAATGCAGATACGATATATGCATACACTCCAAACCAACCCCAGTTTGCATATTTGCGAAAAGCAAGTGTAGAAAACTTTGATCATGTTACTGTTACTGGATATGTTGATGTATCCGCTTTTGTTTCTACTTATAGAATAATGCGTTCCGAAAGTATAACAGGACCATACATTTTGATAGGATCTGTTTCACCTAACACTACTTCAACTATTTCATTCAGCGACTTTACGGCTTATGTAAATCAGCGAAGCTATTATTATAAGTTTGTTGCAATTGATAGCTGTGGAAACGAGGCTATAACTTCGAATTTAGGCCGTACCATTTATCTTACTGCTGAACCGGATAAGGATATGAAGAACCAACTGGAATGGAATAATTATTCTCAGTGGCTTGGTTCTGTTGAATTATATAATATTTACAGAAAAGTTGATGACGTTTGGGACACCTCTCCAATAATTACACTTCCGGGTGGCACTACATCCTTTACTGATGATATTTCTCAATTTATAAATTCAGAGGGTGTATTCGGATATTACATTGAAGCCCTTGAAGGAGCAGGGAATCCTTATATGTTTGCTGATACGAGTATTTCTAATGAAGCGCTCGCATTACAACCTCCGAGATTTTATGTTCCAAATGCTTTTGCACCTAAAGGTTTGAATAATTTGTTTTCTCCAGTATCTGTATTTATTGATGCTGCAGATTATAATTTTAAAATTTATAACCGCTGGGGCAATATGATATTTGAAACTTCAGAAATAAATCAGGGCTGGGACGGGAAATATGAAGGGGAATT
>JBBQSF010000089.1:0-13277 GCA_038214085.1 Bacteroidales bacterium | reverse complement strand
AAATCAAATTTGCTTACAAGCCTACCCTGAAGATCATAAACATTAATTTTAACATCGCTTGAATTTGCAATATTGAATTTAATGGTAGCATTATCATTTACAGGGTTAGGATATAACGAAACAGTTAATGGAATTGCGATATTGTTATTGTCAGCTGTTTGCGAGTTATCAATAATGCTTGTATATTTAGTACATTCAAATACTCCGCGGCCATGAGTCCCAATATAAATTGTACCATAGTTAGATACCCATGGGAAATTATTGGTTTGTTGTGTTAACTGGTAAACAGGAACGTGAGCCATGCCTGAATTTTCGTCAGTCCATACAACAGAAGCAGCATCTATATTGTCAGTAGCAAACACGCCAAATTCTGTACCTAAGACAACAGAGCTAGAATTAAACATTGGAATCAATGAACCATAAACTGGCATTTTAGGTAAATTTCCTTGTTTAGAAGTAAATGTAGGGATAGAATCCAATGCATTAACAGATCTGTAAACATAAATTGCATCGCCATAATTACCTAAAGTAACAATGATTTTATTTGCATTGCTGGGGTCAACAGCTATTGACGTAATAGCACGGCTTGCAGAATTAATAGTCAATTGTTTTGCAGTTACCACGCAAGAAGGACTTGAAACATCAGAAGATAATGAATCCTGAGCTGATCTCAGATTGGATATTCTAAACAATTTTCCGTTCGAAGTTCCAACAAAAAGGTGGTTGCCATCTCCTGAAAGTGTCATACACTGTGTAGTTTGATAAGTAGAAGCAGATAACGTTGCCACTTTATACCAAACAGGAGTTTTTCCGAAATCCAATGCTCTTTTAGTCATCCATACAGCATTATTAAAGCCCATGTAATATTTGGCTTGAATAATATCCTGAATTAATACTGTGTCATTTTTTGTTAATGCACTAGGAGTCTGGTAAGCAAATTTTCCTGGTTTGTTACCACTAGCAATAATTATCTGGCTTCCTGCATCGTATTTTATGTCATAAGAACCAAGAATTGCAGCGCCATTAGTTGGAGCTGAAGAAAATGTAAGGTGAAATGCTCCCGTAGCGTAATCGATAGTGTTTGTTCCTGAAGTATTAACACTACCAGTAAATCCACCACTACCATTATCCGTCAAGTTTAAATTCCCTGCAATAATTTTTAATGTACCTGGAACTACTTTGGCATTGGGTTGTCCGTCGCGTTCTAATGTGCCTGAAAATTCAGTAACTCCAATAGAACCTTTTCCCATTTTTTCATTAGCAATTGGTTCGGGAGTAAATTTAATGGAATCGGAGGAATATAAATCTTTAAGACTTTCCCAAATAAGCATTGGTGTGACAAATGAGGCTGGAAAATTATCAGCTCCCGCAGAACTTCCGCTAGGAATCATGCGTGTTGAAAAGAATGGGCTTGATCCATCTGGTGCAGGGTAAAAAGTTGTACCAGAGTCTGGAGATCTTCCTGTGCCTGCATAATAAGTAGTAGCAAAAAATACTTCTGGATTAATGTGTGAGAATGCTGGCCATCCGCCATCTCCACCCATTACTGAATATGCGTTCATTGGAAAAGAGCCTAGGTGGGGTAAAAGCAAAGTGCCATTATCCTGAGTACCCGTCATTACAAAACCCCTTGGTGAACATGCAAGAGCGTAGCACTGTATGGTATTGTAATTTTTGTTCATAGTCTGCCATGTATTTCCACCGTCAGAAGAACGGGAAACTCCCCCATCAGATCCAGCATACATGATGTTTGGATTTGTAGGGTGAAATATGTATACATGGTGATCGGCATGTATATAATATGCACTTGTTGGGTCAAGATACCATAATGTATTTTGAGTCCATGTTCCCCCCAATTGCCATGTCCATAAATCTAAACCACCAACATAAACTTTGTCAGGATTGGTTGGGTGAACAATAATAGTGTTATCGTACCAACCCTGATTTCCTAAAGGCTGGAAAGTCTGACTTCCACCAGGACCTATTATTGTCCATGTATCGCCTTTATCAGTTGAACGGTAAATATTATATAAAGTACCATCAGTTCTGGCAATACTTGCATACATATAATTCGAATTGGAAGGCGAAATAGCAAATTCAATTCTAGAAATTGCACCTATAGGAAGATCGCCTGTCTGAGAATTTGATTGATTGACAAATGAACCTAAATCGCCATTTGGAGAAACATAACATTTATTACCTAATGAAGTAATAACAGTGCCATCTGGAGCAACATCCACATCGGTAGCTTCTGAAGTATTGTCATTACCGTTAGGGAATTTAATGGGAACAACCCATGTTGCACCACCATCGTCAGATGTTTTTAACCCTTTGTTTGTTGCTGCATAAATTCTGGAAGTGTTGGGGTCGCAAGCAAGTTTATTAACATAAGCCCATGCTGCAGAAGCATTATTTTCAGATGCAGGAGCAGTTGAGCTAAGTAAGGTGAAGGTAACTCCATCAGTTGATTTGAATATCCCTTTTCCAATAAAACCAGTGCTGCCATTGGCAGTACCCATTCCGCTTGCAAGACCTTCGCCGGTTCCTACATAAATTACTCCGTTTTTGTCCTGAGCAATACTAACAATGGCTAGATTTTCGGCCATGTCGTTGATTTTAGACCAAGAAGAACCGGCCGTAGTTGATTTCCATAAACCACCACTAACACCACCAGCATACATTATGTTTGTATTTGACCTGTCAATAAGAATTGCTCTGGTTCTGCCACCGATATTATCAGGGCCAAGTTCAGTCCAGTTTAAACCTAATGTATTGGTTCCTTTTTGATTGGAAAGTGATTTAACATCTTTTTCTGCTTCTGCAACCCATTTTACATCGATATCACCTGTAATAGGGTTGTTTCTCATAGCAGCCAGATATTCTACTGCACCATTGATGCCGGCTTTGTTTTTTGCATTTTGTTCAGTGCGTGGCGTATATTTGCTGTTCTTTTTTGTTGCTGAAGTTGCAAAAATCATGACGCTTCCCGCTAGAATCAATGTAAGAAAACTTAATAGTAACTTTTTGTTCTTCATAGTGTTAATTGATTTATTTGGTATAAAATAATATTTTATAATGTTTGTTAAAAAGTGCCACAAGATACATATATTTTAAAAACCTGCAAAAAGATTTTATTTAATTTTATTAAGCAGAAATTAACATGTAAATTTAACAAATTTATTTGAAATTTGAGATGTAAATCAGTTTTCGGTAGTAAAGAAAAAGTTAACGGTTGAAAATTACAAGTTAACGGAACAGATTAACTGTTCTTCAGCATGATAGGATGAACGGACTAGTGGTCCGCTTTCTACAAATCTGAACCCTTTTTGAAGACCTTTTTGTTTGAAATTAAAAAATTCTTCTGGAGTATAATATTTTTCAACAGGCAAATGCGTTCTCGATGGCTGAAGATACTGGCCAATGGTCAAAATTGAACAGTTTACAGCTATAAGATCGTCCATAGTTTTGAGAATTTCATCATTATTTTCGCCAAGTCCGAGCATAATTCCCGATTTTGAGATTATTCCTTTTTCTGAAATGTGCTGAATCACTTTTAAACTCGTTAGGTATTCAGCAAATATTCTGACTTTTTTTGTTAACCTTTCAACAGTTTCAAGATTATGAGAAATGATATCGGGCTTTGAATTTATTACGGTGTTAATATCATCAGTTTTTCCTTTAAAATCAGGAATAAGTGCTTCTACAGTAATTCCTGGATTTTTTTGCTTTAACCTTATAATTGTTTCAGCCCAAACGGAAGCTCCGCCATCGGGCAGATCATCTCTGTCAACTGAAGTGAGTACAACATGTTTAAGCCCCATTTGAGTTGCTACTTCTGCGATTCTTTCAGCCTCTTGAAAATCAACGGGAAGAGGTTTCCCGGTTTTAACAGCGCAAAATCTACATGAACGAGTGCAGATATCACCAAGAATCAGAAAAGTAGCGGTTTTTTTCTCCCAGCATTCACCCATGTTAGGGCAATTACCACTTTCACAAATTGTATGGAGATTGAATTTGTTGAGATGACTTTTTAAATAGGAGTATTCACCACTTTTAGGCAGCTTAATCCTAAGCCATTCGGGTTTGGGAATATGTTTTTGTTTAGGTTTGTTTTGATCGGCTTCCATTCAAATTCTGTTTCGAGCTAAATTAATTACTTCTGCTGCCAAAATGAAATGCAAGGTAAAGAGAAAGAAACAGATTCTGATTGGTGTTGTATGCCATTATGGGAACTGGTTTTGCGTAAAGGTCAATAAAAACACCTGCTTCAATAGCTTTTATACTTTCATCGTAGGCGCCGTATTCAAAGTTCAGGCCGACTTTTGCATAAATTCCGGGCATGGGCTTAATTTTTCCGAAACCATATTGAAAGGGAGCTCTTCCGTAAATATTTTCAGAAAAATGTTTGTTGGGGTCATATTTTTCAATAGTGATATTATACAGTTTTGGATCGTTAGTCTCATTCAATATATAAAGATACACAGGTTTCAATAAACCCATTGAAATTCCACCAGAATAAAAATATCTTAGTTCAATCCCGCCCCAGTATGGTTTACTATTTATTATTTTTTGCCTGCCCCAGCCTGCATGAACAAGAAAAAAGGAGTTCATCTTACCATAAATATAACTTTTTGAATTTTCGAAGTATGGATTTATGGATTTTATTTCTTTAGGATGCTTAAAGCCTGTGAGTTCAAATTCGAGCATTCTCTTTTTGTAACCAGTAAGATGTTTGCCCATTCTAAAACCAGCACCGAATCCAGAGGTGTGAATCATTAAAAACCCGCTGTTTTCTTTGCGTAATAATATTTTTGTGTCACTCAAAAGTGAATCCTGAGTCATGTTTTGCTGTGAATAACCAAACAAGCTAAAACCAAAAGCTAAAATAAAAAGGATTATCTTTCTCATTTTTCGAACTCAATAAACAACAAAATTACAAAAAATAGGAGGAGAATAAACAAAAAAACCATGATAAAAAGATTTACCATGGAAAATAAAAAAAATAAAAAATATGTTTAAGCCGGTTTTTCGGTATTTTGAGAACTGGCTTTGCTATATGCAGGGCAGCGTTCATGCGTTTTGCACGATGATAAAATAGTTCCTAACAGAAGTAATGTTGCGGCGATCAATAAAACTTTTTTCATAATTTTACAAAATGTTTCAGAATTGTTAACTAGTGCAAATATAAAAATTTTGCTTTGGCTGCAAAATAAAAATAACAATTAGTTATTAACATGATATTAATTTAAACGATGCAGGAAATTAAACCAAAAATAGAAGAAAGTTGGAGATGTCTATTGGAAAATGAGTTTCATGCACCTTATTTTGTCGATTTAAAGAAATTTTTATTGCAAGAAAAGGCTGCGTATGTTGTTTATCCACCGGGTGATAAAATATTTTCGGCGTTTAATTTAACTCCATTTCATAACCTGAAAGTAGTAATTATTGGTCAAGATCCTTATCATGGTCCCGGTCAGGCCAATGGATTATGTTTTTCTGTTTCTCCTGGAATAAAAAAACCGCCTTCGCTCGGAAATATTTTCAAAGAAATCAGGGATGATATCAGCATTCCGGTTCCAATTTCAGGAAATCTTGAAAAATGGGCGAAACAAGGCATTCTGTTATTGAATGCAACACTAACAGTTAGAGCAAATGAAGCTGGATCTCATCAGAATAAAGGCTGGGAAGTCTTTACGGATTCTGTTATTAAAAATATTTCCGAAAATTCATCCGGAATTGTTTTTTTATTGTGGGGGCGATTTGCGCATTCAAAAGAAAACCTGATCAATGCTTCAAAACATTTTGTACTCAAAGCGGCTCATCCTTCGCCTTTAGCCAGAGGTGCTTTTTTTGGATGCCGTCACTTTTCAAAAACAAATGAAATTTTAATTAATCTAGGTAAAACACCAATAAACTGGAGCATTGAATAACTTTTTGAAATATTTTTTTTATTATCTGCTTCTGTTTACATTGGCTACACCGCTCTGTGCTCAGAAACAGTATTCATTGAAAATTGAGCCTGCAAATGGACAAAAATCAGCATTACTTAATCATTACTCATATAAAAAAATTTTTTCTGATTCGTTGTCCCGAAATGATGAGCTAAAATCATTTATTTCTGTATTGCAGTCCGAAGGATATTTAACTTGTTCAATTGACAGTTTAGTTTTTGATTCATTAAATTTGAGGGCACTGATTACAGCCGGAAATAAATACAAATGGATTAAACTGTCGCCAGGAAATATTGAAAAAAATATTTTAACTGATGCCGGCTGGAAGGAAACGAATTTTTCAGATAAACCTATTCGAATAAATAGATACTTAAGCTTAAATGAGAAAATCATCAAGTATTTCGAAAACTCAGGATTTCCTTTTGCTTCTGTGGCTTTGGATAGCATTTCTTTTTCTGACAGTACACTTAGTGCTGCATATAATCTAAAGAAAAATAGTCTTATTAAAGTTGACAGCATTATCATTAAAGGGAAACTTAAAGGAGCGGATAAATTTTTATTTAATTATCTCGAGTTGACACCTGGTATGATTTATAACGAATCTAAAATTTCACGAATTTCTGGTAGGCTAAAGGAATTGCAATTTTTGCGGGAAATCAAGCCTTTTCATGTGATTTTTTTTAAAGAAACAGCAAAATTATACCTTTATCTTGATAAAAAGAAAAACAGCCGCTTTGATGGAATATTAGGCATTGCACCCAACAATACTACTTCGGGAAAAGTACTACTTACAGGGGAACTTAATCTCGAACTCGAAAATGCTTTTTCAAAGGCTGAACAATTGAGTTTGAAATGGAGGAAACTGCAATTGAGTTCACAGGATTTAAAACTGAATCTGGTTTATCCTTACATTTTTAATCTGCCATTCGGTGTTGATGGAAAATTCAAATTGTATAAGAATGATACCTTATACCTTACCTTAACCGGTAATTACGGATTGAGATATCTTTTCTCCGGAACTGACTATTTTAAAGGTTTTTATGAAAACACATCTTCAATATTATTAAGCACTCAGGCATATAAGAATGCAACAAAACTGCCTGATTTTGCAGATGTTTCGTCGAATTTATACGGACTTGAAATCAGAAAAAAGAAGCTTGATTATTTGTTGAATCCCCGAAAGGGTTATACGCTGTTATTTTCAGCTGCTACCGGAAACAGAAAAATTAAGAAAAATGCTGTTTTTAATGACACACTTTATTCTGGATTAAAACTAAATACTGTTCAGTATAAAACAGAAATTGGATTGGAATATTATCATGCAATATCTGCAAATACTGTGGTTAAAATAGGAGTGAATGCAGCTGCAGTTTTCTCGGATAAACTCTTTGAAAATGAGTTGTTTTTAATCGGCGGTCTTAAAACTTTGCGTGGCTTTGACGAAGAATCAATATCCGCTTCGCAATACCTTATTCCATATATTGAATATCGTTTTCTTTTTGAGGAAAATTCAAATATATTTTTGTTTTTTAATCAGGGATTTTACCGAAAGAAAATTCAGGAAAAAGAAACAACCGATAAGCCTCTGGGATTTGGTGCAGGTGTGAACTTTGAAACTAAAGCAGGAATATTTACATTAACCTATGCACTTGGCAAACAGTTTTCTAATCCAGTTGATTTTAAAACTGCAAAAATTCATTTTGGTATCGTCAGCTATTTCTAAAAAAATATATATTTATCTCTTTAAGCATTGCAATAACTGTTGCTGATAAATATTGCTTTCAAAATTTGTAAAAAATCACGAATTCATTTACTTTTACAAAAAAAAATAATGGAATTTCTATTTCTTGCTATTGGATTGATTTTTGGTTTTTTGTTGGGCTGGTTGCTTTTAAGGGTACAGAAGTCAAATCAAAAAGCGAATGTTGAATTGCGTTTTTCTGAAATGCAGAAAGAAAAGGACATGGCATTTGCGCTGCTGGATAAAGAAAAAGGTATCATTGACGACCGTTATATTAAGCTTTCGGAACAATATGCTGTTATAGAAGAAAACTTGAATGCGGAGCGTAATAAAGTAGGTTTATCAATAGTTACAATTGCTAAGCTCGAATCGGATAAAGCAAATATGCTTGAAAAACTTACAACCCAGAAATCGGAAACAGAAGATCTCCGCACAAAATTTAAAATTGAATTTGAAAATATTGCCAACAGTATTCTTAAAACACATTCAAAAGAATTTACAGATATCAATGTGAAAAATATTGGAGATATTCTGAATCCATTAAAGGAAAAAATTGGTGATTTTGAGAAGAAAGTAAATGAAGCTTATGACAAAGAATTGCGTGATAAAATAAGTCTTCGGGAAGAAGTGAAAAAGTTGGTCGAGTTGAATATAAGAGTTAGCGAAGATGCAACAAATCTTACAAAAGCACTTAAAGGCGATTCGAAAAAACAAGGAAACTGGGGCGAAATGGTACTTGAACGCATACTTGAACGTTCGGGGCTTACAAAAGGACAGGAATATGAAGTTCAGGTGAGCTCTACAAATGATGATGGCAGAAGAGTTCAACCCGATGTGGTTGTGATGTTGCCTGATAAAAAGCATATTATTATTGATGCCAAAGTTTCTCTGACTGCTTATGAAAACCTTGTGAATGCTGCTACTGACGAAGAACGACAAATCTTTATAAAAGAACATATTCTTTCAATTCGAAGGCATATCAAAGAACTTAGCGAGAAAAGCTACCAGACTGCTCAAGGTTTTAATTCTCCGGATTTTGTACTGATGTTTATTCCTATTGAATCCTCATTTGGTATTGCTGTACAAGCTGATCAGCAGATTTTCAGCGATGCCTGGGACAACCGTATTGTAATTGTAAGCCCATCTACTTTACTTGCTACACTTAAAACTATTTCCTCAATCTGGAAACAGGAAAATCAAACCAAAAATGCCATCGAAATTGCCAAGCAAGGTGGCGCGCTGTATGATAAATTTGTTGGGTTTGTAGCTGATATGAAGAAAATGGGCGATAACATTTTAAAGACACAAGGGTCGTACAACGAAGCCATGAATAAGCTTGCCAGCGGCAACGGGAATCTGATCACAAGAGCCGAAAATATAAGAAAGCTTGGTGCAAAAACTTCAAAATTATTGCAGGAAGAATTTACCACTTCGAACGAAACATTATTTCCAAACGAAAATTCATGAAAAAGTTTTTATTCATTTTAATTGTTCTTATTTCTGCATGTAAAGGATCCCGGATGTCCAACCAGAACCTTTCATACCTTTATAATCCCTTGGAAGTGGATTACATCCCTAATTATATTCTTTTCAATAATTCAGACAGTATTTCTACCGTTTTTTTCAAAATCAATACCAAAAGCTTACTTTATATAAAAAATGAATTAACTCAAAAATTTGAAGCGAAATTTTGTATTCAGGCAGAACTGTTCGATTCATACGAGATGAAAGTAGTTTTGGATAGTGTATATAAGGATTTTTCTGACGATGACAATGTCAATTATAATGACTTTTGGGGAAATTTCAGAATCAGGGCAAAATTCCCTGAAAATACTTTGTTGAAAGTAACTTTCCGAGATATCAACAAGCATTATGATGTTGATTCATACATCGATGTTTTGAAAAGCAAAAGATATAATGTCCAGAGTTTTCTTCTGCTCAATAGCGATAGTTTCCCAATGACTGAGAATTTTATTCATGATAAACAAGAATTCCGCCTTTTATGCAACGATACTGCTGTAAATAAACTTTACGTAAGGTATTACAACCGTAGTTTTCCAATAGCTGCTCCTCCATTTTCTACAGTCAGCCAGAAACCTTTTAATTTTACAGCAGATAGTGTATTCTCCATTCCTCTAAAAGGGGGCTATACACCGCTGATCACGCTCCCTGATGCAGGGTTTTATCATTTTCAGGTGGATACTTCATTACAACAAGGTTTTACTTTATTCCGTTTTGATGAGGACTATCCCTTTGTAACAAATCCACTACAAATGCTTTATTCGCTAAGATATCTGACTTCTAAATCAGAATATGATGATATGTTGGTGATGAAAAATAAAAAGCAAGCCGTTGAAAAATTTTGGATCGAAAGGGGGGGCAATGCTGACAGGGCAAAGGAGCTGATTCGACTTTATTATAACCGTGTACAGGAAGCAAATCGCTTGTTTAAATCGTATCTTGAGGGATGGAAAACAGATAGGGGAATCATTTATATCGTTTATGGACCGCCAAATCTTGTTTATCGTAGCGAAAACTCGGAAAATTGGGTTTACGGAGAGGATCGTAACATGCTTTCGATAAATTTTACTTTTTACAAAGTTTCAAATCCATTTTCGGAAAATGATTATAGTTTAAACCGATCTCCACTATATAAGGATGGCTGGTTTATGGCTGTTGATAATTGGAGGCGTTGAATTATTTATGAACCTGTTTGCCTTAAAAAAGAAAAAGTATGAGCGGCTTGGGAGTTTATCCTCAATTGCTTGGCGCAGATTCCGGCGCGATAGACTGTCATTTGGTGCTCTCCTTTTTATTCTGGCAATTACAGTTTTTGCCATTCTCGGATATCTGATTACTCCCGATTCCAGCCCTTATGCAAATTCGCAGATGCTGGAAATTGCAGCTTCGCCACCAGGATACAACATCCAACTTTTAAAAATTAAGCGCAATGAAACAGCCAAAGAGGTTTCTGTTATTCATAAAATGCTATTCGGACAGGAGAGCGCTTATAAAATGATATCTGTTTATTCATATAAAATAAATGGAGTATATCTCGAAATTGAAGAAATGACAGGCGATTCACCTAATAATGGAGTTCATTATTCATATAACTTACCTGATATTATCTATTCACTAAGCGATACTGCAGTTAAAGTGAATGGAAACTTGGTGAAATATAAAAATGCAGATGGTATCTGGCAAACAGAATCCATAGAATCATTGAAAGAAAAAGTATTGAATGGAAATCTGGTTAAAAAGACATTTTTATTGGGCACTGACAGGTTTGGTAGGGATATGCTCAGTAGATTACTTATAGGATCTCGGGTTTCACTTTCTGTTGGCTTTATTTCAGTATTTATTTCGTTAGTTCTCGGTATTTTTATCGGTGCAATGGCTGGGTTTTTCCGAGGTTGGGTAGATAATCTTATTGTTTGGTTTATAAATGTTGTGTGGTCCATACCAACTTTGTTGCTTGTAATTGCAATTACATTTGCATTAGGAAAAGGCTTCTGGCAGGTTTTTATAGCAGTTGGCCTTACCATGTGGGTGGAAGTTGCACGGGTTGTGCGGGGACAAATTCTGAGTATTCGCGAAAAGGAGTATGTAGAAGCCGGACGCGCACTTGGATATAAAAATTTTCGTATTGTTTTCCGTCATGTGCTTCCAAATGTTATGAGTGCTGTAATTGTGATTTCTGCTGCCAATTTTGCATCAGCAATATTAATTGAAGCGGGCTTAAGCTTTTTGGGAATTGGTGTTCAGCCGCCAGTTCCTTCGTGGGGAACCATGATACGCGAACATTATGCCTTTATCATTTTGGATTCGCCTTATCTTGCAATTATTCCGGGAGTGGCCATTCTGTTGATGGTGCTTTCTTTTATGCTTGTTGGAAATGGTCTCCGCGATGCCCTCGACGAGAGATATGTAGAGGGAAAAATTTGATTAATTTTTAAGCAAGTCGATTCCTACTCCGCAATTCAAACACATTTTATTAACACAATAATTGTTTCGCATTTCAAGTAAAGCCTGACTGTCAGCCGCCGTTTTGCCAGGAAACCCAAGGAATTTTAATTTAGTCACAATTGCGTTTTTTTCAGCCTGAACCTGATCCAGCAGTTGTATTGCTCTTTCTTTAGCCTGTTCGTCGTTATTGGTGATGCCGTAAGTAAAAATAAAAGGAACAATTGTATTAATAATTATATTGTCTATTGCCGATTTTCCTAATTTTTTGAAACGCTTTGGCGAATTTTTCCCGAAAATATAATGGGTATACCAGTATTCAGAACAGCTAACGTCAAACATTTCTTCGTATTTGCCGATATGTTTTTCTTCAATTGCTTGCGAAAATAATGATTTGCTGCTGTAAATAAGCATTGCAAACTGTGCGATTCGGATGGTAGGGAATCCTGCAGGATTTAAACGTAAAAACTTCCAGAGATGTTCTTTTAGAGGCGTAAGATTAAACTTATTTTTCAAAAAATGATATTCTTCTTTTAATTGAAGGAAATACGGATCTTCCGATGTTTTTTCAAGCATACCGGCCTGACCAAATAACAATGCCTCAATTTGGTTAAGATTGCTGGAATGTTTTGCAATTGCAGCCAATGGAATTGACTTTGCAAGCAATTCAAAAGGAACGGAATTTAGTTTAAATCCGAAATTTATGGCAAGATGCTGGAAAAAAGTTTGATCCCAGTTGTTTTTATTGAGTTTGAGCGTGTTGAGAATTTCTGATGATTTGCGCTCAAAGCGTTCAATCAGTAAGCGATTGTACCATGCCGAAATTGTGATTGCATTAACCTTTTTTGCAAGATTCTCGCATGGAATCCAGCTTTTTGAACGCATCAGATTGTTGTAACACAAAATGGTATTGTTGTCAATAAGATCTTGAAGTTCCAGCGAAGGAATTATAGTATTGTCCGCTCTTTTTATTTCAGTATCGTTGGTGTAAATAACATGCAAAATAATGTTATCGTAAGCTTTATCATTATGGTGATTGTGCTTGTTCCAGTCCGACGATTTGGTGTGGATTTCAACATTTCCAGCCCAAGTTGTATCTCCAATTTTTATTCGGGCATTCGAAAAATCGGGACCGCCATTGGTGTTGTGTTGTCCGGCGCTAACTATGGTAATGCTTTCCGCCGCAGAAGTTTTTAGTTTCTTGTGGCTAAAAAGTCCGTATTTCCAAACATAATGAAGAAGGTCTTCCGATATCATATCAAATTGAAAGGGATAAAAATAAACAAAATTTTATTTCATGTAGTTTTTTTAAATGTTAAAACAAAAAAGTTTTTAATTGGTACGATATAATTTGTTTTGCATTTACTTAAATATTATTTCCAAAAGTAAAATTATTTCCAAGGATTGTATCCGTATTGTTCATATTTCTGTTGATAATATTCAATTGAGCCTTGTGTATGTGGCAAAATTTATGTATAATTTTGTTCAAATTGCGATGTTATGAAAAAATTTATAAAGACCATTCTGCTTGTTTTTCTTATTTCCGGGTTTTCTTTTTCTCATGCTTTGGCGCAGGACAATAAGGTTTATCCCAATCCTGAAAAAGCACCTATTTATCCTGG
>JBBQSF010000088.1:0-13439 GCA_038214085.1 Bacteroidales bacterium | reverse complement strand
GATATGATACAAGGTACAATTACCAATTTGAATAATGGCAAAACTGGTAATATCAATAAATTTACTGATGTACAGATTGATATTTACAAAAAAGGCGGATTGTTAGGCTAATCCTAAAAAATTGAATCTATAATGAAGGCTGTCTGAAAAGGATAGCCTTTTTTTTACATAGAAACTACAGTAAAATAGTCAGGATAAGCCAAACTAACTCCAGCAACGGTAACATAAGGTTTTACCTTTAATGCTATTCGCGATGAAGCTTTGTTGTTAGCATCAGCGAGCCCTAAACCAAAACTTTTTATGGCATCAGCTGATTTTCCTGAAAGTATTTTCATCAAATCAGTTTTTATAGAAAGCGGGAAAGTAACAGTGCCATTATTGGCTGCAACATCAATTTTTTTATTCAAAATTCCATTTACAATTTGTGTATTGTCAATATTTAAAATCCAGTCCATTTTTGTCATGGATGCAGGCGATGGGTTCGGATTTTTTACAAAAATATTTGCAGTAAGATTTAGTGGCAGCGAATTTGTTGCATAAGCAGCAGTTATTTTTGCTGCATCTAAAAAATTTAAACTGTTAAAATCCTTAATTTTTGTTACGTCAACGCCAGCAATTGAAATCTCTTCTAGAGATTTTAATTTAAAATCACATTTTGCAAAAGTGCTCATTTTATTTATTATCCCGCATGAAGCGAAAATTAATACAATTACAACTATTATTACTGGCTTTTTCATAACTAATATTTTATTTTTATAACGCTAAATAACACAAAAAAGTTTATCAACAGTAAAACATATTTATAAATTGAAAACCAATTTGTACATTCGCATAATATATTTGTATATTTGTGCGAAATAAAGTGCTATTTGTATTAAAAAATGAAATTAAGTCTTAAGTTTTTGCTAATCTATGTTTTTTTGGGAACCCTTTGGATTCTTACGTCTGATAGTATCCTTCTATTTATTACCCAAAACCGTGAACTTATAAATTCAATACAAACTTATAAGGGCGTTTTTTATGTACTAATTACAGGTCTTATTTTTTATCTTCTTTTAAGGCATGAATTAAATATCAGGAAAAAACTCATTGATCAAATTACTCTTGCCAACAAGGACCTTGAGAAGGAAATCGAAATAAAAGGAAAAGTCCTAAAAAAAGCCGAGGAAAGTGATAAACTAAAATCAGCTTTTCTATCCAACATTTCTCACGAAATCCGAACTCCGATGAATGGAATAATCGGGTTTTCTGAGCTCCTCGAATCTCCTAATACAGATATTGAGGATCAAAAAGAATACATTGAATATATTAAAGCAAGTTCTAAACAATTATTAAATTTTGTTGTTGATATTCTTGATATTTCCCTGATTCAGTCAGAACAACTTGAGATTAAAAACAGCTTTTTTGATCTCAATAAGCTTTTGGATTCCATTTATGAAGATCATGTTAGGGAATTGAAAACCGGTAATTCTAAAAACATTCAAATAATACTTGAAAAGCAGCATGAAAATGATTCAGTCGTGATATATTCTGATCCAAAACGATTGAAACAGGTATTTGAGAAAATGCTAAATAATTCTATTGTGTACACAGAAAAAGGCACTATAACTTTTGGGTATTCAATAATGGAAAACAACAAGATAAATTTCTTTGTTCAGGATACAGGAAAAGGAATTCCTGAAGAAAAGATTGAACTTATGTTTGATGTTTTCCGACAGGCAGATTACTCTATTACTCGTGCAAACAATGGACTAGGGCTTGGATTAAGCATTTGCAAAGGAATAATAACTAAGTTAAATGGAAATATTACGGTTGATTCTGTTATAAATGAAGGTACGAAATTTTCTTTTACAATTCCATTAGTTACGGTAAACCCTTCTGAAGAAATTGATATTCAAGTGAAGCAAGTTGAAACGGGAGAAAAGAAATGGCAAGATAAAACGATACTAATTGCTGAAGATGATGACCTCAATTACCTATATCTTTTCGAAATATTAAAAAACACAGGTGTAACTTTGTTGCATGCTAAAAACGGGCAGGAAGTACTTGAGAATTTTATTCGTGAAGAAAATATTGATCTTGTTTTAATGGATCTGAGCATGCCTGTACTCGATGGATTTGAGGCATTTGAGCAGATTCGCGTGATATATGGCAATGTCCCGATTATCGCACAAACAGCGTATGATGATTTTAAATCGCAACAAAGATGTACTGATATAGGTTTTGATGATTTTATTTCAAAGCCGATTAACAGGAAGCAACTACTGGTTATTGTAGAAAATCAGTTAAATAAATTGAAATAGCTTCCTGCTAAATATTTTAAATCTTATTTATTTCGGCTTAGAAACTGTTTAAATTTCATATAAAAATTTTATTTTGTCCCGTCAATTCGAGTTTTTCTATCGTCGCTTCTCGATAACCGCATACATTTTTATAATTGATTACTTTTTAGGAGCGGACTCGAAATGACGATAGAAAAAGTATCAAGAATAGGGGCACAATAATTTCGTGTTTTAAAATTTAAACAACCTCTATTGTTTTTATTTCTTTTTGAAACAAACAAAAAACTTGTTTAAAAATATCGGAACTTTCTTATTTTTGTAAAAAGAGGATTTAAATTAAAAACAATTGGTTTCAATAATTACAAGCAACACGGCTAATCCGTATTTTAATTGTGCATCAGAAGAACATCTGTTCAAAAATCACAACCATGATGTAATATTTTTATGGCGCAATCAACCCAGTGTTTTTATTGGAAAACACCAGAATACTCTGTCGGAAATTAATTTCCAATTCCTGCATAAGCATAAAATTCCGGTTATCCGTCGGTTTACGGGTGGTGGTGCAGTTTTTCATGATTTGGGAAATATTAATTTTTCAATGATTTTCAATTCCCCTAATAAACTATTTAATATTCAGTCTTATATTAAACCTATAGTTTCGTTCTTGAAATCACAAGGTTTCGACGCTATTGCTGATAAGAGGAATGCAATTTATATTGATGGAATGAAGGTATCGGGAACAGCACAGCACATTTTTAAAAACAGAATGTTATTCCACGGAACATTGTTGTTCAGTTCAAATCTTGATTTGCTTCATAAATCGCTGAAAACTGAAACTAAATATCTGGGGAAATCTGTTAAATCAGTTAAAAGTGAAGTGTCTAACCTCGCAGAAAAAATTTCGCGCAAATGTAGTATTGATGATTTCTTTCAGCTTCTGATTGAATATCTAAAGGCTTATTATGATGTAGAAAACGAATTCAGTTTTTCTGTAGAAGAAAATGATTATATAAATCAAAAAATATTGCCTCGGTATGAATCATGGGAATGGAATTATGGTTATTCACCTGATTATTTTTATGAAAATAAGATTTTCTTTTTGAACAATAATCTTAATTTACAAATTAAAGTGGTTAAAGGTAAAATCGAATTTGTCACATTTATTGATGAAAAAGGAATTGCAATCTACAAAGAAATAGCCAATTTATTTGCCGGAGAAATTCATAATTACGAAATAATATATGAAATAATTAGAGCTAATTCAAATTTGTTCGCAATTCCAAACGATGAAATTGATACATTTGCATACAACTTTTTTTAAAGAAATTTTTGGTACATTCCTTGTTGTTAAAAACAAAAATTAAAAATAAAATGAAAATACTAAGTATTAAACATCCGTTTGCAATTGTTACATTGCTAATCATGGTTGCTCTATTAAGCTCTTGTGCAACATCTTCTGTAAGCACCGAAATTTTGGTGCCCGCTGATATCTCAATACCCAAGCATATTAAAAAAGTAGCAGTAGTAAACCGCTCACTTCCTGATAAAGGAGAAAAACTTTCCAATATTATTGAAGGATTTTTTTCTGGTGAGTCAATAAAAGCGGATAAAGAAGGTTCTGAAAATTGTGTAAACGGTCTTGTTACTATTCTTAATAATTCGCCAAGAATTGAAGCATCGCTGGTGAGTTATCCGAAATTAAAAGGTACAGGAACACGTGAATGGCCTTTGACACTGGATTGGTCAATGGTAGATTCTATTTGTAAAATGTACAATGCCGATGCACTAGTCGCTCTGGAAACATTTGATTCTGATATTTTATATTCTACTGGAAAAAATATTGTAAAAAGAATTGTTGATAACAAGGAAGTACTCGAGGATGAATTTTTTGCAGATCTCCGGGTAAACGTAAATGCTGGTTGGCGAATTTATGATAATATTGATAAAAAAATTGTCGATCAGCAGAGTTTTATGGATGAAAAAGGCTGGAATGGAAAAGGCTTGAAGCCTGATGAAGCACTTAAAAATTTGCCCAATAAACGTAATGCTATAAATGCAGCTGGAGTTTTTGCCGGAAGTCAGTATGGTGTTAGGATTTCACCTACATGGGTTCATGCCAGCAGGATTTATTATGTAAAAGGGAAAAAAGAAAATGGATTTAAAACTGCCAAACTTCATGTTAAAGCAGGAAACTGGGATAAAGCAAAAATTATTTGGGAAAATTTATCAAAAAGCGCTGATCAGAAAATTGCAGGTCGTGCGTGCTATAATATGGCATTAGCTTACGAAATGGAAGGCGAACTTGCCGAGGCATTGGTATGGGCAAAAAAAGCGTTTACCAGTTACAATCTGAAGCAAGCAAGGTACTATGCCAACATATTAACTGTTAGGATTACAGAGCAGGACAAATTAAAAGAACAACTGGAAAAGTAAACTAAAACAATTCAAATATCTAAAGAGGTTATTTTGAAACAGAAATAACCTTTTTTTTGTAGTTTCAAGAAGTACCAGCGTAATATTTTTATATATTTGTCGGTACAATTGATAACATAAAAATAAATAGTTATGGGAAAAACATTTGCCGAAAAAATATTGGGTGCCGATGCTGGAAGCATTGTGTTTAAAAAGCCCGATATAGTGCTCTCGCATGATAACACTGCAAGTATTAATGCAACATTTGCCAAAATGGGTGGTGATAAAGTTGCAGATCCGGATCAGATTCTTATTGTTCTTGATCATAATGCCCCACCTACAAATATAAAGTTGGCAAACGATTATCAGAAAGTTCGTGATATTGTTGAAAAACAAGGAATAGAAAAATTTCACGATGTTGGAAAAGGGATTTGTCACCAAATAGTATCTTATTATGCCCGACCAAATCAGATTATTGTTGGCAGCGACAGCCATACTTGTACTGCAGGCGCTTTCAATGCTTTTGCTGCTGGAATTGACCGCACCGAAACTGCTGGTCTTTGGAAACAGGGCGAAACATGGTTCCGTGTTCCTGAATCAATAAAAATTACTTTAAATGGTAAATTGAATGACGGTGTTTATGCAAAAGACCTGGCTTTATGGATTATTGGTATGATTGGTTCCAGCGGAGCTGATTATATGTCGATAGAATATCATGGCGAAGGAGTGAAGACCCTTTCAATTGCAGACCGTATGACCATTGCAAACCTTGCCTCTGAAATGGGTGCAAAAAATGCGGTTTTTCCTGCTGATGAAACATTGTTTGAATTTTTGGGTCAAAAGGAAGAAGGAACTTGGGCTGATGCTGATGCAAAATATTACAAAGAAATTGTAATCAACCTTTCAGAAATTTTCCCTGTACTCTCTGTGCCTCATAACGTAGACAATGTAAAATCAGTTTCTGAATTAAAGGGTTTGAACATCAATCAGGCTTTGATTGGAACATGTACCAATGGCCGACTTGAAGATTTGCGTATTGCTGCTGCCATTCTTGATGGGAAAAAAGTGTCGAAAAATGTTCAACTGATGATTATTCCTGCATCGCAAATGATTTATATGATGGCAATGGAAGAAGGTCTGATTAGCACTTTCATAAAAGCAGGAGCAAATATTCTGTCTCCTTCATGCGGCCCATGTTTAGGAACTGGTCAGGGAATTCCTGCTGATGGATATAATGTAATTTCTACTGCAAACAGAAATTTTCTTGGTAGAATGGGAAATGAAAAAGCAAATATTTATCTGGGTTCTCCTGCAACTGTAGCTTATTCAGCATTAAACGGGTGTATTTCTGATCCGCGCGGAATTGAAGTTGTTGAAAAATTTCCTTATGCAATTGAACAGAGTTCTACTGTGTTTATAAATGAAGGTGAAAACCGCTTAGACAAAGGAACATGGAATTATTCCGATGTAAATAATCTGAACACTGATCAGATGTTTGCAGGCAATCTTACATACAATGTAAACAGCTCCGAAGCAGAAAAAATTATGCCCCACCTTTTTAAAGGATTTGACAACATTTTTGCTGAAAAAGTAAAGCAGGGAGATATATTGATTGCCGGTGCCAACTTTGGTTGTGGAAGTTCGAGAGAGCATCCAGCAGTCGGGCTTGCTTTTGCAGGAGTTAAAGCTGTGATTTGCAAATCAGTTAATAGAATATTTTATCGTTCATCGGTTAATCAGGGCTTGCCTATATTGGTAGTTCCCGAAGCCGTTGACAATTTCAAGCAAGGTGATAAAGTTGACATTGATTTTGCAGCGGGACTTATTAAAATAAACGAAAAGGAATTCAAGTTTTCGCCTCTTCCCGAAAAACTGATGGCAATTTTTAATGCCAAAGGTTTGGTGAATTATGTGAAAGCGCAGTAGTTTAAATTAAATATTTGAAAGAGGTTGTTGATGAAAAACAACCTCTTTTTTATTGTTGAATCTTTTCTAAAACAATTGCAACATTTTCTTCTGCTTTTTTTGTTCCATCTAGCCAATGGATAAGAATGCCATGCTTTTCCATTCGCCTGAACCATGTCATTTGTTTTTTTGCAAACTGATGAATTGCTGTATTTAGCAACTGAAACATTTGCTGAGCATTTATTTCGTTTAAAATAAACATGGTAATAAATTTATATTCCAAGCCATATTGTTTAAGCCTTTCAGGCGAAATCCCATTATCCAGTAATTTCTGTACTTCTTGAATCATACCGCTTTCAAGTCGTTCCTTTAAACGATGTGTAATTCTTTCCCTGATTTTTTCTCTTGGAAAATCAATTCCAAAAACAATGGTTTTAAAATCCGGAAATGAAATTATTTTTTCAGGATTTAAAGTGATGTAATTTTCTATTTCAATAGCTCTGATAAGGCGTTCGCGCGTTTCAATATCCGTTTTGTTGTGCACCTTTCTCATGTCCTGTAACATTTCTCGGAGTTCTGTATGTGTTTTTTGCTCTAGGGTACTGCGAAAATCATTGTTTAATGGAGCTTCGGTAAGTGCATATTTTTTAATTATCGATTCAAGGTACATTCCACTGCCACCACATAGTATTGGCATTTTGTTTCTGGAAGCAATTTCTTTAAATGCGCTTACAAAGTCACGTTGAAACTGAAAAATGTTGTATTCCGAACCAGGTTCTGCAATATCCACTAGGTGATAGGGGATAGTTTTCCCTTCGATAATATAATCGGCATAATCTTTTCCAGTGCCTAAAGTCATTTCTCTATATACTTGACGGGAATCAGCACTTATAATTTCTCCATTAATTACATTTGCAATCGTTGCGGCAAGCTTGGTTTTTCCTGTAGCTGTGGGGCCAAGAATAGTTATTAATTTCATACTGTTTTAAACTTTTTGCGAAGTATTTCTTCAAAATTATAAAGTTCGTTTCTTATGGAATTGAGCTCATTAGTTGTTAAATTATTGAAAGAAGAAAAATTTGCCGGTAATTTAAAATTATAAAATTGCTGAAAATAAATACAGTTTTCTGTGAGGCACTGTTCATCTGATTTAGAAAGTGTAGTCTGAGTGTTTTTTAAATATTGTAAGATTCTTAACCCATCTATTTTATCATGACATGCTTTGATAAAATGAGGCAAATCTTTATTGTTATTTCGCAATGCGGACCAAATATCGGCTTCACCAAATTGGATCGAAATAAAATTGTCAATAGGAGTGGGGCAATTGTTTTTAAACAGGGCAGGAAATAATGAATACGTTTTTTGAATTTGTTGGAAAAGCGAAAAATGATAAATCGGATAACTTTCCCAATCGCCATCTCTGCCTTTAATCATAGCTGGTCCGGTTCCAAAAAACACTCTGTCGGAAAAACGTGCTGCAGGAAATACTTTTAGATCATTATGAATATAAACCCTTCCGAATTTCCTGAGTTTTTGCAGAAAATAGAAATCCTCACCACTTTTTTTAGGCGTAATTCCGCCAATTGATTTGTAGTCGCTAACTTTTACAGCCAAAGCAGAACCCAAAGCAGAAAAGGCATAAGGTGAGTTTATCAGCAGCATGTTTATCAGGTAATTCCGCATGTAAATTTCGTAACGCAAAATGGCTTTGTTTGCGGACTCATCATTGTTGAGTTTGTGATAATATGGATTTGCTAAAGCTGTAATTTTTTCTGAGTTAAAAATGTGAATAACCGAATCAAAATAATCTTTTTTAAAAGTTGTATCGGCATCCATACTTATTATAATATCATCCATACTTGAAATTCCCGAAATGTAATCCATCAGCGTTTTACGTGCATAACCGATGCCGCTTTTTCCCTGAAGCCATCCTTTTCCTTTTGAACTTTTATCTATTAATGTAATTTGAGGACGACTCAAATGTTCAAGATATTGAATGGTTGCAGCATTGTTTTCGCATATTTCAGGTTTTGTTACCCAATAGTCTTCCGGCTGATTAACGCATACAACTATTTGGAAATTTTTGAAAGTCTGAGAAAAAACCGATTCCAGACAAGCAGAAATATATTCTCTCTCGTTCATTGCGGGTAACGCAAGAAATATTTTTCTGTTTACAGCATCCATTATTTATAGAAGGTATGATTATTGACGACTACGAAAATAATTAATATTTTTACAAATTCAATTTATAAAATTATGAAACGATATTCCGTATTAACGATACTGCAAATTTTTATTTATGTTTCGGCTTTTTCACAGAATAATGGTTTGCAAAACACAATTAACAATGTTGTAAACCAAACCACTGGTGGATCATCATTAACAAGTGCCGAAATTATTAAAGGTTTAAAAGAAGCATTAACTGTTGGTACCAATTCTTCAACGGCTTCTGCTTCCAAAGTGGACGGATTTTTGAAAAACACCAAAATTAAAATTCCTTTTCCGGCTGATGCCAAATCAATGGAAACAAAATTACGTGCAATGGGAATGGGTGCCCAATGCGATAAGTTTATCGAAAGTATAAACAGGGGCGCTGAGGAAGCTGCGAAATCTGCTGCACCTATTTTCCTTGAGGCCATAAAAAATTTAACAATAACGGATGGGTTAACCATTCTGAAAGGTTCGAATGACGCTGCTACCAAATATCTTAGTAGCAATACAACTGCTTCTTTGAAAATAAAATTTAAACCCATTGTTGAAGCAGCATTAAAGAAAGTGGAAGTAACAAAATACTGGAATCCTTTGGCTTCAAAATATAATAAGATTCCAATGGTTACCAAGGTAAATCCAAATCTTGATGACTATGTTACCACTAAGGCAATTGATGGGCTTTTCCTTTTAATTGCCGAACAAGAATTGTTGATTAGAACGGATGCTGGATCAAGAATCTCAGATATTCTGAAAAAGGTTTTTGGCTGAAAATGTTAATTTTAATATTTTTTGAATAGGCCGTATATTTGGACTTGTTTATTTTTAGTATTTATGTTTACTGAATATATTTTTCAGAATAACATAATGATATATAAGATAAAATTACTTTCTTTGATGTATTCAATTTAGTATTCAGATTTTATTAAAATCTTATTTTACACTAATGATAAAACATTGGCGAAACATTAATGGCGCACTAATTATAAGATTAATCCGCATTTATTGTTTGGCTTTTTCAATTGGTGTTTTATGCATTAACAATATTTTTGCTTCGAATCAAACGCCAGATTCCTCTTTTATTTGCGGGCACATAGATACATCAGTAAAAAGGGCTGTGAAATTGTATGATGAAGGCAAACTCGATAGTGCTTTTATACTAGCAGAAATAATACTGAATAAATGCGATGCTCTTTCGATAACACAACAAGGAAAACTTAATATTTTATGCGGAAATATTAAGGAAGATATGGGCGATTATGCCAAAGGTTTTTATTTCTATGACAGGGCTTTCAGCAATTATATTGCAGCAAATAACCTTAATGGTTTAGCCATAGCAATTAATAACATTGGCAATATGTATTATCGCTGGAGCTATTTTGAAAAAGCAGTAATTTATCATAAACAAGCCCTTTCAATTCATGTTTATAACCATGATAATAAAGGAATTGCCTCTTCATATAACAATCTGGGCAATATTTATTTCAGTTGGAACAAGTACGATAAAGCACTAGCTCAATACAAAAAAGCTTTGGCTCTTAAAAGTGCGTCTAAAGACTCATCAGAACTTGCCAACATTCAGATAAATGCAGGTAGTGCGTACTTGAGTTTGAACAATCTTTCAGAGGCTGAAAAATGTTATAATTCAGCTTTTGCAATTGCAAAAAAGCAGAATAATGTTGTGCTTCAAACGGATTGTCAGATCAACATTGGTTATATTAGATTCCTTCAAAAAAAATATTACGAAGCCATAGTCTTGTATCGGAAAGCATTTCAGACATCTAAGGAAAAGGGGTTTGTTCTTGAAGAATTAATGGCCAGTAAAAACCTTTCAGAAGTATATTATGCAACTGACAGTATACTACTTGGCAATAAATTCATGAACGATTCATGGTTATTGGCTCAGACAAATCACCTTACTGAGGTGACCCTTGATTTAATGGATATAAAAATGACCCGGCTCGAGAAAGAAGGAAAAATTGCTGAAGCATATCAAATGTTGAAAGAATCAAAAATATTAAATGACAGTATTTTTAATGAATCATCAATGACGCAATTGATCGATCTTCAGTCAATTGAAAAAGCTGAAAAGCAATTGAGGGAAATTCAAATAAAAAATTTGCAAATTAGCCTTCGCGAAAATGAACTATGGAACCTCAGGCAATTATTGTTATTGATTTCAGGTTTGTTGTTAACTGGTGTTGCAGTAATTTTAATAATTTTTAAATATCGTGAAAAAAAATCTCAGCTGAACCACGAAAAGCAATTAAGAACATCAATGCAGAAATCTTTGGCAGCTCAGATGAATCCGCATTTTATTTCGAACAGTCTCAATAGTATTCAAAAGTTTTTTTTAGAAAATGATATTGATTCGGCCTCATCCTATCTGAATAATTTTGGAAGCTTGATTCGTACAGTTCTTGACAGCTCAATGCATGAATACATTTCAATTGAAGAAGAAATTCAAATCCTTCGACTTTACACTGAACTTGAATCATTAAGATTAAATAGACCAATAGAATTAATTGTTAATTGGAATGAAAATTTAGGGATAGAAAAGTGTAAGATACCACCTTTGATTTTGCAACCTATTATAGAGAATGCAATTTGGCATGGACTTGCGCATATAGAGAAATCAGGGATAATTCAAATAGATTTTAATTTTGAAGGTCATTTTATTAAATGCACAATTTGCGATAACGGTAGAGGCCTTTCGCACAGTAAGAAAATAAATGCATTCAGAAAATTGTCCGGACGAAAGTCATATGGCTTGCAATTGGTTAAGGACCGTTTGCGAATGATGAAAAACGACAGAAAAGATTTTGTGTCAGTAATTATTGAAGATATTTTAGATAGTGATGTTTCTACAGGTACAAGAGTAATTTTATTCATTCCGAAATTATGATAAGAATTGGTATTATTGATGACGAAAAGCATGCCCGTGATACAATGAAGGCAATGCTTTCGCGAATTGAGACAGAGAAATCAATTGAATTTGAAGCTGGAGATATTGAAAATGCTATTGATGCAATATCCAAAACCCCGATTGATTTGTTATTTCTTGACATTCAATTGCAGACTGGAACTGGATTTAACATTCTGGAACGTATTCCAGAACGATCGTTCGACGTTGTTTTTGTTACAGCTTATAACCAGTATGCCATTGAAGCCTTTCAGTTTGCAGCAATAAATTATATTCTTAAGCCTGTAAAACTTTCTGATATCAGAGAAAGTGTTCGGAGAGTTATTGATAAAACAAAAGATAATTTCAGCGAAGGGCAGCTTCAGATACCTTCTTATAATTTTGCAGTTGCTGACTTTCGGCAAAAAAAGATATCTCTGCCTAGCGGAAACGAGTTCGTTATTGTGAAACTTACCGAAATTATTCGATTAGAGGCAAATGGTAATTACACTTGGTTCGTTCTTGAAAGCGGGAAGAAAATTCTTGTAAGCAAGACAATGAAAGAATATGAATGCAATCTTATAAATAATGGATTTTACCGTATTCATCAGTCTCATATTGTAAATATCGACCATATTGTAAAATTCCATAAAGGTGATGGTGGTGAGGTAATTATGAGTGATGGGTCTAACATTCCAATAGCCAGAAACCGTAAGGAAGATTTTCTTAAACTTTTCCGTCAGCAATGACAAAATTCTTCAATAGGTAGTTCGTACCAACTATCATCCATTTTCGACCAACCGCTCATTCTTCTATATTAATAAGGAACATACCATCTATCTTTGATTTGTTTAGAAAAATAGATAGTTATGGCATTTGTTTTTATTATTAAACTGACCTTGGCTTCGGGAATTTCAGAGCACATTGATCAGGTATTCACGGATTATTCTCATGCCCGGAAAACCGCATTGGACATAAGACGGCAAAATAATTTTTTTTCATTAAAGGAACAGGAACCTGATCTTTGGACAGACGGTAATACAAAAGTTCAAATTTTTGCCATGAATCTTGCAGAGGCTGAAAAGATTGAGTATTTAAACCAAAAAGGAGGTTTCAAAGCGAATAAAAGACAAGCAACAAAAAAAAATATTTCCGCGAAATCAATAATTTACAAGTAACATGCAAAATACTGTAAAATTTTTTTCTTCATGTTTAAAAGCTTTTGTTTTTATTTTTGTGTTTAACATGCTCTCTTTGGGGAGCTTTGGCCAATGTTATAATGCAAACAATGGCTTGTTGTCTCTTACAACTTCATGGCAGTCAGCAAACGGAAATGTAGGAACCATGCCTTATTGGAGCTTTTCAGCAGTTTCAGGCTATGTGTACAGTTTTAGCAATTGTACTGCAAATGGTGGAACTGCAGAAGATACTTATATCCGGATTTTTGATGGGTCATTCACGCAACTAAGCTATAATGATGACAACGGCATCTATTGTTCTGGTACTAATTCTTCCATTGATTGGACAGCAACAACAACGGGGACTTTCTATGTTTCCTTATCTCATTACAGTTGTGGTAACCTTACTTATGGGCAAACAATTCAATATAAAACAAATTATACGCCTCCTGTTCCTGCTGAAGTGCTAAATTTTGACGGGTCAAATGATTTTATAGTCTTAAATAATAATTCAAGTACCTTATCCGGAACATTCACTGTTGAATGTTGGGC
>JBBQSF010000087.1:0-13615 GCA_038214085.1 Bacteroidales bacterium | reverse complement strand
AGAATTTCAGCGTCTCAAAGAGCAAGAACAGCAGTTAATAGGTTGGACGGCCAAACGCGAATTATCCAAAATAAATTATCACATACACACCAATGCAATCAAACAAAACATTATCCCTAAAAAACTAACTGTAGAGCAAATTTCTATAATTTATGCCAATGAAGCAGATGTCCTGAACATGGCTTTATTTGGGATTACGGCAAAACAATGGAGAGATGCAAATCCTGATTTGAAAGGGAATATCCGTGATTATGCTTCCATAAATGAGTTGATTTGCTTATCCAATATGGAAAACCTGAATTCTTTTTTCATAAATGATGGTTTACCTCAAAAAGTTCGCATGCCTAAATTAAATCAAATTGCCATTCAACAAATGAAAATTCTTGAAGAAGTTGATAATAGGAAACTTTTGAAATAAATATCTTTGAATTTCACAAGCCACTAGCCAATAGCCAACAGCCAATAGCCAATAGCCAGAAACCTTCCTAAATTAAAACCCCCAATTCATTCCCAAATTCAACGTATTCGTATTCCCTCTGAAATATTCAGGAGTATATAATTTCAGTGGATCTTTTATAAACGAGTTGGAAAATCCGGCAACGAGAAAAATGTCATTAAACAATTCATAACTCGCATTAACCGAAATATTTTTTTTACTCCACATAACCTCATCCATAAAAGGCAATCCCAGCCCGCTATGAGAAACACCGGTATATGAATAATCGGGTCCCTTCCTTGCTTCTTCGTATGATATCTCAAAATGCAATCCGCAAATAGGTTTGTAGCGTAGAGCAAAGTGCCATTCATCGGCATTATCTTTCAAATAATTTCCTAAAGTGTATTGATTCGACTCATAAGTTGTAGTCGGAATAAAATGTTTATATACAATAGGGTTTGTTCTTGTATATTCAGAAATTATTGTAAAATTTTTAAAATAAAGATCTGAAATTGCAACACCAACCTTAAAACTGATAAAATTCGACTGCTCTTGCTTATCCCACATATTGCTGATGTTTATTTCATCTACAAATACGGAGGAATACAAATTCAGATGTTTGATTTGCCGTGAAGAAATATCAAAAAACATTTGTGCATTTTGCCCAGCATAGTTATTCATTCCGTTCTGACTATGATCCACAGCTTTAAAAAACATCACAGGTATCAGAAATCCGGGCTGAATGCCAATGTCGCTATATACAACAGAATTTCCCAATGAAATATTCAATCGTTTAAAAGGGGTGAGGGTGAACATGTTTGCAGCCAAATATTTCTGATGATAAATAATTCTGTTCCCATAGGCATAACTATAACTTTGCAGACTATCTACAACATTTGATACAAGCCAGCCGTGGATGTAATTAAATTCGAACCATTTTGCGGGTTTCGCATGAAAAGTAATCATTGGAAACGAAGGCGCACGGTTAGAAATGATATTTGCTCCGTTATAATTATTTCCCCAAGTTATATTGTCTTTTAAAATGCCAACACTTCCCCAATTCCAGGAATAAGTTATTCCGCCTTTCATTTCTTCGTAATCGCCACCATCTGTATTGTTAAATTTAATACTTCCACCGGTTTCCTGAGTTAAGTAATCTTTTTTGTTAAATAATTCTGACTCGTAATTGTCTCTCAGGCTTGAATAAAAACCCCAATGCTTTCCAATAGTTGCAGTGGCTTCAGCGCCATTCCATCGGTGATAATTCGTGCCTTTATCATTCGAATAATAACTTACTCCGAATATCGGGTTAACAGTGAACGTAAACAGCGAATCCTTATAATAAAATAAATCAATACGCTTTTTGAAAGGCGTTTTGTTTTTCGAAATCAAATTTTTTCCAATAAAATCGGTTGTTTCAAAACCATGGATTTCTTTTCCATAATCCAATAAATAAAAAGAAAGTTCTTCCTGTTGTACCTTACTTAATTGAGCTTTTTTTATAGAAGCTTCGGCTAATTTAGTAGCAATAAATTTTCGTGAATAAGGTTTAATAACCGAATTTATTTCGATAATATTATCATTGGCAAGTTCGTCAATAAACTGGTATATACTGGTGTTGCTGATATTTTGATAAACTTCCTGTGAAAAAGTCTTTTGAAAAAGTAAGAAAACCAAAAATAAAAAAAGGATATTTTTTTTCATTAATGCCATATTTTTCTGCAAATATAGGGTTTCTATTTCCAATATGCTTTATCGCTTTCCATTATTCATTCGCTCAATTCCTTATTTGGAAATTTCTAAAGAATTATATCAGTAAATATTTTAATTTTGCATAGCTTTATATTAAAGTATTGGAAAGTAATTTTTTTTCAAACAATATAAATATTGTCGATTTTTTATTGCACTTGAAAGTGATATTTTATTTAAAGCATTGATTTAATATTTTTTATTTATGGTACTAAAAATCAATAAAGTAATTTTCTGCTGTCTGATTTTATTTGTTCTTTTTTCCTGTACTTCACAGAAGAATTATATATACTTACAGGACAAAGGAGACTTAAACGGAAAGCTCCTTGATACAAATATTACATTCAATTATAAAATAAAACCAAATGATTATTTATACATAAAAACGGTTGCGATAGATCAGGAATCTCCTTTATCTTTGAATTCTAATCAAGAAACAAATAACGTTTCCAGTGAACAGGAGGCATACTTAAATGGATATAATGTCAGCGATTCTGGTTTTATTGAAATGCCGCTTATTGGTCAAGTTTCTGTAGTTGGATTGTCTATTGATGAATGCCAAAAAGCCATACAGAAAAAGGTTAATTTCTATTTAAAGAATTCTTTAGTAGTTGTTAGGCTATTAAATTTTAACATTACTTTGTTGGGCGAAGTAAATCAACCCGGAAGTTACAATGTATATAAAACAAAAATCAATATTCTTCAGGCAATAGGTATGGCAGGCGATTTAACAATCAATGGCAATAGAAAGCAAGTGGTTCTTGTAAGACAGAATAATCCTGAAAAAATAATAAATATTGATCTTACGGATAAAAATATGTTGCTTTCGGAATATTTTTATTTATTGCCCAATGATATTATTTATGTCAAACCAAATAAATCAAAGTTGTTTGGCACCAATCCTTTTCCATTTGCTACTGTTTTATCCTCAGTTACAACCCTTATATTGATAATTAACTTTTTAAGCAAATAATTTTTGCATTTCAAATAAATAATTGAATGAAGGACCCGAACATAGAAAATAATTTTTTTTCTGAAAATGAAATAGAGAAGTCATTTGATTTCAAAGCTGAATTCTTTAAGATTTTAAGCTACTGGAAGTTGTTTGTTATTTCGTTATTCCTTTGTTTAACTATTGCTTTTTTATATTTGAGATACTCAACACCTATTTATAAAGTAAGCTGTAAAGTTCTTATAAAGGATGATTCAAAATCAAAATACGCAAGTAATAGCATTATTAGCGAACTCGATGTTTTTAAGCAACAAAGTAATTTGCAAAATGAAATTGGTATTATCCAATCAAAAACATTGTCGAGAAAAACCGTAAGAGATATGGACTTTTTCATATCTTATTATTTTTACACCAATAAATTAAACAGGAAAATTGAGATTTTTGACGAATGTCCTTTTAGTGTTATTATTGATACATCGCATATTCAGTTGTTGAACACTCCTGTGAATGTTACATTCAGTTCCTTGGATAAGGCAAATATTAAAATTAATGAATTTGGTGGCTCAGTTCCATATTATTTCTCAAATAATACAAATAAAACTAAAGCTGGTGTTACAACAACCCCTGTTGATTTAAATATTAAAATGAATGAATTATATACTACGGGGTCATTTTCATTCAAATTAGTTAAAAACTCTGACTTTAATGAAGTTGTTGACTTGAACAGAAATTATAGTTTTATTCTCAGCGACCCCATGTCGGTTGGTGAAAGCTTTGCAAATTCAATAGAAACTAATAAAATTGATGAAGGTGCATCTATTGTTGAAATCACAATAAGCTCGAGTCTGCCATCAAAATCAATTAAATTCCTTAACGCCTTAACCGAAAATTACATCAATCTTAATCTGGAAAATAAGAACCTAACAGCAACAAAAACCATTGATTTTATTGATAGTCAACTTGGGCAGATTACTGATTCTTTGCACGAAGTGGAAGACATCCTTGAAAACTTCAGAACTTCAAACAAAACGATAGATCTTTCAACAGAATATGAAGCAATTGTTGCGAAAATTGAAGCCCAGGACAACGAAAAAGTCAAAATAAATATTGAAATAAAATATTTTGAATATATTTTAAATTATCTTCTCACAAGCAGCGAATACGATGATATTGTCAGCCCTTCGTTGATCGGAGTTACTGATGAAGCAATCAATACCTTGGTTACAAAACTTATGACTCTGGCTTCTGAAAAAAATAAATTAGGAATCAGTTCTACGGAAAACAATCCATATTTAACAAATGTTGAAGCCAATATTACCGCTACTAAGAAAGCACTTATTACACAGGTGAAAAACTCACTGGGATTGTGCCAGATTTCTCTTAAGGATATAAACAAACGGATTTCGGAATCGGAAGTAGCAATTAGTAAATTACCCGGAACCGAGCGGGATTTGCTTACCATACAACGTAAGTTTAATTTAAACGATGAAACCTACAGTTTCCTTTTAGAGAAAAAAGCAGAAGCATCCATTTCTAAAGCTTCAAATCTGTCAAATAATATTATGGTTGATCCAGCTGAACTTGCAGCAAAAACACATCCAAAAAACAATCAGGTTTATTTAATTGCCCTGATTATAGGAATACTCCTGCCTTACCTTATTATCCGGCTTCGCGAATACATGAATGATACTATTCAGGAAAAAAGTGATATTGAATCGCAAACAAGCCTTCCGATAATCGGCACTATTGCCCATAGCAAATATGAAACTTCTATGGTGGTAATTGACAGGCCACGATCCATGGTTTCTGAATCAATCCGGTCGACAAAAGCCAACATGGATTTTGTAAGCGCAAAAGGGAATAATATAATTGCTCTTACTTCTACTGTAGGAGGTGAGGGGAAAACCTATTGTTCAATAAACCTGGCTTGTTCGTTTGCTATCTCCGATATGAAAACGGTTCTTATTGGTGCCGACCTTCGCCGACCAAAAATTTTCGCAGATTTTAATCTGACAAACGACAAAGGACTCACTTCTTTTTTAATTGGAAAATGCAATCTGGAAGAAATTGTTAACGAAACGCATGTAAAAAATCTTGATATCATTACTGCTGGTCCGTTGCCTCCAAATCCGGCTGAACTGCTGAGCGGTGAAAAGATGAAGGAATTATTAGTGGAGTTGAGAAAAAAATATGATTATATAATTATCGATACTCCGCCTCTAGGTATTGTTACGGATGCACTATTCCTAATGAAGCACGCAGACATAAATATTTACGTTACCCGTTTCAATTACACAAGTAAAAAAGTAGTAAAAGATGTTAACGATATTGTGAAAACTACTGGTCTTAAAAATGTATGCTTCTTGTTAAATGATGTAATGTTTAAAAAGAATACCTACGGTAAATATGGAAGATATACAAACAGTTACAGGTACGCATACACCTATAACGAAAGCTATTACGAAGATTAACTTGCAGATTCTACATTATGAAGTCTGAAAATAATTTTCTGCGAGTGTTTTTTATAATTTGAATTTAAATCCAGTAAGAAATGAAAAAAACTATTATTGTATTCTTAGCATTTTTTTGCTTCTACGTCAACTTGCCTGCACAACCTGCCGACAGCCTTTTGCAACAAAGAACTACATTAAATGAAAAATATCAGCAACTGAGTATTCCGGGAAAAGAGTTGACTATTAAAGACTATAAAGCTATAGTTGACATTCTGAAAAAAATAGTTATTGTTGATACAAGGATAATTGAATCATATTCAGCTATTAAAACTAAAATTAAAAACCTTCAGATTGAGAAAGAATCATTGAATACTGAAAACAATGATTTGTCGAAAAAGATCTCTGAATATTCCCGCATCACAATGATTATTTATATTTCAGGAGGTGTATTGATTTCACTTACGGTATTGTTATTTATATTGTATGTCTTTTCAAACAGAAAATATTTAAAACTTCGAAAAGAGACAACTTCGAAAAATTAATTCTATTATTGCCCAATTGACTTCGAATAAACCTTCTGTAATTATAAGGGCTAATGGGTGAATTAAAAAATATATTATTTTGGTGGATTCATATAATATTATTAATTTCGTGATGGTGTATTTTAGAAAAATCAAATTATGAAGACTCAGTCCTTCGCCAAATTAATTTTATCAGTCGTTTTTATTTCATTTTCTGCTCATTCTTTCGCTAATGGAACTCGTGATGGCAAACGCTGTGATTCCACTTGTTATATCGAAAAGAAAGTTCAAATTTTGTCAAAGGAAAGTAATAAAATGATTGAAGGTGTTCTCAAAATTGCCTATCATATTGATGCTGAAGGAAAATATGTTGTGGACTCAATTGATTCGAAAGATCAGGAATTACTCGATTCTGTTAAGAAAAATATGAGTACAAATTTTTCTTTACCTAAAAAAAACGATGATTCGTATCTCGAATATCAATTTGACAGCAAGCTCCTGAAAGTTTAATTGCTAAAAAATCCAATAAATAAAATAATATTCAATACCGTTACAATTGCAGCAATTATGCTTATAGTAATAGTTGTAGATAATTTATTGGCATAAATTCCCATTACCTTTTTTGATGAAGTGAGATAAAGTTGAAGGAAAATAGTAAAAGGCAATTGAACAGAAAGAATCATCTGGGAAATTATCAGGGCCTGAAAAGGATTACTAATTAGGAATATTATCAGCAGAGCGGGAAGCAAACTCAATCCAATTCCAAAGCGCGAGTGGTTGTCCTTAATATCATAAGGCTCATTGTACAATCCAGCAAAAATAGACCCACCTGAAATTGCAGAAGTAATTGTTGATGCCAATCCTGCAAATAACAATGCCAATGCAAAAACAACCCCTGCACTTTTGCCAAGCAAAGGGGAGAGCATTTGTTCGGCTTGCTGCAGGTCGTCAACAACAATCTTTTTATCATAAAACACAGATGCCGCAAGCAATAATAATGCGCTATTAATTGCCCAGCCAACAATCATTGACAGTAAGGTATCCGTAAATTCGTAATCAAGTTGTTTTTTTATTATTTTTTCATCTTTAAGATTCCACTGACGGCTTTGAATAATTTCGGAATGCAGAAAAAGATTATGTGGCATTACCACTGCACCAAGTACGCTCATAATTATCAACATTGAATTGTGCGGAAAACTCGGAATTATCCATCCTTTTATTGCATCAGGCCAAGCAACGTCAACAAGGAAAAGTTCATAAAAAAATGAAAGTCCGATTGCCGCTAAAAAACCAATAATCCATTTTTCAATACGGGAGTATGAATTGGACAAAAGCATAACCCAAACTATCCCACAAACTATTATTGAACCTATTTTTATTGGAACTTCAAAAAGAATGTTTAACGCTATTGCACCACCCATGATTTCTGCAATAGATGTTGAAATGGAAGCCCCAATTGCAGTGGAGAGAATTGGTCGGGATGCCCATTTTTTTAAATGAAGATTTGCTGCTTCAGAGAGGCACAGCCCAGTGGCAATTCCCAAATGTGCAACATTGTGTTGCAGTACAATTAACATTATTGTTGAAAGAGTGATTACCCACAAAAGGGAATACCCAAACATTGAACCTGCGGCCATATCGGCTGCCCAATTTCCTGGATCAATAAATCCAATGGTAACAAGCAAACCAGGCCCTATATATTTAAGTACTTCTAACCCACGGAATCGCGCCAGATGTCCATTCTGATCAAAAAACTTTTTAATGAACCGAATCATAAATTAAATTTCAGGACAAAACTAACCAATTTTGATTTGAAATTTTAAGAAAAAAATAATCTGGAAAGGTTATTTCTTGTCTGTTTTAAAAAATGTTGGCTTTACAGTAAGCATTACGTAAGCCCAAGTTGATATTGTATGGTAATTTCCACCACAGATGTAACTTAATGATTCAGTTCCTTGTAAAGCTGATACACCAGCCAACAGACTTACTTCATTTGAAAAATTCTGCTTTATTGAAAGATCTATTTCTTCACCAAGTGCTTTGCCAATGGTTTTATTATTGAAAATATAATTGTTTTGCAGCATGAAGTAATGTAAGTCTGCAATCAGCATTGTTTTATCTGACAATTTTATATTAACCGAAAGATATGGGTTCACTAATCCAGCACCCTTAGTGTCCTTTGGCATATTGGTGAAATAATCCATGTTACCATTGAATTTATGACCTGTTCCATAAAGTGTACTGAATACATTGCTTTTTTTATTTACAGTATCTGACGCATCTGTACCACTTATATATTCTGTTCCTAAAATAAGATTTATCTTGGGTGTTACATAATAGTTAATGTCTGCTTTTCCATAATAAGCAGCCACTTTCTGACCGGTTGAAAGCTTACCGTTTTGATAAAAACCACGTAATGATATACCATATTTCTTGTCAACAGCATATTCTGCAGTACACCCATAAGTTCCTCTAAGATACATTGTATTAAGAGTTCCTGCTTTCTGGTAGGCATCTGCAATTCCTAATGCTGAAATTTTAAAATTATCAGAAAGCTTTTTAGAAATCCATAGATATGTCAGCGATTTATAATTGTCAACATTTTTTGTATAATCAGTTCCAAATACGTTTTCTGCTGATTGATTGAATGCGCCACCAAGATGGATATTCAATCCATTAGTCTTAAATTTTAATACTATTGCGTCGTGTGTAAATCCAAGTTGATTCCAGTTTGTATTGCTTAACAGACGTTCGTTGTCGTAAATCAGTTCCTGTTTTCCGAATTTTACTAAAAGACTGTCGCAAATTGGCATTTCAATCCATGCTTCATAAAGATTTACACCTACAGCATCCGTTTTAAAAGTTTCATCACCCCATACTCTCACATCTTGAAATGAAAGATTTGTTTTTATTTTTTCATTTTTGAATGCTATTGCCAACCTGCTGCGTTGACTTATAAATGCTGCGTAATTATTGTCGGTATCGGTAAGTTTTTTATATCCATTTCTATATTCGGCTCTAGTACGGAATTCACCGCTTATTGAAAACTGAGCAAAAACAGAGTTTGAAACCATTACTCCAAAGAAGATAGTTATTACAAATGATAAAAGTTGTTTTTTCATGTTATTGATTATGAGAGTTTTAAATAATATTAAATCTATGGATTTAGTAGATAATAAAAAGCAAAAATAATAAAAAACAAATACTAAAACTTAAATTAAATCTTTAAAAGTAATTTTCTCAAGTCGATCGGAAATATAATCCCGGATATCAATGAAAATGGAAATTAATTTTTTACTTTGTTCAACAGGTGAGTTTTCGTAAAAATATTTACTTGCTGATTCAACAGGAGCAAGGGCGCCATCCATTAGTCGGATGATTTCCGCAAGTGTGATCTGCTCTGGAGTCTTATTGAGTTTGTAACCGCCAACTGATCCTTTTTTGCTTTTTACATAGCCAGACGTCTTTAAATTTAAAAGTATCTGTTCTAAAAACTTTTTTGGAATCGACCACCGATTAGAAATATCCCCAATTTTAACATAATCCAAATTGTAATTTGTGGAAAGATCAATAAGTGCCAAGCAGGCGTATTCACTTTTTTTGGAAAGTTTCATGTTCGAAAATATTCTTTACAAAAATAGAAACATTTTAATTAATTGAGTAATAAGTCTACAAAATTTATCAACATACTATATAAAATAAAAACTTTACAAAAATAGTATCTTTGTATCAAAGAACTATCTTCAAAATAGCAACTGTTTTATGAATGAAATCGAACGTAAATTGTCAGAAATATATCAGTACCATAATCTAATAGGGATGTCGGTTCTTGCAATAGAAGATGGTTCTTTTGCGTATTCTGGTTCATTTGGATTGTCGAATGTTACATCCAAAAAAAAGGTTTCTGATCAGACTTTATATCGAATGGCATCTATTTCAAAAACTGTCAATGCAACTGCTTTCATGATGCTTGTTGAAAAAGGGAAAATCTCGTTGAATGAAGATATTGGGGATGTGCTTGGGTATAATTTAAAGAATCCGAATTTTCCGGAAATTTCAATCACACCTGCAATGCTGCTTTCGCATACTTCTGGAATACGTGATAATGAGTTTTATGATAAATTTTTATCGGACTCATATCACTTAAATGAGCCGCCATTACTCGAAAATCTTTTGACAATAAAAGGGAATTATTATTCTGCTGATGTTTGGGGAAATGAAATGCCTGGAACTTATTTCTGTTATAGCAATCTGAATTATGGAATTATTGCCGCAATTATTGAAAAAGTCAGTGCTGAGCGATTTGATGTTTTCTGTAGAAAAAATATTTTTGAGCCGCTGCAAATGAATGCAAGTTTTAATGTGTGTGACATCCCCAATTATCATGATATTGCTGCATTATACGAAAATAACCAAATGCAATTGATTGCAGGCATCGATGATTACCATTTTAAAAACCCAATGGCGAAAGATTATTCTGCATATATTCCCGGTTCTAATGGCATGATGTTCGGGCCACAAGGTGGAATGAGGTCGAGCCTTACCGATTTAGCAAAATTTATGATCATGCACATGAACAATGGGGAATTCAATAGTATCCAGTTATTGAAAAAAGAAACTGCTGAATTGATGACAAAAACTGTTTGGAAATACAATGGTATTAATGGCGATAATTATGAAAACCAATTTTTATCATGGGGACTTGGATTTCAGCTTTTAACCGCTACGAAAGGGTGTGATAATTATTTTCGTGATTTGAAAATGTGTGGACACTTAGGCGATGGCTATGGTTTGCTCAGTTGTATGTACTTCAGCAAAGAAACCCAAAAAGCTGTGATCTTTTGTACTAATGGAAGTACACAAAAATGGGAATCAGGCGTTAATACTGCATTTTATAAAGTTGTGGAAGATGCGGTTGCAGTGATTGACAAAGAAATTTTTACAGAAAAATTATAGTTTGAGCTTCAAATAGAATAGAATTATGAAATCAATTTCCGAACGCGATAAAGAGGTGATTTGGCATCCTTATACACAAATGCAAACGTCAGGAATGCCTGTTGCAATTGTAAAAGGTGAGGGCGCATATATTTATGATGAAAATAACAAAAAATATATCGATGCAATTTCATCATGGTGGGTAAACACACTAGGGCATTGCAACAAATATATTGCTTCAAAAATTTCGGAGCAATTGATGAAACTGGAACATGTAATATTTGCCGGATTCACACATGAGCCGGCTGTGGAGCTTGCAGAACGATTGCTAAAACATCTTCCATTAAATCATAAAAAAATATTTTATTCTGATAATGGATCCACTGCTGTGGAAGTTGCACTGAAAATGGCTTTGCAATTCTGGACAAACAATGGATTAAAAAAACAAAAAATAATTGCATTCCGAAATGCCTATCATGGTGATACTTTTGGCGCTATGTCGGTTAGTGGACGAAGTGTTTTTACAACACCGTTTTCTGATTTATTATTTGATGTTGAATTTATTGATGTTCCGGTAAAAGGTCAGGAGGAAATTTCATTTCTTCAATTGCAGAAGGCAGCAAAATCAGATGATGTGGCTGCATTTATTTTTGAACCACTTGTTCAAGGAGCGGCAGGAATGGTTATGTATGCACCGGAAATTCTGGATGAAATGCTTGCAATTTGTAATGAGAAAAATATTATTACCATTGCTGATGAAGTAATGACGGGCTTTTACCGCACAGGAACTTTTTTTGCAACCGATCGCTTGAAAAATAAACCAGATATTATATGCCTGTCTAAAGGAATTACAGGTGGTTTTATGGCAATGGGTGTAACATCATGCAACGAAAAAATTTACAATGCTTTTCTTTCCGAAGATAAAACAAAAACTCTTTACCATGGGCATTCATACACTGGCAATCCTTTGTCATGTGCAGCAGCTATAGCCAGCCTTGATTTGTATGAAGATAAAACTTGCGAAGAAAATGTTCTGCGAATAAGTTTCAGGAACGATGTTTTTCGAAAACAAATTCAGCATTATCAAAGTGTTTCGGAAGTCAGGTCAACAGGAACAATTCTGGCTATTGAACTTAAAACTTCTGAAGGAACTTCCTATCATAGCAATATAAGAACTTCAATTTATGATTTTTTTATGGCAAAGGGAATTCTTATGCGGCCATTGGGAAACATTTTATATATACTGCCTCCGTATTGTATTTCGGACGAAGACCTTGACATAATTTATTCTGCAATAACAGATTTTCTCGAATCATATAATATTAAATAGCATGAATCATTTTATACCATTGGCTGAAAAAGTAAGGCCTAGAAACCTTGATGAATATATTGGGCAGAAACATCTTGTTGGTGAAGGCGCAATTTTAAGAAATTCTATAATTTCGGGTAACATTCCTTCCATGATTTTCTGGGGACCTCCGGGCGTTGGGAAAACAACACTTGCATACATTATTTCGCAACAACTCCATCGGCCATTTTATACGCTAAGCGCTATTAATTCTGGCGTAAAAGATGTTCGAGCCGTTTTTGAAAAAGCTAAGGAATCAGGCGAAAATGCTGTACTTTTTATTGATGAAATTCACCGTTTCAGCAAATCACAACAAGATTCTTTGCTTGGAGCAGTGGAAAAAGGAATTGTAACACTTATTGGCGCGACCACCGAAAACCCTTCTTTTGAAGTGATATCACCATTATTATCACGATGTCAGGTTTATGTTTTGAAAGATTTGGAAGTAAAAGAACTTCTAGCTTTGCTTGATAATGCAAGAATATTTCTAGAAACGGAAAAGAAAATTAAAATTGAGATCACTGAACATGAAGCATTGCTGCGGATTTCCGGAGGCGATGCTCGTAAATTATTAAATGCTTTAGAACTGGTTGTAAATTCAGAAAATTCAGAAAACATTTCAATTACTGATAAAAAAGTATTGTTGGTAATTCAGCAGAATATTGCTTTGTACGACAAAAAAGGGGAGCAGCATTACGATATTATTTCTGCATTTATAAAATCCTTGCGTGGCAGCGACCCGAATGCCGCAGTGTATTGGCTGGCGCGGATGATAGCAGGAGGGGAGGACCCGAAGTTTATTGCACGGCGTATGTTAATTCTTGCTTCGGAAGATATTGGAAATGCCAATCCTAATGCGCTTTTACTTGCCAATTCGTGCTTTCAAGCTATCGATGTTATTGGTTATCCCGAATGCCGGATTATTTTATCGCAGACCGCAGTTTATCTTGCAACTTCTGTAAAAAGCAATGCTTCTTATCTTGCCATTGATGATGCCCTTGCATTGATTGAAAAAACTGGTGATTTGCCTGTTCCATTGCATTTGCGAAATTCCCCCACAAAACTCATGAAAGAACTTGGTTATGGCAAGCAATACAAGTATGCTCATGACCATCCGGGGAATTTTGCCGACCTAGAATTTCTTCCTGAAAAAATTGCCGGCAAGAAAATATATAATCCAGGAAACAATGCCAGAGAAAATGAAATACGTGCCCGTTTGCA
>JBBQSF010000086.1:0-13729 GCA_038214085.1 Bacteroidales bacterium | reverse complement strand
TCCATTACCTGAAGCTTAATACCTCCAATTGCATTGGAATAAAACGGTTGAATCAAAATGGTGTTTTCATCAGCAAGCATACAAGGAATTCCCGCTGATTCGAGCTTAGCTTTATCAATCAGACTCTCATTGTGGTATGAGTATGTACGAATTGTAACAAGTTTTTCGTTGTCGGACATAAATCTTATAGCTCTAAAACCACAAATTCATAGGTTTCCATTATTAAATTCGCAAGAAGTTTTTTACAAGCTGCATCCACTTTTTCGTTTGCAATAGTGGCTGATTCTGCTTCCACTTCCAGCGTAATATGCTTCCCAATACGTACATTTGTAATTTCGGGTAATCCGATATTCTTCATACTTGAACTTACAGCTTTTCCCTGAGGATCGAGCAATGCCTTAAGTGGCATAACATTAATTTCGGCGCGGAATTTCATTTTTTAACAAGATTATTAATTAATGATAAAAGAATATAAAAAATCAGAATTAATGGAACTGCGGCATATTGCATCACCAGAACCAGCAACAGAGATAATAACAGAAAAAGATATTTTATCTCATTTCCTTTAATACTAAAACTTTTAAATTTCAATGCAAATAAACGAAGCCCGGATACAAGCAGTAAGGACATTAATACAGAAAGCAACATCAGCACAACCGGCTTAGAAATCAGCCCTGAAATCATTACAAATTCATCGCTCTGATAAGTAAGAATTAAAGGAAATGATGCGAAAAATAATGCATTTGCTGGTGTAGGAAGCCCGATAAAACTATCTCCTTGCCTTTCATCAATATTAAATTTTGCAAGACGTAAACCGGAAAACACAGGAATAAGAAAAGCAATATATGGGAAATAACGGACATAGGTCGTGGTTTCATCAACACATCCATTCAGCATTACAAATACTATAAGTCCCGGCAATACGCCAAAACTTACCAAATCAGCAAGTGAATCCATTTCTTTTCCAAAAGCAGAACTTACTTTTAACATTCTGGCAACAAATCCATCCAAAAAATCAAAAACTGCTGCAAGTAACATCAAGTAAGATGCATTTTCTAGGTCGCCCTGAAATACCATACCAATTCCAATACAGCCACAAACAAGGTTTAAAGAAGTTATTGTATTCGGAATGTGTTTTTTCATTGTATAGATTCTTCTGCGAAAATACAAAAATCAATTTGACGTTAACGCAAATATTTCGTCTTGCTTAAATTATTAAATTTGCAATTGATTTCAAACGCGTTATTTCATGATCTCTATTCAAAAATAATTTCTGCATTTTCTTTATTGACGCATTAACAGATGAAAAAACCTGATTCAATAAATATTGACGATTTCATTTATAATCTTCCTGATGAGCGGATTGCACAATTTCCGCTTGAAGAAAGAGATACTTCAAAACTATTGATTTTCAATGACAATAAAATTATTGATGAAACATTCAATAATCTTGAAAATTATCTTCCAACGGAGAGTTTACTTATTTTCAACAACACAAGGGTTGTCCGTGCACGGCTGCTCTTTAAAAAAGAAAGCGGTTCTCAGATAGAGATCTTTTGCCTCGAACCTCATGAACCACGGGAGATTCAGACCATGTTCCACCAAAGAGGAGAATGTGTTTGGAAATGTCTTGTTGGAAATAACAAAAGATGGAAGGATGGCAACCTTTTACTGAGTTTTTCTGCAAAAGATACCAATGCGGAAATTTCCGCTAAAAAAATCGGTGAAGAAAATGGAGTGTTTTTAATTTCTTTTTCCTGGACTCCTTCACAATTAACATTTTCGGAAGTACTGGAACATTCCGGCCACATTCCTTTGCCTCCGTACATGAAACGCAGTGATGAGGCCAGCGACGCAATTCGTTACCAAACTATTTTTGCCAGAAACGACGGTTCTGTAGCAGCTCCTACTGCAGGTCTGCATTTCACTGATAAGGTTATGCAATCATTGTTAGATAAGAATATTCATCCGGAATATCTTACACTCCACGTTGGTGCCGGAACTTTCAAACCTATTACTGATCCAAATGTGTTGAATCATGCCATGCATTCCGAACCGTTTATAATTCTTAAAAGCACAATAGAATCTCTTTATAAAAATGCTGAAAAACACTGGACAATAGTTGGAACAACTTCTGTGCGAACGCTCGAGAGCCTTTATTGGATTGGTGATCAAATTGCTCATGATCGCTATTTGGATGAAACCAATTTTAAAATCTCTCAATGGGAAGCATTTGAATCGCAAAGTAAAGCTGTTTCGCGAAAAGAAACACTCGAAACCATTCTTGATTTTATGAACGATCAAAAGTTGGATTCGATAAATGGATCTACCCGAATCATGATTGTTCCCGGTTATAGTTTTAAGATGTGCGATGCTTTGGTTACCAATTTTCATCAGCCCGGGAGCACTTTACTTTTGCTGGTTTCAGCACTTATTGGAAAAAATTGGAAAAAAATTTATGATCATGCACTTGCGAACAATTACAGATTTTTAAGCTACGGCGACTGTTGTTTATTTTTCCCTCATAATGAATAATATGGATAAATCATCGGTTACAGGGATAATACTCTCCGGCGGGAAAAGCTCACGTATGGGAACAGAAAAAGGTTTGATTGATTTTAATGGGCTGCCATTGATTTCATACGCGATTAAGACTTTGGAGCAGATTGCTGGCAGAATACTTGTAAGTGCAAATCACCCGGATTATCAGCAATTCGGTTATGAAATTGTACCTGATGAAATTCTCGAATTTGGTCCACTTGGCGGATTACTAAGTTGCCTGAACCAAACCCGTACTGAAATAAATTTCGTTTTATCAGTTGACACACCAAATGTTACTCCTGAATTGTATCACTTTCTTTTCAATCATATTTCCAATCAGGATATTGTAATTCCTGAAATTGAGACCAGTCATTATGAACCCTTGTGTGGTTTTTATCATAAAAACATGCGGGATATTTATAAAACTTTTGCAGAGAATGGAAACAGTAAAATTCCTGATGCATTTAATATTGTCCGTTTTAAACCAGTAAATGTTATTCATGAACCATTTTATTATCCCGAATATTTTGCAAACATTAACACTTTTAGGGATTTACTGAAGCACAAAAAGAGCAGATAGCAAAAAATAATTTTACTTAGAATCTGTTTAAATTTCATATAAAATTTTAATTATGCCCCGTCAATTCGAGTTTTTCTATCGTCGCTTCTCGATACCCGCATACATTTTTGTAATTGATTATTTTTTTAAGAGCGGACTCGAAGTGACGATAGAAAAAGTATCGAGAATAGGGGCACAATAATTTCATGTTTTAAAATTTAAACAACCTCTTATTCGCTTCTTTGTGAGAATAATTTTTATTGATTGAAAACGTATTGAACAATGTTTGCGCCCATTTGCAAGGCTTTTAATCTGGTGGCATCAGAATCTTTGTGCACGCTCTGATCTTCCCAGCCATCGCCTAAATCGCATTCATAATCGTAGAAACAAACCAAGCGTCCTTCGTATATGAGTCCAAATCCCTGAGGTGCTTTACCATCGTGTTCGTGAATCTTTGGTAAGCCATTGGCAAAATTATACTTTTGATGATAGATTTCATGTGTAAAAGGCAATTCAATAAAATCAAACTCGGGGAATACTTTTTTCATTTCTCGTCGAATAAAAGTATCTAATCCGTAATTGTCAGAAATATGCAGAAATCCGCCACCGATCATGTAATTCCTTAGGTTTTCAACTTCCTGTGTGTTAAAGAGTATATTTCCATGACCCGTTATATCAACAAAAGGATAATTAAATATTTCGGTACTGCCAACATCAACGTTTGCAACTTCTTCGTTAAAACTGGTCCCTATATTTGTATTGCAAAATTTCACAAGATTGGATACCGATGTAGGATTCGCATACCAATCGCCTCCGCCTTTATATTTAACAACTGCAAACTGAACACCGCCAATAGGTGCAAATGAAGTAAGCAAAATAAAACCTAAAATATACAAAAGCTTTTTCATAAGATCAGTCATTGATAAAGCGAATTGCAGCGCAGGCGATCAGTGCTGCTGTTTCAGTTCTGTAACGGTTTTTTCCTAAATTTATTGGTTGGAATCCATTTTGAATGGCGAAATTTATTTCTTCGTTGTTAAAATCACCTTCTGGACCAATTAATATTAATGTATCAGAATTTTTTGTGTAAACTTCTTTGATGTTTTTTGAAGCAATTTCGGTGTTACAGGTTGCTATAAATTTATTGCTAAAAGAATTAATTTTAATTATCTCGCTGAAAGAAGTAGCCGGATTTATTGTTGGGAAAAAACATTTAAGAGATTGCTTAGCTGCAGCAACCATAATTCTTTCAATACGAGATATATTAATATGCTTTTTCTCCGAATGTCTGCATATTATTGGCGTGAATTCGGAAATGCCTATTTCAGTTGCTTTTTCGATAAACCACTCTATGCGGTCGGGGTTTTTTGTAGGTGCAACAGCGATATGAAGATTGTAATCAGGAATTTGATATTCAGCTTTTTCAATAATTTCTGCAATGGTTTTCCTCGAATCTTCGTCAATAATTTCTGCTTTAAACAAATTCCCTTTTGTGTCGGTAATAGATATCTTGTCGCCTTGTTTGTGGCGCAGTGTTTTAATACAATGCAACGACTCACCCTCATTCAGAGTAATAATATTGTCGATGATTTGAGTGGAATAAAACAGAATCATTTGAAATGTAAAATAAAAAACAAAGGTACAATTAATTGCAATATTTTTTAAGTTGTGCTCCAGCACCCTTAAATCCGAGAGAATATGCCTGATAGAAATCATCACAGGCTTTTATGGAATCTTTAAGTGCCAAATAGGATAATCCACGATTTCTGAAATATAATCCATTTTTTGAATCTATTTTAATGGCCTGGTCATAGTCCGTGATTGATTCCTGTAGATCATTGAGAAAGAATTTTGCAGTAGCTCTATTATTTAAGGCATTTGCATCAAATTTGTCAATTGATATGGCTTGGTCGAAATCAAGTATTGCGCCTTCATAGTCTTTTAAGTCGTTTTTCAACCGCCCACGATTATAAAAAGAGGAGGCGTATTTGTTGTATATTTTAATGGATGTGTTGTAATCTTCCATCGCTTTTAAAGTATCACCGGAATTCAGATAGATATTTCCACGGTCGCAAAATGCCTTATAGTTTTTATTTTCTGTTAATTTAATAGCTTGGTTTAAATCAACCAGAGCCAAATCAAAAAGCTTTTGCTCTTTATAAATGATACCTCGATTATACCATGCATCAGAGTAGGTTGAATCGGCCATAATTGCAGCAGTTTGGTGTGCCAATGCACTTTTAAGATCGCCTTCCATGTAATTCACAATTCCCAAACCATAATAGCCCATTGCTTGCTCAGGGCATTTTTTAATCATGTCAGAAAATAGAAATTTTCCGTTTTTCCAAACATTTGTTCGGATATTAGAGACAATTGAAAAAGTCAGAATAACTGCAATCAAAGCTGGAATAATAAATGGTTTATATTTTGGATTCAAAAGATATTTGTTTGAAATAATTCCCGAAATCCATGTTCCTGCAATAAAACACAAGCCAATATATGGAACGTAAACAAAATGTTCTGCAATCATGAAATTGCCGCCAACAGGAACTAACATAAGCACAATAGAAATGTTGACCACAAAAAAGAGTAAGCCAAAAGCAAGCACATTTTTTAGTTGCTTTGTTTTTAAAACGAAAAATAAAAGTAGTATCGGAACCAACAATGAAAATGAATATATCATTGGCAAAAATGTTCCTGATTTTTCAGGAAATGGATATAGTGCGGAAAGGTTAAACGGTAAAAAGAATTTGATTAAATATACACTTAAGGAATATGATGCAATTGAAAGTCTGTCCAACCAATTGAATGAGGAAGAAATATCCCTGATATTGCCAGTAACCTTTGATGCATATAGTGCCACAATACCTGTAGCAAGTGCGAAAACGAAAAACAATGATAACTGTAAATACTTTTTTGTATTAAAACTATTCTTTTTGTAAATATCCATTAATACAAAAACAACAGGAATTAAAACAGCTCCTGGTTTGGAAAGCAGTGAAAGCAGAAAACAGATAAATGTGAGCAGCAAAATGCTTTTCTTTTTAGTTTCTGTATATACAGAATAAAAGTACAAGGAAAGAATAAAAAACAAAGCATACAGCAAATTGCTGCGCTCCGATATCCAAGCAACTGTTTCAACATTTAAAGGGTGAATGGCAAACAACATTGCTGCAATAAATGCAGTAATCTGATTGCCTGAAAATCTTCTTATAAAAATAAAAACAAAAAGTACGTTAACAACATGTAACACCACATTTACGGTATGATATCCACCGGGTGATAATTGCCATAGCGAATAGTCAATTGCATAAGAAAGCAATGACAAAGGCGTATAAGTATGGAACACAAATGAAGTAAAGAATAGCCGTATCTGAGATAAAGATAAGGTTGTTATCAGTGGGTTTTCATAAACTTTAGCATTGTCGTCGAATGCAACAAATGCATAATGAAAAGTTTTATAGTAAATAACCAGACACAATGAAATGAGAATAAATATAAACCAAAGCACATTTGTTGACTTGGATTTATTGCTTTTTATTGGAAGTTGAACTTTTTGTTTGTTCTGATTATCCTTTTTAACTCGCATCTTTAGAATCCTGAATTTCTGTTTTTTTTAGGTTCTTATTAAATATTTTCAGCATTGCCAAAACAATTCTGTAAGAAATAAAAATAAGTATAGGCCAGCTAAAATACCAAATTATTGAATTAATATGTTCGTTCATAGTTTTAAATATTAGTATGCGTGATCGTCTTCTTGAATTTCTTCAGCGTTAATTTGTTTTTTATCCATCATTCGCCATGCATAATAAATATATGCAATTACAAAAGGAATCATGAGCGAAACATAGCTCATAGCGCTAAGTGTATAATGACTTGAAGATGCATTTTCAATGGTCAGCGAACTCTGTAAATTGAAGTTTGAAGGGTAGAAGCAAGTATAGTTGAATCCGGCAATTCCGAGCAATACAAATACCGTTAATACCGTTCCCAATCCACTAAACCAAATTCCTTTTTTACTATTTTTAAAAAGCGTAACAAAAATTCCAAATAAAACTAAAACAACACCAATTAGAAAAAGCACCAGGAATACAGGCATTTCAAGCAAATTATTCAAATATTTGTACGATTCCATTGAAACAATTTTTGTTTGAGGATCATAAGCAAATCCATCCATTAAAATCAATCTCACTATAAAGAACAGAAATAATATAAGGAATGGAATGGTGTTGTAAAGAACTTGTTTTTTAGCGCGTTTAACAATTTCTTCATGATCAATATTGTTGATAAAATAAAGGGATCCCAGAATTCGGGCAAGAAATAATACAGCAAGACCAAGAGCCAAATTGTCAATGTTTAAAGCGGCTTCAAGTCCACGTGAGTTAACAGCCCATGTTGACTGGTTGTATTCGGAAACAGAAAATGCCGATCCAGTAAAGAAAGTAGCTACAGCTGCGCCAAGTAAAACTACACCCAGACTTCCATTAATAAAAAGAAATGCATCATAAACTTTTGTGCCTAAAAAATTGCCTGGTTTTCGTCGGAATTCATACGAAACTGCTTGAATAATAAAACAAAAAAGAATGATCATCCACACCCAGTAAGCGCCTCCGAAACTGGTAGAATAAAAAAGAGGAAATGCGGCAAACATAGCGCCACCAAAGGTTACCAGAGTTGTGAATGTGAATTCCCATTTACGGCCAAGTGAGTTCACAACCATGTTACGTTCTTCAGGTGTTTTGGAAACCTGCGAAATCAGGGTTTGTCCGCCCTGAACAAACAAAAGAAAAACAAGCAGTGCACCTAGCAATGAGCCTATAACCCACCAGTATTGCTGCAATTGGTATAACGACATAGTTTCAAACATTTGAACCTCCTTCATTCTTTGATTTAATGGCTTTTAACATGATTCGTATTTCTGCAATCAAAAGTGTTGTAAATAGAGCAGCAAACATGAGAAATGTTATTTGAACAGCAGACGCATCAATATTGGATGTTGCAATTGCTGTTGGCAATAAATCCTGAATTGCCCATGGCTGCCGACCTACTTCTGAAACAATCCATCCCGACATTGAAGAAATAATAGCCAGTGGAAAAGCCCAAATACCTATGCGAAGCCAGAATTTTCTTTTTTCTAAATTATCATTTACCGAAAAGTATAAAATAATTATGAAGAGAAATATAAAAGATACTCCAAGTATTACCATAATATGAAAGCTGTAAAACGTCATAGGAACATTGGGAATAATGCTCTTGGAATCATTCAGATATCCGTAACCAAGGTATTTGTAATTGCTTTCAAAAACGGCACGTGAACTGTCAGCAAGAACAGTATTGCCCGTTTTTTTTGCCTCCTTATATTGTGCAAGAGCAGCAATAGCCGTTTTGCCTTTGATTATTTTTTCATCAGTTGAAATGATTTTGTTTTCAAGATTTCCATTTATCAAATCATTAATTCCGGGAACAAAAGCATCGGCATCGCGAAAGCTTAGCAAAGAAAGTAATTTTGGAAATTCAAGTTTGAACAGAAAAGGATCTTCATTATTTTCTATTGTTTTGGATGGATTAAGAATTCCAAAAGCAACAAGACCTGCTTGCTTTTTGCCATGATATAAGCCTTCCATGGCTGCTAATTTTGCAGGCTGTGCTTTTGCAACCTGAAAAGCAGAACCATCGCCCGTAAATGCAGTAAAAATAGAGCTTATAAGGCCGAAAGTTGCAGCAATTATGATACTGCGTTTGGCTAGCAATAAATTTCTTTTTTTAAGTAAAAACCATGAACTTACTGCAACCACAAACATACATGCAACAATATAAGATGAAAAAATGGTGTGCAAGAATTTGTTTTGAGCAATAGGCGAGAGGAGTACCGCCCAAAAATCTAGCATTTCGCTTCGAGCAGTATCAGGGTTGAAGTGCATTCCAACAGGGCTTTGCATCCATGCATTGGCAACCAATATCCATAAGGCCGAAAGGTTTGAACCCAATGCCACAAGCCATGAAGCCGTTAAATGTGCTTTTTTACTCACTTTATTCCATCCAAAAAACATGATTGCAATAAATGTGGATTCAAGGAAAAAGGCCATGATCCCTTCAATTGCGAGCGGTGCGCCAAAAATATCACCTACAAACCATGAGTAATTTGACCAGTTGGTTCCAAACTGAAATTCCATGATAATTCCCGTTGCAACACCAATGGCGAAATTAATTCCAAAGAGTTTCATCCAGAATTTAGTGATCTTTTTCCACTCTTCATCGCCAGTTTTAACATAAATGCTTTCCATTATTGCAATTACGAATGTAAGTCCCAGTGTTAAAGGCACAAATAACCAATGGTACAGTGCTGTAAGCGTAAATTGTGCCCGCGCCCAATCAACCATTGATAAGTCGATGTTTTCAATCATAATATTAATTTTTTCCGGTTAATTTTTCAATAACATAATTGCCCTTATCAGTATCGTTGCTGAAATGGGTATTTAAAAAATCTTTAAAAAAGAAAATTTTCAAAATCAAAAACATAATACAAAGCTTTATGATAATAAGCAGCAATAATTTTTTTCTAAGAGTGCTGCCACGAAATCCATCGTAATAAAAGCGGAAAACCTTTACCAACAAGTTTTTCAGTATCATAATACTTAATTTAATAACAGATATATAAATATATTTATTAAAAACATTGTAAATTAACGAAATTTTGTTGTATGTTTGAAGTGAAAAATATAACAAAATTTAGTTTTAGAATTTTTTTTTGAAAATATTCCGACTATGGAAAATGAGCCTGAAGAAAAGAATGAAAATGCAAGAAGAAATTTTTTAAAAAAAATCGGACTTGTCGGTGCTGGGCTTTTGGCAGGTGGAGGTGCAATGTATTCTGCATTTAATTTTGAAAAAGCAAAAGATAAGACTGGAAAGAAAACCAAGCTGCTCACAATGGATAACAAACTTGTAGAAGTAGATTCATTGAGCATGGAGTTTATTGAGAAATCAGTGGATGAAGTAAATCAAACTCAAGGTAGGGAAGGAATAAAAGGAAAAAGATGGGTTATGGTTGTCGATCTTTCGAAGTGCAAGAATGCGCGCAAGTGTATTTCAGCCTGCCAGAGTGCGCATGAATTGCATCCATACCAATATCATATGCAGGTTCTGCAAATGCAAGATACATCTAAAACTGCGCCTTATCATATGTCAAAGCCATGTCAGCATTGCGATAATCCGCCTTGCGTTGCTGTTTGCCCTGTTGATGCAACATATAAACGTCAGGATGGGATTGTGCTAATTGACAATGAACGCTGCATAGGTTGCCGTTTCTGCATGTCCGCATGTCCTTATTCTGCACGTATTTTTCATTGGTTTGAACCAAAGGATGCTGAAAAATATAAAGATACTCCTTACAATGTTGAACTAAATGTTCCACAAAAAAAAGGTACCATTTCAAAATGTCTCTTTAGTGCCGATCACTTGCGTGAAGACAAACTGCCCTACTGTGTTTCGGCCTGTCCCAATGGTGTTTATTATTTTGGCGACGAAAATGAAGATGCGGTTACCAACGGAACAAGCAAAGATACTGTTCGATTAAGTGAATTATTAAAAGCAAATGCTGGTTACCAATTAATGCCCGAGTTGGGAACAAAACCAAGAGTTTATTATTTGCCTCCAAAAAACAGAACTCTGGATTTTAAATCAACATCAGATTCAATTGAGTCGGAAACTATTTAACGATTGTATTTATGATTGAAAAAAATACCAAATTCGATAAACTTACAACTGATCTTACTTGGCATATCCGCATGAATAAAGGTTATTTGGCATGGATGACATTTCTGACCCTTGCATTGTTTGCCTGTTTGTACGCTTATTATATTCAAATGCAGACAGGGCTTGGTGTTACAGGAATGCGTGACATGGTTTCTTGGGGAATGTATATTGCCAACTTTGTGTTTTTTGTTGCTGCAAGTCTTATTGGAATGCTCATCAGCGCTGTTTTAGGCATGATTGGCATGAAATGGATTACGCCCATAACAAGGATTGCAGAAATTATTGCGGTAGCTTTTTCTGCAGTTGCAGGTTTAGTAATTGTTTCCGACATGGGGCGACCTGAACGATTGCTGAATGTTTTTATTTACGGAAGATTTCAGTCGCCGATTCTTTGGGATGTTACCGTTGTTACTACCTATTTTATCTTAAGCTTTTTATTGCTTATGATTCCTATGATACCTGATATTTCAATTATTTATAGAACTAAAATTAAAATTCCGAAATGGGTAAGGTTTGCATATAAATATTTGTCGTTTAACTGGTCAGATATGCCTGCTCAAAATGAAATTATTAGAAAAAGTGTACGTATTTTATTGTTATTGATAATTCCTACCGCATTGGCAATACACACTGTTACTTCATGGCTTTTTGCCGTAACTAGCCGACCCGGATGGGATAGCACAATATTTGGACCTTATTTTGTTTCAGGAGCTTTTGTTGCAGGAAGCGCTGCTGTAATTATTGCAATGTATTTTTTTAGTCGAAATTATAAACTTCAGGAGTACATCACCGAAAAACATTTTAACAATATGGGCAAACTGCTTGTATTGATGTCGCTGATATACCTTTATTTTAACATCAATGAATTTCTTGTTCCTGGATACAAATTGAAACGCGCCGATGCAATTCATTTGTACGATTTATTTGCTGGTGAAAATGCCGCTTTATTTTGGGCAATACAATTGGGTGGATTAATTATCCCCATTCTGCTTATGCTGTTTCGCAAAATGCGAAAACCCTTGCCATTGCTGCTGATTGCCATTGCTGTTTTAATAGGATCATGGGTGAAAAGATATCTAATTGTTGTTCCAACAATGGAGAATCCTTATTTGCCTATACAACATGTTCCATTAAATTTTAAAACCTATACACCAACACTAATTGAAACTGCAATTACACTCGGTTCTTTTATTATGGTTCTGATGATTATTAGTGTATTGGCGAAATTTTTCCCGGTGATACCTTTACATGAAACTGTCAAAGAAAATCAAATTATTGAATCAAATAATCAGAATGAATTATGATGGATTTTAATAAAATAAAAAACAGTATTCTGCTGGGATTATTTGTTTGCAGTTATTCTCTGATGGCTCAGGAATGGAAAGTCCCTGAAATTAAAAAGAAAAAGGTTGCGTCCTTTACTTTCTCTATTGAATCAGTAAAAAAAGGAGAACAGTTATATAATGTAAATTGTCAGTCGTGCCATGGAACTCCTGGGAAAAAGAATTTTGCAAATTTGAGCCCATCGCCTGGAGATCCGGCTTCGGAAGATTACCAAAATCAAACGGACGGTGAAATGTTTTATAAAATAACAAATGGCCGAACTCCCATGCCATCCTTTAAATCAATTTTATCTGACAACGACAAGTGGAATATTATTTCGTTCATCCGAAGTTTTAATAAATTATATAAACAGCCTGATACCTCCGCATCACTGAATATCAATGATTATATTATTGAATTAAAAGTTGAGAAATTAAGCGACAGCAATAAGGTGAAAGTTACTGCAACTGCTTTTACTGTCGAAAAGCCTGAACCTGTTCTAATAAATGGCGCTGATGTTTCATTGTTTGCAAAGCGGAATTTTGGTTTGTTGCAAGTTGATTCAAAAAAAGTTACGGATAAAAAAGGTGAAGCTGTGTTTAATTTTCCTGCGGATTTGCCTGGTGATAGCCTAGGAAATATTGATGTTACCGCAAGGCTTGTTGATGAAATAGGGGAATTTGGCGAAGGCGAAACTACAATAAAGTTAAAAGTAGGAGCTCCATTCGTTCCCAAAAGTTTAATTGATGTCAGGGCAATGTGGTCGGTGCGCTCACAGGCTCCAGTGTGGCTAATTGCAGCTTACTGTTTATCTGTAATTATTGTGTTCGGTTTTATTTTTTATATTTTGAAACAGTTATTTAAAATGAAAAAATTAGGTTTCACTTCTGATAACAAAGAAAAACAATGAAAAACATAGCAACTGTTGGCCGTGTATTATTTGCGCTTCCTTTTGGAGTGCTTGGCGTTAACCATTTTGTGATGTATGATTTTTATCTCGGACAATTAACATCATTTATCCCCGGAGGCGGTTTTTCAATAATGCTTACAGGAGCAGTTTTGATTATTGCAAGCATAGCGATAATTTTCAAGAAATTTATTCCTATCGCATGTTGGGTACTGGCTGGGTTTCTTGCACTTTTTATACTGGCAATTCATATTCCGCATTTATTATATTCTACTGATGTTTATCAGACAAAAGATGCATTAATTGAATTGTTTAAAGACACCAGCTTATTGGGTGGTTCAATCATGATAGCTGCATTTTACAAAGAAGAAAAAAAAGAAACAAAATAATACCATGAAACAGTTAAGAAAATTTATTTTTTGCATTTTTGTATTGCTTGTGCTTATAGATATTCGTGCTATAGCGCAGCAGGCAAACAAGGAGCCAGAGGTTGGAGTGGTGGAGCATCTTGATGAAATGGTTCCGCTCGACCTTAAATTCACCAACGATAGCAATCAAACAATCACATTAAAGCAGCTTATTGATAAGCCCACGGTTTTGGTTCTAGTATATTTTGATTGTCCTGGAATTTGCCCCGCCATATT
>JBBQSF010000085.1:0-13756 GCA_038214085.1 Bacteroidales bacterium | reverse complement strand
TCAATTACTTTAATCTGAAAGCGTGGAGGAATCATTGGCAGACTCGACAATGTCCAGCGTTTCCATGAATCAGAATAATCGTCGGGTGCTTTTAGCGAACATAAATGACCGAAAGTCCAGCTTACTAAGTAACCATTGCCTTCAAAATATCCATCACGTCGGGTGCTGGCTCCTAAAATTCGGGCCAATTCCTTTCCTACACTTGGTTTTTCAGCTATGCAAAGTTTCACGCTCTTTCTTGATTTGGTCGGTAAAATTAATTAAATTTGTTGCTATGAAAATATTTATTGTGAATCACATTTTATTTTTAATTCTGAGTATTTTTATTTTAAGTAATTACACAATATTTGTTTCCTGCAATCTTCCTGTAAATTCAGGAAAAATAACCATACTGAAAGATTCACTTGTACAACAAAAAGAAATTCTTACATACAACGGAATTGATTCAGTTCTGAATACTTTTGAAAAAATCCTTTTCGAAAATCTGCCTACGGATTATATTTCGTTTGCAGGATATGATAAGTGGTATAAAAGTGCAGAAATGAAGGGCAAATTATTTTATAAAATATCAGGTAGTGATACATTGAAAACACTTGTTGGTCATTTTACAATTGGTGATTTTTTGCCCAAAGATGATGTTCATTATAAAAACCAAAGAGGAGTGGGCACTCTAAATTATTTGAGCCTTGATACTTCGGTAATTCATCGTTTGCTCGATTTAATTCTTTTGCTTAGAGAAAAAAAATATTCCGATGCTCTTCTTATTAAGGATGGATTTCGTTATCCTTCTTTTAATATGAGAACCGGTGGTGTGATAAACAGTCAGCATCAGTATGGCAACGCCATTGATATTGCCATTGGGGATGTGAATAACGACGGGAAGTACAATGAAAATATTGATAAAAAAATTGTGATTGATTTATTCGACCAAAAAATATTGAAAAACAAAGGCGGTGTTGGATATTATACAGGAACCAATGTGGTGCATTTTGATACCAGGGTGAAATATGCGAGGTGGTATGCCCAGTAGAAAACAATAACATTGGCCAACCATAATGCTTGTTCAATAATAATAGAACATATTCCAAACTCATTTGAAAATTTGGAATGAATTCTTTTGAGATAAAAAAATGCCTAAAGCCTTGAATTTGCTGGATAATATAAAAATAATTCAGATATATCAAATTATACCATTTACTTTTGCTGCGAATGAAAAGAAAAATTGAATTACTCGCGCCCGGTGGAGATATTGACAGTATAAAGGCTGCCATTGCTGCTGGAGCTGATGCAGTATATTGTGGCCTGGATAAATTTAATGCCCGCAATAGTGCCGCAAACATTAGTATCAAAGATTTAAATGGGATTTTACACCTTGCACACAAGAACAATTGCAAGGTATTTCTAACCCTTAATATCATTATTGTTGAAAGCGAAATTCCTGCACTTTTCAGCCTGTTAAATAAAATAGTGAATACAAGCATCGATGGCGTTATTATTCAGGATTTGGGATTGCTTTATATCGTGTCAACCTTTTTTAAAAGTCTTAAAATTCATGCTTCCACTCAGCTTACAACACATAATGAAGGTCAGCTGTTGTTTTTAGAAAAATTATCGGTCACAAGGGTTAATCTGTCAAGGGAATTAAACCTTAATGAAATATCGCATTTAGCAAGCATTGCACATCAAAATATGTTGTCAATTGAAGTATTTGTCCATGGTTCTTACTGTATCTGTTTTTCCGGTGTTTGCTATATGAGTTCTGTTTTAAGTGGAAACTCTGGAAACCGTGGCAGATGCAGTCAGCCATGCCGCGATTATTATTTAACAACTGCAGCTGGAAAAAACTTCCCTTTCAACCTTAAAGATAATTCAGCTTATTCTGACCTGAATCACCTGTATAATGCGGGAGTTGACGCAGTAAAAATTGAAGGAAGAATAAAGAAATTCCCATACGTTTTTACGGTGGTTGATGCATGGCGAAAACAACTTCAGAATTTTTATAACAATGCTCCGGTTATTGGCATTGATGAATTGTTTAAGGTTTTTAACAGGGATTTTTCAAACGATTTTCTGACAGGAAACATTACAAAAAAGATGTATATCGATAATCCTCGCGATAATTCTGCAGTTTATTTGTCCGAACTTAACGGCACATTTACTGATGCGAATGTTGAAAAAGCAAAAGTTGATGTTTTCAATCAAAGAGAAGAAATTACAAATAAAGTGGGTGAAATTATTTCTCAGTTAAATATATCAAAATGTCCAGTGATATTGCGTGTTTCAGGCGAATGCAATGCGCCATTAAAAGTTGTTGTAAAAACTCCAGAAACAGAATTTGAAGTACTTTCGGAAATCAACCTTGCAACATGCGCTGACCAGCCACTCAATTACAGCATTTTAATTTCCAGACTGAAAGCCATTAACGAAACAGAATATTATATTGCACAATTGGATTTGAGCAATTTGCAACCCGATGTTTTTTTACCTTTTATGGAACTTTCATCTCTTAAACGAAGACTGCTTTTTATTTTAAATGGTTCACGCGAAACTATTGAACCAATTGCTGTTCCTGTGTTGCAAAAACAAAACAGCGAAAAACATAAACCAATGCTATCTGTGTTGTTGTCCTCACCCAATGATTTAGAAGTTTGCAATGAAACTTCTGCTGCTATTTATTATCAGATACCCGATTGTTTTAGCAATGTTTGTGATTTTCATATTGATCTTTTTATGAATAATAAAAAACTGATTCCATGGTTTCCATCTATTTTAATAGGGGATGACTATTTTGCTGCAGTGGAATTTCTTAAAAAGGTGCAACCTGAAAAAATAATTACAAATAACACCGGAATAGCTTATCAGGCCTATAAAATGGGAATTCCATGGATAGCAGGACCTTATTTGAATATTGTAAACTCATTTGGTTTATTGTGCTTGAAAGAAAATTTCAATTGTTCAGGTGCTTTTATTTCTAATGAAATTAGCAAAACTCAGATTGAGCGAATTAATAAACCCAATGATTTTGAATTGTATTATAGCATTTGCCATCCTACTTTGCTTATGACTAGCCGGCAATGTTTGTTTCATCAGATAACTGGATGCGAAAAGGACAGGATTGATGCTTCTTGTATGGCTCAATGCGATAAAACCGCTCAGATTACCAATCTGAAAAATGAAAACTTTAATATTCATAAAAAGTGTAACAACTTCCCTAAAGTTTACCATGAAGAAAATTTTCTGAATATGGATATTGTTAGGGATATGCCCGATTTTTTCAACGGTTTTTTAATTGATTTAAGTTGTGTTTCAGCTAGAAAAGAAATTGATAAATCAAGAGTTATCAGGCTCTTTGAGGATATTCTGGAGGTAAATAAAAGTGAAAATGTGTTTGATAGTAGGGCGGAGGAGATAGCTCAATTATTTTTACACACAACCAAGGCCCAATATTTAAAAGGAATTTGAGATGATAAATTATTTGCGATTATTAAAATTTTTTGAGTAGGATATAGAGTCTTGCTTATGCCTGCAGGCTTTTTATAAAACGCAGAAATCATGGTTTAATATATTCCTCCCATTCCTTCCGGCTTCCATTGAATGTGTTCATGTCTACCAGGCCATTAATACCGGAAATTGTTCCTTTGTGGGAGTATTGCCAGAATTTCCATTTGCGGTCTAATTTGGGACCCTTTTTAACAAATGAGCAAATCCAGATTTCATTATTAGGGAAATTGTTTTTGATGAATTTTTTATACGAACTTTCGTTTGTGTAAATAATGACAGGCTTTAGCGAGATCTTCTCGACATCCACTATGAAACTTTTTATTTCCTTTACAATATCCGTAATGCTGTTATTCCCTATTGGATTGCCCCATTCTTCCACATCCACAACCGGCGGTAAATCGAGGGATTTTAAATGTGCATTTTTAATAAAAATTTTTGCCTGGTCATTACCATTCCTATTAAACCTATAAAAGTGATAAGCACTTACAGGAATGCTTTGTTCTTTAGCGCCTTTATAGTTTGTTTCAAAGTGTGGATCAATGTAACTTACGCCTTCAGTAGCTTTGATAAATACAAAATCAATTCCATGGTTTTTTACTTCGGGCCAATCAATGTCTCCGTTATGTTTTGAAATATCAATACCAGTAACAGGAAACTTAGATTTTTCAATATCTATCCCATGGAGAGTAAGAAAGAATTTTACAAAAACAATTGAAATTGCAATGATTATCAATAACAAAAACTTAATTTTCTGGGGATAAGTTAACAGAAATTTAACTTTTTATAATATTTGTTTTTGTATCTTTATCGAAAATTTATGAAGTTATGCCGACGAAAAGACATTTTTATTAGAATATCAAGGCAAATAATAAGAAAGGAAAAATATGAAATACTATTTCAATATAAATTTAACCACTTCCTTTGATGATGCTGTCACCAGAGTAATTGATGCATTGAAAAAAGAAGGATTTGGAGTGCTTTCAGAAATCGATATTCAGGCAACATTGAAGAAAAAACTCGATGTTGATTTCAGAAAATACAAAATACTTGGTGCCTGTAATCCTCCTTTTGCTTATAAAGCATTACAAATTGAAGATAACATTGGTTTGCTTCTCCCCTGTAACTTGATTATTCAGGAAGCGCCAGATGGCAGTATCAGCGTTGCCGCCATAGATCCACTGGCTTCTATGAGTATACTAAATAATGTTGAACTCAGCAATATAGCCGAAGAAATACAAAAAAAGCTAAAACGTGTAATAGAATCTCTTTAACATTCAATTTAAATTTCTAAACTATGAAAACAAAAATATTATTATTATGCTTAGGTCTTTCAGTGCTGACCTTGGCTTTCAGTGCCTGTGGCAATCAGGATAAAAAAACCACCACAACGGACCAGAAAATTTCAGAAAAAGTAGTTTACACATGTACTATGCACCCTGAAGTTATTAGCGACAAACCTGGTAAATGTCCGAAATGCGGTATGGATTTGGTGAAAAAAGAACCTTCAAAGGAAAATTCAACAATGAATGAGGATTCTGCAGAAATGAAAAACATGGAAAAAAAGTAAGTTGTGGTATTAATGATCCTGATTTTTTTACACCAATTAGCCTTCGCATTCAATGATTGAAAAGATAATATCCTTATCCCTTAAAAATCGTGTGGCAGTGCTGCTTATATCTGCTGGATTGTTTGTATGGGGTGTTTTCTCAATTCAAAAAAACTCTATCGATGCCATTCCCGATTTGTCCGAAAACCAGGTAATCGTTTTTACTGAATGGATGGGGCGTAGTCCGCAGGTTATAGAAGACCAGATCACTTATCCGCTCGTTTCAAACCTTCAGGGTGTTCCAAAAATTAAAAATATTCGTGGTGCTTCAATGTTTGGGATGAGTTTCGTATATCTGATTTTTGATGATGATGTGGATATTTACTGGGCAAGAACAAGAGTGCTCGAACGATTAAATTACGCCCAGCGGTTATTACCGGAAGGTGTAACTCCAACACTCGGTCCTGATGGCACTGGGGTTGGTCATATATTTTGGTACACGCTCGCAGCAAAAGGTTTTGATCTTGGAGAACTGCGTGCATTGCAGGACTGGTACGTGAAATTTGCGCTCCAAACCGTTCCGGGGGTCAGTGAAGTGGCTTCTTTCGGTGGATTCCAAAAGCAATATCAGATAACAATTGACCCGAACAAGCTTATTTACTATAATGTTCCTTTGATGGATGTTCTGAAGTCGGTAAGGTCAAATAACAACGATGTTGGCGGGCGAAAGTATGAACTGAGTGATATGGGCTACATCGTGCGTGGTCTGGGTTACATAAAAAGCACAGCCGACATTGAGAATATTTCTGTTGGAACATACAAGACGATCCCGATTCGAATCAAAGATATTGCTACGGTTCAAATGGGTGGTGATTTACGTCTGGGAATTTTTGACGAAAACGGCGAAGGTGAAGTCGTAGGCGGTATTGTTGTGATGAGATACGGCGAAAATGCTGACAAAGTAATTAAAGCTGTCAAAGAAAAAATGACCGAAGTTGAAAAAGGTTTACCTGAAGGTGTCAAATTTCATACGGCCTACGATCGTAGCGGATTGATTGAAGATGCTATAAAATCAGTAAAGGGTACATTGATGGAAGAAATGATTGCTGTTTCTCTCATTGTTTTAATGTTTCTGTTTCACTGGCGTAGCGCATTAATTATTCTTATTCAGATGCCAATTGCAATTGCAACCTCATTTATATTACTTGAAGCGTTCGGTATTTCTTCAAATATTATGTCGCTTACAGGTATTGCACTTGCTATTAGTGTGATTGTGGATGACGGAATTGTAATGGTGGAAAACTCATATAGGCATTTGTCTGATGCCCAGCAAAAAGCAAAGGAGCAGTAATGGACAAGAAGGAAAGACTAAAGATTATTGAGAAATCCTCTCATCAAGTTGGTCCCGGTGTGTTTTTTTCAACCATCGTGGTTGTTGTTTCCTTTTTACCTGTATTTCTGCTTACAGGTATGGAAGGAAAAATGTTTCATCCGCTTGCATGGACCAAGACCTTTATTTTGCTTGTTGATGCTATTCTTGCTATTACCCTTGCCCCGGTGCTTATTTCGTTCTTTTTAAAAGGCAAATTAAAGCCCGAAAGCAAAAACCCGATTACAAGAACTCTTGAAAAAATCTATACTCCAATTTTAAAACTGTGCCTGAAATGGCGAAAGACAACAATAGGAATTAACCTCCTTGCGCTCGCTGTAAGTGTGCCAATGTTTTTAAGCTTGGGCAGCGAATTTATACCGCCTCTGGATGAAGGTTCTATTTTATTCATGCCTGTCACACTTCCTGATGTTTCAAATTCGGAAATCAAACGGATACTGCAGGTACAAGACAAGATTATTAAAAGTGTTCCCGAAGTTAAAAATGTGCTGGGCAAAGCTGGCAGAGCCAATACCGCCACCGATAATTCGCCTCTAAGTATGATTGAAACCATTATTCTATTAAAGCCAAAAAAAGAATGGCGGGAAGATTATACCAAAGCGGATATTGTAAATGAACTGAATGAAAAACTACAAATTCCTGGCGTGGTAAATGGTTGGACTCAACCAATTATCAATCGTATCAATATGCTGTCAACAGGCATCCGTACGGATGTCGGATTAAAAGTGTACGGTCAGGATCTGGATTCTATTTATGTGCTTTCACAAGCATTTAAAAAGGAAATGGAAGGCATAAAGGGCGTAAAGGACTTATATGTTGAGCCAATTACAGGAGGCAAGTATCTTGACATTACAATTAAAAAGGATGATATAGGCCGATATGGCTTAAGCGTAGACGATGTGAACATGATTGTGGAATCCGCAATTGGGGGGATGAACCTTACGAATACCATTGAAGGTAGAGAACGATTCAGCGTTAACGTGCGATTGGCACAGGATTTTAGAAAAAGTATCGACGATATTAAACGTATACCTATTTTAACCAAAAGTTTTGGTGCGATTCCGTTGTCCTCCGTTGCTGATATCAGCATTTCCGAGGGCCCACCGATGATCAATTCTGAAAACGCCATGTTGCGTGGGACCGTGCTTTTCAACGTCAGGGACCGAGACATTGGCAGCACTGTAATAGAGTGCAAGGAAAAACTCAACAGCCTGATCAAAAAATTGCCAAAAGGTTATTTTATCGAATGGAGCGGGCAATATGAAAACCAGATCAGGGCAAACAAAACCTTAAAACTTATTATGCCTGTTGTTGTTCTGATTATTCTGCTCGTTTTATATTTTACTTACAAGTCAGTAAAAGAAGCATTGATAACCATGATAACAATTCCTTTTGCGCTTATCGGCGGAGTGTACATAGTATATTTTTACGGGGCCAATTTATCGGTGGCTGTGGCTGTCGGCTTTATTGCATTGTTTGGTATTGCAGTAGAAACTGCTATGTTAATGACGATTTATCTTAATGAAGCGATGCAACAGTTGGTGAAAATTAAAGGTAATTCTATTGAAACAATTACAAATGCTGATATTCGTGAATATATTATTGCTGGGGCTGCAAAAAGGTTGCGACCAAAAATAATGACAGTATCAGTTGCATTGTTCGGATTGCTTCCAATATTATGGGCTTCAGGAGTGGGCAGTGATGTAATGCTGCCAATTGCCTTGCCTTTGATAGGGGGTGTTTTTACATCTACAATTTATGTCTTACTCGTTACTCCGGTAGTTTTTGAAATTACCAAAGAAAGAGAATTACGAAAAAACGGAAAAATTGAGGTTCTTGGAATAAAGGAAGGAGGCGCATAATGAATCGGAAAACACTGATTGTACTTTTATTATTTTGCCATACTCTTGTAGTTTCGCAGGCTCAGTTTCTTGCCTTAGACAGTATAAAAGCGCTTATTGAAAAACAGCACCCAGATCTTTCCATGTATGATATGCAGGTTAAAGCATACGATGCATATGCAGCCGGAGCTAAAAGCTGGGAGTCGCCACAGATTGGAACAGGGCTTTATATGATACCATATACTTTTGAAAAAAACATGGGCTCATATATGGTTTCCGTTCAGCAAATGATTCCAAACCCAGCTAAATTAAAAGCGAATGAGCAATATATGAATGGAATGTCGTCCGTAGAAATCCAAAACAAAAGTGTGGTCAAAAAAGAATTGTTTGCCAAGGCAAAATTGAATTATACGAAGTTGTTAATTTTGAAGAAGAAAAAGACTATTCTAAGCGAAAGCGAGGAGCTTCTGAATTATATTATTCAGGTTTCAGAAATTCGCTATCCATACGAACAGGAAAAATTAAATAATATATACAAGGCAAAAGCATCATTGGGTGAGTTGCAGAATATGGAACTGATAAATAACAATGAAATCAACCAGAAAATGATAAGCCTGAATACCCTTATGAATCGTGATAAAAACATCGTTTTTGAAATTGATACCAATTATGTCATACGCAATTATGAAAACGAAACCATTGATACCACTGCCATTATTAATTTCAGCAGTGATGTTAAGTCAATTGATCAGGAAATAAAAGTATCGCAATTAAAGCAGCAGATTGAACTCAGCAAACGCAAGCCTGACTTTGGAATACGGTATGATAACATGACTACTTTTGGAATGCAGCCAAACCAGTTTTCTATAATGGGAATGATTACAATTCCTATAGTTCCATGGTCATCAAAAATGTACAAGGCAAATGCAGAAGGACTGAAATTCGTGATAGCTTCTTATGAAAAACAAAAAGAATCATTGTTAAATGAGGTAAGCGGCATGATTCAATCGGTACAAACAGAAATCAAAAGTAAAAAATTGCAGGTTGATCTTTATCAGAATAACATCATTCCGGCTCTTCAAAAAAACTATAAAACAACCATGCTTGCATACGAACAAAACACAGAAGATCTTTTTATGGTGCTGGATGCATGGCAATCATTAAAAATGGGGCAAACCGAATACCTCGATCAATTGGAAGAACTTTTGCTGTTACAGGTTGAATATGAAAAATTTTTGGAAAAAAATTAAGGTGAAATGAATTTGAAATAGAGGAAAAGATGAGAATCAAACAAATCATAGTATTATTTTTCATGATTGTAAGTACAATTCTGGTGTCATGCAAAAGCAGGAATGATAAAGATCATGCTTCGCATACAGCTAAAATTTATACCTGCTCTATGCATCCTCAGATTCAGAAAACAGAGCCGGGCAACTGTCCTATATGCGGAATGACGCTGATTGAAAAAAAAGATGGAATGGCTGGCGATACGAGCGAATTAGTATCCGATGTTGTAGATCCCACTTATCAGAAATTTTTATCAAATATCATAACAATTAAACCGACAGTGAATGAATTTCCATTGACAATTAAAGCAAACGGAATTATCACGTATGATACAAAAAGGATATATAATATTAGTTCAAGAGTGAGCGGGAGAATAGAAAAGCTTTATGTAAAATATCCTTTTCAGCCAATTACCAAAGGCCAGAAGTTATTTGAGATTTATAGCCCCGAACTTTTAACAGCACAGCAAAACCTTATTTTTGTTTTGACCAATGACAGTCTGGAAAAAAACCTGATAGAATCTTCGCGTGAAAAACTTCGCTTGCTCGGTATGAAGAACAGCGAGATAACAGAAGTTGAAAAAACAAAAAATCCAAAATATCAGATTACAGTGTACAGTGATTATACAGGATATGCTGTCAGTAAAGATTACAAAACCAAAGAAATTTCTTCGGGCACTTCAACTGCGGAAATGTCTGGTGTCAAAGCCAATGACGACAAAACGCAGCAATTGTCATTAACAGAAGGTATGTATGTAGAACAGGGCGAAACCGTATTAAAAATTGTGAATACGGATATCGTGTGGGCATTGCTGAAAGTGTATAACAGCGATTACTCATTTTTGAAAACAAATCAAAAAGCCGAAATATATGCGGATAATAAAGAGAATGCAGCTTTTACTGGTGCAGTAAATTTTATAGCAACCCTTAATGAGAACGACAATAAAATGGTAAATGTCCGTATTTATGTGTCAAATTCCGAAAAGAATTTTAAGATAGGACAACTTGTAACCTCCGTAATTTATGCAGGAGAACACAAAGGGATATGGGTTCCCAAAAAATCAGTGCTTGATCTTGGCAGGAAAAAAATCGTATTAGTGAAATCAAAAAACGTTTTTTCTGCCCGAATTGTGGCAACTGGCGCGGTTTATAGTGATTGGATAGAAATAGTATCCGGACTTGGCATTACGGATGAAATTGCTTCAAATGCGCAGTTTTTCGCTGGCAGCGAAAGTTTTATAAATATTCTGAACCATGAAAAGTAAGTTCAATATTTCTGTTGTTTTTTTGTCAATGATTCTATTGGTAATGTCTTGTAAACAAAAGCAAGTATCCGATAATGCAATGGCAAACATGGAAGTAAAGCAAGGTTTCAAGCTAAGCAAAGCACAAATTCAGCTTGCGAATATCAAAGTGGATACGGCAAGGATAAAAAAGATAAGCGAAGAAATTATTTTTTCAGGGAAGCTGGTTGTTAATGAAAACACTACAGAGGTAATCAGTTCATGGGTCGCGGGTCGCATTGATAAACTGAACTTTAAGAGCGTTGGCGACCAGATAAATAAAGGCGATGTTCTTTATGAAATCTACAGCGAGGATTTACAGTCAGCTCAAAAAGAATATCTGCTTGCCATTGAAAAGCAAAAAAAACTTGGTAATGGAGTAAATGATTATACACAGTTTATTGATGCTGCAAAAAACAAACTTCTGCTTTATGGTCTCACCGAAAAGCAAATTGAACAAATCAAAAACAACGGTTCGGTTAAGAATACTCTTTCTGTTTATAGCAAAGTTACCGGATATATACAGGATATGAAAATCAATGAAGGAGATTATGTAATGACCGGATCAACTGTGTTTAAGATTTCCGATAACTCATCACTATGGATTGAAGCTCAGGTGTACTCGGATGAAATGAATAAAATAAAAAAGAGCACACCAATAACATATGTCATTTCTGCTTTTCCTAACGAAAAACTAAAAGGGGTTATTTCCTTTGTGAATCCTGAATTGGAAAAAGACTCAAAAATTAATATGATCAGAGTTGATATTAATAATAACAATGACAAATACAAACCTGGCATGATGGCGGAAGTGATGCTGAAAACAAGTGAAAAAAATGCAATATCTATTCCTGTAAACGCTGTTATTGTTGATTCAAAAGGGAGCAGTGTTTGGGTTCAGGATTCAACTGGCAACTTTGAAGTGAGAATGGTTACAACAGGCATCCGTAATTCTGATGAAGTTGAAATTACTTCCGGTTTGAAAGAAAATGAAAAAGTTGTTATTTCCGGGGCTTACCTGCTCAATAGCGAGTATATCCTGAAAATTGGCGCAAATCCTATGGCTGGAATGAAGATGTAAGTATTCACATCTTTTATAGTATAACAGATGAAAAAGTCAAACACGCTGAGCATATTTGACCAGTAAAATTTTAATTGAAATATTTGATTAAAAACAATCACTTAATTCCTTCTGTGTTTGGTTTGTTTTTTCCGCAATAAGGTGGTCAGTTTACTTCGTAATTTGGTGGATGCGTTTTGATCCGATTCCGATACTTGTGGCAGGCAGGTCCATAGGAATTACGAATGAATTGGCTACGAGATTCATATGTTAAATGTTTTTTCAATCTTGCCTTCACATCCCTCAGCAATGAACGCATGCCAATCCTGTACTTCCGAAAGCATTCTGGATATAGTAATCGTGCCTGCATTTTATTTCGGCAAATAAATATGTGACCCGTAAATTGGATTTGAAAGGCTCTCCACGTCAGTTTTACTGTTGGGGCAGTTTACTCGATGGGTTTATTGTCCTATAATTTTCCAATAGCCTGTTTTGTCACTTCCGATGCGTTCTATTATCCCCATTTTTTTTAGTTCTTGAATATGTCTTTTTATGGTTGCCGTGGAATATCCTGTTGTTTCGGCAAGTTCTTTATAATTTGCTTGTGAGTTTTGTTTTAAATGCTGCAAAATGTTTCTTTTTAAAGAATCATTTACAAGGTCATTTACAAGGTCATTTTTGACTTTTACAGGGTCATTTATAGGTTCGGAAAACTGAACGTGCATTTCTCGGTTTTTCAAGATATGGTCTTCGCCAAGCAATAAGTTTTCGAAAAAAAACAATAAAAATTCATTGGTAGCGTGAATATTCTTCGTGTGGTTTTTGTAATTAGCTCTTACCAAGGCATTTCGAAAATACCATGAATGTTCTGAAAACAAATCGTTGTTTACATTAAAGCCAAATGTACGCAAATATTTTATTAAAAAAATGGCTGTTGTTCGTGTATTGCCCTCACCAAAAATGTGAATTTGCCATAAGTAGGAAATGAAAAGTGCTATGTGTTCTATCGCTTCTTGCTGACTTAATCCCTTATAGGTAAACTTTTTTTCTTGTTCAAAATCGTATTCCAGCGTGGCTTTTAAGCTCTCAGCACTTCCGTATAAAATCGTTTCGCCATTTAGTATCCACTCATGTTTGGTAATATTGTAATTACGGATTTTGCCAGCATATTTGTAAATGCCTTGAAATAACCTCCGATGAATAGCAATGTATTCTGCTGGTGAAAAAGTAAATGTTTGTTCACTCAAAATTTCTGCAATTCGCGCCGAAACTTTATCGGCTTCTTCGGTTCGGTCTTCGTTTGTTTGGGTTGGGTGCTGTTTATAATAAGTGTCAATGCGTCGTTTTACTTCGTCAATTGTAATGTCGCCCTCAATATTTTGTTTGGCTGTTGCAATGAGATATTCAGACGGTTTTAGCCCGTCAACTTGTTGTAAACCAATAGCCGTTTTCCAAACTTTTGCTTTTTCTACTTTGTTTGGTTCGCCTTGTCGTAAATATTCTTCAAAATTATCCATGAATTTCCTGACAAATTTATTCGTTTGCAAAATTACTTTTAAAATAGCCATATCCACCGTTTACAATTAATTTTCTGTCAAAGTTTGGGTACTTAGACAAGAAAACAACTCTTTTGTAAGTTGAATTATCAGCTTGGCGGGGCTTATTAATGTGATGTTTTAAGCAAAGGCTGTTCATTATTTTGTTTTAGCTTTTTATGTCAATAAGCAGAAAATTGTCCACGTCGGTCATTTTTTTTGCTTTTGCATAACGTCAGTTCATATTAGAACCTCCGTTACTAACTTTTATTTCTTCAAATATAAGCCAATAACTGAAACGTAAACTGATTTTT
>JBBQSF010000084.1:0-13769 GCA_038214085.1 Bacteroidales bacterium | reverse complement strand
ATACAAGGAAGCGTGGGACTTCCAGGAAGAGAAGATGCAGGAAGTTCTCGCCTCGAAAAACAGCATAAATGATTTTGAAAAGGGTTTAAATTATTTTATTCTTTGCGAACATCCGCATGTTTACACGCTTGGAAAAAGTGGATCAGAAAATAATCTGTTGATAGATCATATTCAGCTTTTGGCTAAAAATGCAACTTTCTTTAAAATAAATCGTGGCGGAGATATTACCTATCATGGGCCTGGACAAATTGTGGGCTATCCTATTTTAAATCTTGAGCAATTTAATATGGGGGTGAAGGATTATGTTTTTTCTCTTGAAGAAACCATAATTAAAGTACTTGAAGAATATGGCATTTCTGCCACCAGGCTTGATGGTGCTACTGGCGTTTGGCTTGATGTGAATTCGTCAAATGTGCGAAAAATATGTGCCATTGGTGTTAGAGTGAGCCGTGGCATTACCATGCATGGTTTTGCATTTAACGTAAACACTGACTTGAATTATTTTAGCCATATCAATCCTTGCGGATTTACTGACAAATCAGTAACTTCACTTGAAAAAGAACTTGGAAATAAAATGAATTTTGATGAAGTGAAAGAAAAAGTAAAATTTCATTTTGGAGAAATTTTTAATGCAGAATTTCATTCCAGGAGTTTGTAGATTATACTACAAGTTCCTGCAATGAGCCTTTTTAACAATGTTTTTTAAGAAGAAAATAATTAAAAGAAAATATAAAAATGAAAAAAACAAAAATCGTAGCAACTATTTCTGATAAAAATTGTACTCCCGAATTTATTCGCAGTCTATACGAAAATGGAATGAATGTGGTTCGGATGAATACTGCCCATCAGAATTTTGAAGATTCACTTAAAGTAATCAATGATGTGCGTGCAGTTTCGGACAAAATAGCTTTACTCATTGATACCAAAGGTCCTGAAGTGCGTACAAGCACATGCGAAACGCCGTTTCCAATTAAAAAAGGGGATATAGTTAAAGTTACAGGAAATCCACTAGGTATAACTTGCCCCGAAGAAATATTTGTTTCGTACGCAAGATTTTCCACCGATGTTCCTATTGCCAGCCGGATATTAATTGATGATGGCGATATTGAACTTATTGTAAAATCGCAGCAAGATGCTACTTTGTTGTGCGAAGTAATGAATGATGGAATAATCAAAGGGCATAAAAGTGTGAATGTTCCCAATGTTCATATCGAACTTCCATCGCTGAGCGAAAAGGACAAAAAATATATTGATTTTGCTATTGAGCAAAACATTGATTTTATTGCACATTCGTTTGTTCGGAAAAAAGAAGATGTAATTAAAATTCAGGAAATACTTGATGCCAAAGGGAGCAAGATTAAAATTATTGCAAAAATTGAAAACCAATCTGGAGTTGATAACCTTGAAGAAATTCTTGACCATGCTTATGGTGTTATGGTTGCGCGTGGTGATCTGGCCATTGAAATACCTTACGAAAAAATTCCAGGCATTCAGCGAATGATTATTAAAAAATGCATTGAGCGCCGCAAACCTGTTATTATTGCAACCCAAATGCTGCATACCATGATAACAAATCCGCGGCCAACACGTGCAGAAGTTAGCGACATTGCAAATGCAATATACAGCCAAACCGATGCAATAATGCTTAGTGGCGAAACTGCTTATGGCGCTTATCCGCTTGAAGCAATAAAAACCATGAACACTGTGGCGCTCGAAGTGGAAAAAACAAAAGGTTCTATGAACCATATTCCAATTGTTGTAATTAACAATGAAATTTCTGATTTCCTAATAAAATCAGCGGTTATTGCAGCTGTTCAGCTTGATGCCAAAGCCATTATTGCCGATTCAATGAGCGGACGTACTATTCGTGCATTGGCTGCATATCGTGGAAACAAAATAATTTTTGCCGAATGCTATAGCCCTAGTGTAGCAAGAGAAATGGCCTTGTCCTATGGCGTTCATGCACATTTTTTAGAACCACTCAAAACCAGCCATGATTTTATACAAAAAACAATTTTTTCTTTATTGAATTGCGATACTATTACATACCATGATAAAGTGGTTGTTTTAGCCGGAAACTTTGGAAAAAGCAAAGGTGCTTCATACGTAGAAGTGGGAACAGTAAAGGATTTGCTCGATATTGAGGAAAAGGAATTGGGGCATTAAGAAATTTTATTCCTTCCCAAAAACGGCAAGTCCTCCCTCCGAAGTTTCTTTATACAAACTAGGAATATCATGCCCTGTGCGTTTCATGGTTTCCACTACTTTATCAAAACTAATGCGGTGTTTGCCATCGGATAAAATAGCAAAGGCTGAAGCATCCAAAGAACGTTCTGCTGCAAATGCATTTCGTTCGATGCATGGAATTTGAACCAATCCGCACACGGGGTCACAGGTGAGTCCCAGATGATGTTCCAAACCTATTTCGGCTGCATATTCGATTTGTCGCGATGTTCCGCCAAATAAAAAAGTTGCGGCTGCTGATGCCATAGAACATGCCGAGCCAATTTCGCCCTGACAGCCCACTTCTGCGCCGGAAATAGATGCATTTGTTTTAATCAGATTTCCGAAAAGGCCTGCAATTGCTAAAGCTTTCAGAATGCGTGAATCTGGCATTTCATAATCAGTATGTATATGGAAAAGAACGGCAGGCAACACTCCGCATGAACCACAGGTTGGCGCAGTCACCACTTTTCCGCCGGCAGCATTTTCTTCCGAAACAGCAAGGGCAAAAGAAAAAAGTCTTGTTTTGCGTTTCATCGTTCCACTGAATCCATTTGAACGAATGCTATATTGCAATGCTTTTCGTGATAAGCCTATCGCTCCGGGCAAAACGCCTTCGGTTTCCAATCCACGTGCTAAACATGTTTTCATTTCCTGCCAAATAAGTGCAAGGTAATCCCAAATGTCGGCTCCTTCGGCGTTTTCGACATATTCCCAAAAAGAGATTCCGCTTTTTTCAATAATCTCCAATATTTCAGCCATTGAAGCAACAGGATAAACTTGTTCTGTTGGTATTTGATTTTCGGAATACAATTCTCCGCCGCCTATGCTGTATGTGGTCCATGAATTTATTGCAATTCCGCTTTGATTTAATGCCTCAAACAACATTCCGTTCGAATGCAAGGGCAAGAGTACATCCGGCTTCCATATTATTTCTACAGCCAATGGTGCAAGTGCATTTGTTATTGCAACATCAGTAAGATGCCCTTTGCCAGTAGCAGCAAGGCTTCCGTATAGCGTAACACGGAAACCTACTGCATCTATGTTTTCTGTTTTAAATTGTTCTGCAGCCTTACGCGGACCCATGGTATGGCTGCTCGACGGACCATAACCGATTTTGAAAATTTTACGGATTGATTCCATTGAGAATATACGGGATAAGACGGATTATTAACTACAAAATTCTAAAGCTTTTGCATAATTTGGTTCGTCAACAATTTCTGGAACCTGCTCAGTATAAATTATTTTTCCTTCAGGGTTAATAATAATTACAACTCTTGAATGAAGCGATTGCAATGGTCCGTCTGCAATTTCCAGTTGATATGTCTTGCCAAATTCGCCGGTAGCAAAATCAGAAAGTGTTATTACGTTTTGTAAACCTTCGGCACCGCAAAAACGTGCTTGAGCAAAAGGTAAATCGCGCGAAATACAAAGCACTTTGGTATTGTGCAATTCTCCAGCAGCTTTGTTAAAATATCTTACCGAAGCAGCACAGGTTCCCGTATCTAAACTTGGAAAAATATTCAGTACTAACTGTTGTCCTTTGAAATCAGCGAGTGTAACTCTTGATAAATCTGATTTAACTAAGTTAAAATCTTTTGCTGTTTCGCCAACTTTAGGCAATTCACCAATGGTGTTAATTGGATTTCCTTTTAATGTGATTTTTGACATAAAGTGTATTTTTTATAAATTAAATTATTATTGCATATTTGTTTTACAAGGTATAAATGTACTGCTTTTTTTATAACGAAATATATGTTTCAAGCAAAACGGATTTGGTTTCAGGAAAAAGCACCACTTCTTCTGCTTCGGCAGGAATTAGAATGCATTCTCCTTTTTTTATTTCTTCGATATGGTCATTGCACGCAATCTTTACCGAACCTTCGGTGCAGAGATATGTGATAAATGAATCTAAGGCAGCCACATGCTTTGTTACTTCCTTGTCGAAATCAATTTGGTTTGTAATAAAGTATTTTGATTTCACCAAAGCATTGCTGTTGTTGAGTTGTGGAGTATAATCTGTTTTGTAATTATCGTAATGCGAATAATCAATAGCTGCAAGAGCTTGTTCTGTATGCATTTCGCGCGATTTACCATTTTCATCAAGTCTGTCCCAGTCATAAATTCTGTATGTAACATCTGATGTTTGTTGTATTTCGGCAAGGCAAACGCCAGGCCCCAGTGCATGAATTCTTCCCGAAGGGATGTAAAAAACATCACCTTTTTTTACGGTTTCATAATTAAGAATTTCGGGTAAAGTATTGTTGTCGAAGTGCTGCTGGTAAAGCCCTTCATTCATTTCTCTGTTGAACCCGCTTATGAGTTGTGCATTTTTATCGGCCTGAACAATGTACCACATTTCGGTTTTGCCATTGCTATTGTGGCGTTTCAGAGCCAGTTCATCGTTTGGATGCACTTGTATTGAAAGCCAATCGTTGGCATCAATGAGTTTTATTAAGATCGGAAATTCGTTTCCAAACTTTTCAAATACTGCATCACCCACCAGATCACCCATGTAAACTTCAACCAGTTCGTTGAGCTCGTTTCCTTTAAGATAACCATTGCTCACTATTGTCTGTGAGCCTTCCACTCCTGATAAAAGCCATGCTTCGCCACAATTGGGCAAAGGTTTGTAATTGTAGCCAAATAAATCATGAAGTTTATTGCCGCCCCAGATCTTATCTTTAAAAACTGGTTTGAATTTTAAAGGATATAAATCCATTTTATTTATAATTTTGACAAAAGTACCAAAAATTAATGTTGAGCGAAATTAAGCCATCGGATAAAATTATTGAAGAAGCAATTGCACTTCGAAAAATATTGCATAAGTCGCCATGCTTATCAGGTAACGAAGAAACCACAAGGCATACGATCATTTCTTTTTTACAAAAAAACATAACTAATGCAATCATCACTGATATTGCCGAAACGGGATTGCTGGTAGATATCCCGTTTAATGAAAGTGGCAATACTGTTGTTTTTCGTGCCGATATTGATGCTTTACCCATTGATGAGCATTTAAATGTATTCCATTCATCAGTAGTTCCGGGTGTTTCGCATAAGTGCGGACACGATGGTCATGCAGCTATTCTTGCCGGTTTTGCATTGTTGCTGAATCAAAAGCCACTGACATGTGGACGAATTCTTCTTGTATTTCAGCCGGCCGAAGAAACAGGGGAAGGTGCAAAATGCGTTCTGAAAGATGAAAAATTCAACAGCATTTCGAAGGATTTTATTTTTGGATTTCACAATATTCCAGGATTTGAAAGCGGAAAAATTCTTATTGCTCAAAAATATTTTGCGTCAGCATCCAAAGGATTAAAAATTAAACTTATTGGGAGGCCTGCACATGCCGCATATCCTGAAACAGGGAAGAGTCCTGCAACAGCAATGGCCGAAGTTATCACAGCTCTGGATGTATTGACACAAAATTCCGACCGTTACGATAATTTTGTATTGCTTACCATAGTTTACGCAAAGCTTGGGGAACAAGCTTTTGGAACGGCTCCTGGCAATGCTGAAGTATTTGCAACTTTGCGAAGTTACGACAATGAAAACATGCAAAAACTTTGTTATGATGCTGTACTTATGGCAAAAGAAGTGGCGCAAAAATACGGAGTGGAAATTCAAATTTCTTGGACTGATGTTTTTGATGCAACGCTCAATCATCCCGGAGCTTGTAAACTAATTGATGATGCCGCTGATGATTGCCATTTTGAAAAACATTATCTTGCAGCTCCATTTCGCTGGTCGGAGGATTTTGGACAATATACTTCTGTTATTCCGGGTGCTATGTTTGGAATTGGCGCAGGAGTAGCATGGCCGCATTTACATACAGAACATTACGATTTCCCTGATGAAATAATTGAACCGACGATACAAATGTTATATAAAATTGCAGAAGCAGCTGTTAACCAATACTAAAGTAATATGATAATTATAGGAATCACTGGAACACTAGGCGCAGGAAAAGGAACTATTGTGGAGTATCTTGTTTCAAAAAAGAAATTCGAGCATTTTTCGGTGCGTTCTTTTCTTGTAAAAGAAATTGAAAAACAAAACCTGCCTGTAAACCGCGACAGCATGGTGCAAGTGGCAAACAATCTGCGTGCGGAGCATTCACCCAGCTATATTGTAGAGCAGTTGTATGCAGAAGCCTTGCAGTCGGGAAAGGATTGCATTATTGAGAGCATTCGCACTCCCGGTGAAGTGGATGCATTGCAAAAAGCCGGAAACTTTTATTTGTTTGCTGTTGATGCTCCCGCAAAAATGAGGTACGAACGAATTCTAAAACGCGCATCTGAAACCGATAATGTAAATTTTGAAACATTTATTGCAAACGAAAAAAGAGAAATGGAATCCACGGATCCCAACAAGCAAAACCTTTCACGCTGTATTGAAAGGGCAGATTATATTTTTGAAAACGATGAGGAAATTGCAGAGCTGCACGAAAAAGTGGATGCTGTGATTTCATACATATTGCTGGAACAGAAAAAAACAAATGCAGATAAATCCTGAAAAAAGAACAATTATTTTTATGACAAACGATACCAATGAAAAATATATTCGCCCAACTTGGGATGAATACTTTATGGAAATAGCAAATACTGTGGCTAAACGTGCTACCTGCGACAGGGGCAGGAGCGGCTGCGTGATTGCACGCGACAGGCAATTGCTGGTGAGTGGATATGTTGGAAGCCCAATAGGATTGCCACATTGCGATGAAGTTGGACATCAGATGAAACAAATGATTCATGAGGATGAAAGCATTACACAGCACTGTGTTCGCACAGTTCATGCCGAACAGAATGCAATTTGTCAGGCAGCAAAACTTGGAATTTCATTGCTGGGCTCAACACTTTACTGCCGCATGACACCTTGCCGTATATGCGCCATGTTGATTATCAATTGCGGAATTGTACGTGTGGTTTGCGAAAAAAAATACCATGCAGGAGCCGAATCAGAAGAAATGTTTAAAACTGCCGGCGTAATTCTGGAATACGTGAACAATGAAGTTTTACGCTACGACAAACAGTAGACAAAAGAATAAAAAAAATATCAGCAGATAAAGTTTTATACCTGCTGATATTACATAAAGGAAAATATTTTTTTTATTTATTCTCAGTCTGGTGATGTGGGCAATTGGGGTCGCAACCTTTCTTTTCTTTGTCGCAGCCTTCTTTCAGGATATTTTTAAATTCGCCAGCCAAAGTAAATACCAAATCAACTTTTGTTTTTTTCTTGGTGATTTCTGCTTTGTACATTTTGCCATCAACAGGTTTATCGGTAATGCACACTTCTTTGATTTTATAACCGGCATAATTTGTAGCAATATATTCTTTGATTTTTGCAGGTGCATATTCTGTTGGAATTAGCCATTCGGTTTCTTTCCATGTACCAAGTGCATCAAAGGCAGCTTCTATTTCCATACCATCGTTTGTAAATGATGCCTGGTAAAGAGAATCTTCAAATTCCCATTTGGTAGCGGTTTGCGCCGGAAATTTGGATTTAAACTGAGTTTTAACTGCATCGGGAACATCTTTTTCCTGAAGAGTCTGGCTGAAAGTGTTTCCTGCTATGAAAACAAAAGCAAATAAAATAAATAGTTTTTTCATGTTAGATAAGTTTTATAATGCTAAAGTATATAATTAATAACAAGAAATCAAATATTAACAAATTTTATAATTCTTTGAATTGATTTAATTGAAAGACCAGTTCAACTTGAATAATCTTTGTAGAAAATAGTTTTTAATCAATTTACTGTGAATGTTTTTCTTGTAAATTCTGGTCAAATTTAATTTGTTTGAGAATATCGTTCATCATTTCAATCTGGACTTTTTGTATTTCTAAAAGTTCTTGTTGTTGATGGATAATCAGGTGATCCATTTTTTCGTGTAGTGATCTGATTTCTATTTCAGATTTCAGATTTATCATATAATCTTTTTTAGCTCTTTCTCTGTCCTTTTCTTCCTGACGGTTTTGGCTCATCATAATTACTGGTGCTTGGATGGCAGCCAGACATGATAAAATTAAATTTAACAAGATAAAAGGGTAGGGGTCAAAGTTTTTACCAAAAAGCCAGACTACATTAATGCATATCCAAATCAAAATAAAAACGCCAAAAATAATAATGAATTTCCAGCTTCCACCAAAAGAAGCTACTTTGTCAGCTATGCTCTGGCCTATAGTAAGAGGTTGTACGTCTGTTTCAATTTTATCTGATAAAGTGCTGTTATCGGCTAAAGAAGCAAGCACAGTTTTCTCAAGCACATTAAGCTCTTCGGTTTCAGTGATAAGGTAGTTCGAAATATATTTTACCCTATAGCAATTCAGTTCCTCAAACGAAAGGTTACTTTCGGTTGTAAATTGGGGCTGTTCTTTTTGAATAATAGCCAGTATTGAATGGCTGAGCGCCTTACCAGACACCCTTTCTGAAATGGGAAATTCTTTGTTTGAAATGTCGCTGTGGAAAGTTGTCATGAATTCTTTTTTAATTTGAGCACTTTATGAATTGTCAAATATATAAATTTAGATGTAAGAATCTGTTTAAATTTCATATAAAATTTTTTATTATGCCCCGTCAATTCGAGTTTTTCTATCGTCGCTTCTCGATACCCGCATTCATTTTTGTAATTGATTATTTTTTATTATTAATGTCCGGTAAAAAACATTTAAGCTAAAAGGATGTAAATTTATTATTTTCTTCCTTTGCCTCGGTACTGAAGGATGAATTGATTTTTAGCAATTTACATCCTTTAGGATTGAGGCAAAATGAATTGATAAAATTCAATTCATCAAAACTATTAAAACTAACCTTTTGTTTTTATAAAACCCATAGATACCTTATTTAACTTGAGAGTTCACGCATTTGCATTTTTTTATCGGGCAACAATGATTTTTATACCGATCATGAATTTGTAGTAGTCCCAAAAAACGGACTCCAACGATTTCATGATCGACATTTACCATACTACAAAGCAAGAAATTTTGGCCTATTTCTTACTAAGTATTGGTATTAGGAGCGGACTCGATGTGACGATAGAAAAAGTATCGAGAATAGGGGCACAATAATTTCATGTTTTTAAATTTAAATATCCTCTAAAAAACAAAAACACTATTGCTGATTAGAGCGGATTTTTTGAATGCCTTGAGTTTATAAGAAATATAAAACGAAATTTAAAGAAATGTTGCAAAAATTGCTTTAAAATCAATAAGTCCGAATATTTGCAAAATGGAAATTACAATAACAGAAAGCATTATCCAACGCACAAAATTTGCCCCTTTTCTGAAAGCAAAACGTGTGGCAATATATGCACCAATCATATTGCCAATGGCATGAATAAGTCCGTACTTGTAATTTACATGTCCACTTATCATATAAATAACAAGCGAAAATGGCACATAAATCAACACAATAAGATTTTTTAACGCATTGCCTTTTACAAGGTCGTAACCCGAACCCACTACCACCATAGCAATTAGAAAATAACCTACACCTACATGAATAAAGCCTCCATAAACGCCAATAAAAAAATAGAGGATCATTTGCATAGGAGTTAGCTTTTTTTCCTGAAGAGAAACCTTTCCTTTAAGCCAGCGATCAGGTTTGTAGAAAATAAAAAAAAGCATCAGCAGCATTATAAATGCAATGGCATATTCAATGGTTTTTTTATCAAGGTCAATGGCAATAAATGCTCCTGCAATTGCACCCAATGCAGTAGGAATTCCCATATAAATTCCTTTTTTAAGATCCAGGACTTTGTGTTTTTTAAATTCGGAAACAGCAACAATATTCTGAAATATAACAGCAATACGATTTGTGCCGTTTGCAACATCTGCAGGCAAGCCAAGAAACATAAGCAGCGATAAGGAAATTATGGTTCCCCCGCCTGCAAGCGTATTGATAAAACCTACAAACAAGCCTGATGTGATAAGTATCGTTACTTCAATCCATGTCATAGCATTGCAAAGATATATATTATGTTAATGGGCTGATTTAATAAAACTAAAATTTCAATCAGAATTTCAAGTTTTTTAGATAGTTTTGTAAACATGAATAAAATCAACCGACAATTTTTTCTTTTGTCCGCATTTGTGCTCATATTATTGTTGAGTGCTAGTATTGGAAATGCCCAGCAAAAGGGATTTTTCGGAAAATTTCAATTCATACCAAAACCTGGTGATACGCTTAATTATCGGTTTTTATCGCCACAGAATTTCGATCCTTTAAAAAAATATCCTGTAGTTTTGTTTCTTCATGGAGCCGGTGAACGCGGAAATGATAACGAAATGCAACTTTCAAACGGAGTAAAGAATTTTGCAAGCCCCGAAAATTACGAAAAGTATCAGGCTTTTGTTGTTGCACCTCAATGTGCCGAAAAGTACAGGTGGGTGGAAACCGATTGGAAACTGCCTTCGCATATCATGCCCGACACACCTTCGTTATATATGGCAAAAACGATGAAACTTCTCGACAGCCTTTGCAAATTAACATACATCGATACCAACCGTATTTATATTACAGGTTTATCCATGGGTGGCTTTGGAACCTGGGATGCCATTTCGCGCTGGCCAAATAAATTTGCTGCAGCAGTTCCCCTTTGCGGAGGTGCGGACACTGCAAAAGCTTCATTGATTAAGAATATTCCGTTATGGGTGTTTCATGGAGCGCTTGATAAGGTTGTGCTTACTATACGTTCACGAAATATGGTGGCTGCATTAAAAAAAGCTGGTGGAAACCCGATTTATACTGAATATCCTGACTTGGCGCATGGAATATGGGCTAAAACCTACGCCAATCCGAAATTGTATGAATGGCTTTTTAAACAATCAAAACAATAGGGTAGCTCGAATGAAAAAAGTGAAGAAAATCATCTCGTATTTGAAAGGAATTATCATAAAAAGAATATCTCCATTTCTGCAAATTGTTGTTTTGTTTGTTATAGCACTGGTTTTACTCACTGCATACGCATTTAGAGAAAAACCCGTGAAACTTTTTACTTTAGACATAAAACAGGGACCGGTGAAGCAAATTGTTTCGCCAACAGTATTGCCCGTGGGTTTATGTGCCGCCAACTCCCGAATAGTTCAGGATACAATTGCGATGGATTCGAGCAAACAAAAATTTTTACTTATTGGAGATTCCATGCTCGAAGGCCTTGGCTATCGGCTCAACGATTATTGCCGCCAGAACGGACATACCATGAATTCAGTAATTTGGTACAGTTCATCATCGCTATGGTATGGCAACTGCGATACACTTGCGTATTTTATCAAAAAATTTGAACCCACATACATCATTCTTGTGCTGGGCGCAAACGAATTATTTATCAAGGATATTTTTCAGCGCGATCCGCTGGTTAAACATATCTTAGCGCAAATAGGCGACAGAAAATATATTTGGGTAGGTCCTCCAAACTGGAAGGATGACACAGGAATCAACAGTTTGATTGTAAAAAATACAGGCTACAAAAGGTATTATCCATCAAAAAATTTAAAATACAACCGATTCAAGGATGGCGCTCATCCAACACGTGAATCGGCTAAAATGTGGATGGATTCTGTTGCAGGATTCATTATGAACAAAAGCAAATACCCAGTGCTTTTGAATTTTCCTTCGGACAGTATTAAAAAGAAAAGTCCGCCAACCACGCTATTGATGCCCAATCCACCGCCTAACCTGTAAAATCAATGGAGCTTGTAAATTATTTTTTCTCGCTTTTCAGGTTCGACGCCGCCAATCCTTTACTTTTCAACAGCGGAGCATTTTTGATTTTCTTTACAATTTTGTTGTTCGTATATAATTTCTATTACAGCAACAGGCTCATGCGTTCGTTGATAATGGTGGTGTTCAGCATGTTTTTTTATTACAAGCTAAGTGGATTGGCATTTCTGATTATTTTGCTTCCACTTGTTTCCGATTATATTATTGCACAAAAAATTTACAAAAGTATTTCACGAAAATCACGCCGGTATTGGCTTATAGCATCAGTAACATTAAACCTGCTTTTGCTTGTACTTTTCAAATATCTGAATTTTTTTGGAGGAGTGTTTGCCGCAATGGAAGGAAGCACTTTTACACCATTTTCACTTCTCGTACCTGTTGGGATTTCGTATTATATTTTTCGTACCATTAGTTACATAGTGGACGTTTACAGGGAAGATATAAAGCCTGAAACGGACTTTCTTGAATTTGCTTTTTACTTTAGCTTTTTCCCATTGCTCACAGCCGGTCCAATTACCAGAGCTTCTGAATTTCTCCCCCAATTGCAGAAAAAGCCAATTATTGATCATGCAAAAATTTATCTCGGCTTCTATTTAATTATTCAGGGTTTGGTGAAAAAGGCTGTTATTGCTGACTATCTTGGGCAATACAACAATCTTGTGTTTGATGCTCCCGGCACGTATTCGGGATTTGAAACACTTATGGCGGTTTATGGATATACTGCTCAGATTTATTTCGACTTTTCAGGATACACCGATATGGCCATTGGTATTGCTGCTATTTTGGGCTTTAACATAGGAATAAATTTCAATAAGCCATATCACGCACTCAATCTTACCGACTTCTGGAGGCGCTGGCATATCTCGCTTTCGAGCTGGTTGCGCGATTATTTATTTTCGCCAATGTCGCTCAAATTCAGGAATGCCGGCACAATGGGAATTGTAACCGCATTGGTTTTTACGTTTGTGATTTGCGGTTTTTGGCATGGGCCGAATTTTACATTTATTTTGTGGGGTGCGCTGAACGGTGCAATCATGGGTTTTGAAATCCTCACTTCAAAGCAGAGAAAACGCTTGCGCAAAAAAGTTCCGGTTCGCATTTACAATTCCATAAGCTGGTTCATCACTTTTAATATCATAGCTTTTTTGTGGATTGTTTTCCGCTCTGCCGATTTAAACAGTGCATGGTTGCTGGTAAGCAGAATTTTTACGGATACCGATTTGTCGTATCTTGCGCCATTTGTTCAAGTGCGTACGCTCTATGTGGTGTTGCTTGCAGGTGGTTTTTTGCTTTATGCAATTCCGGTACAAAAATTCTCAACCATAGCACAACGCTTTATTCTTATGCCTTTTTGGGCGAAAGCAATTCTTTTTAGTGCACTGCTTCAAACAATTATTCAATTGCAGGGCGCCGATGTGCAGCCGTTTTTATATGCAGGCTTTTAGATTTATCTGCCGCAGTTAGACGAAATGTTTTTGTAAGTTAAAAACATTTTGTAATATTGTATGTGATAAAAACAATTGGTTCATATTTATTCGCTTGTAAGGGTTTGCTGTTGTTTGTAATTGTTTGCAAACGACTTTATTTACAGAATAGATAAATAATCAGATATTTAAGAAAAGCAATTTATGAATTGAATAAAGTGGAAATAACACCAATACTGACACACAAGAGTTAGCGTTCATTGTAAAAAGACAGACAGACCAGTAAAATATCGACTGAAAAAGTGAAAGAATGCCGACCCTTCGCAAAATTAAAAGAGGTGTTTTGCCTGTTCAAGGCGATTTAAATTCATTGCTCGTCTGTTTCAAGTTGTGAGTTG
>JBBQSF010000083.1:0-13971 GCA_038214085.1 Bacteroidales bacterium | reverse complement strand
AGAATTAATAATAAACTGGATTTTACGAATGCGAGTATTTGTTTTTTCATGACAAGGGGACTGTTAGTGACAAAATGTGTGGCTTGATGCTATATTTTGGATTTTATATATCTATTTGTACTCAATATCTTGGTTTGGCTGAAAACATAAACGTATTTTACTTCTTTTTTTTTAATAAGTTTCGTCTTCATGCTTTTTTTGTGCTAATTTAATAGAATGTTTTTAACTTTTTGTCATTTAATAATATATTTTAGACAAAAGGTGGACAAATATTTTTTTTAATTATATGTGGCTTAGGTGGATGTTTCTGTTAATAGTTTAATTTTATTTATAATTTTGCATACGAGTTCATTTGTTTCAATTTGCTTTGAAAGGACATCTTTATCTTGAATAGACTGATAATCCCCATATTGCTCTTTAGATAACTTGCTGTCCAAAAAAAGTACCTGAATATTCATGGTTTCAGGATTAATTGAAATAATATCTTTTAAAGTTTGACCATCTATTTCGGGCATGAAAAGATCTATAATAACCAAATTTGGTTTCTTGCTAAAAACTAGTCCAAGTGCTTGTTTTGACGACAATGCCGTTAGAATTCTGAATCCTTTTGCAGTTAAATAGTTACTAAGTTGTTTAATCCAATCGTAATCCGAATCAACAAGTAAAATAAGAGGAGGTAAATTTTTCTTTTGCATGCGTTAATTATGAGGGTTGAAATTACCCTACAACGTCGCATTATGAAAGTTTTTTGTTGGACAAAAAGTGGACAATTTTATACTTGAAGTATTAAATTGCAAAGCGAATTATCAGTATCAGAATTCAACTTTTGCCGTAACCGATATCTTGCTTTTTTAATTGATTCTTCACTTTGTAGTGTTAAGGCTGAAATTTCTTTTGTCGACAAATTCAACCTAAGGTAGGCGCAAAGTTTTAGTTCGTTCTTAGTAAGATCGGGATAATGCTTTAGCATTTTTTCAAAAAAGTTGTCATGCACTTTTAAAAATCTTGCTTCAATTTCATTCCAGTTGTTGCTTTCCAACTGCATAGCTGCATTGTGCAATATGGGCGAAATTTGTTCTTTAATTTTCACACCATCTAAATTAAGAAGCTGCTTGATTTGTTCTGTCATTTCATAAAAAACACTGCTCATTTTTTTTATTTGAAGCATGGTGTTCTCAATTTCTTTTTGTGCATAACTCAATTTGTATTCAAATTTTTCTTTCTCTTTCTGCAGTAATTCCATTTCCTGAAAGTGCATAATCTCATTATCATTCAAAATTTTTTCCTGCATTTTTACAAGTTCTAAATGTGTGAAAACGCGAAGTATGAGTTCTTCCTTATTGAAAGGCTTGGTAATATAATCAACCCCGCCTGCATTAAACCCTGCCTCAATATCTTCGGAATCCGTTTTACCCGTAATAAATATAATTGGTATGTTTGTAGTGGAAGCTGCTGCTTTTAATTGCCTGCAAACATCAAAGCCTCCCATATCAGGCATTGTAACATCTAATAATATTAAATCAGGAGCTTTTGCCTGTGCTATAGCAATTGCTTGTTTTCCATTGCTTGCCGAAAATATTTTCAGATGAAGTTCGGTGAAGATTTTCCCAATAAATGATAGGGTTTCGAAATTATCATCAACTACTAAAATTCTTGAATTTGCTATCAAGGTTTTATTCATAGGAAAGTATATTATTTTAACAACAATTGTACTAAATTTGGAAATTTATTAAACGTTTCATACAACATTTTTATGTTAAAAGTTGTAGAATATTCTATAACCATTTTGCTCCAATTTATTAATTCCGTGATGTTATTTTCAGTTGAAAATTTTAGTATCATTTCTCCAAATTCTTCAATATCATCGTTGCTCAAAAGCACTGTGGTTTGCTTCCATTTTAGCATTAAATTATTTCTAAGTTCGCTTCTCACTTCAGGCGAAAGTAAAGATTGTTGTTTTTCATCGTCAGCATTTTTTTCTTCTTCAACTTTATTAATTGAAGGAAAAAATTTATTTATCAAGGACAATAAAGTTTTCTTTGAAATTGGCTTATAAATTACTTCATTAAATATTCCAATTTCCTGATCCTTTCTAAAAACCGTGGCTGTTAACGCAATTACTGGTATCGACTCGGTTATAGGATTGTTTTTAATAATTTTTGTTGCTTCAAATCCACCCATAACAGGCATTTGAATATCCATAATTATAATGTCGGGAATGAATTTTTTTAAAACATCAATTGCTTCCTGCCCGTTTGAAGCCTCTATTATTTCAATATTGAAATCTTCTAAAAACGTTTTTATTACTACCCTATTGCTAATATTATCTTCAACCAACAACAACTTAATACTTCGTTTATAATTAGCAAATCTATGATTAGTCTCAGTAGCACTTTCCGTAATTTCTAAAGGCACATACCGTTTGGCTTTTAACAAAACTATTTTGGTTGAAGTGCCTATTCCTTTTTCACTTTGTACTTCAATAGTGCCATTCATCAATTCAACCAGTCGTTTGCATATCATTAATCCTAATCCACTACCGCCAAACAATCGGGTATGGGCTTCAGAAACCTGATGAAAAGGGGAGAATAATTGTTCCATTTGTTCAGGAGCAATGCCAATTCCGCTGTCTGTTATTTCAAGTATTAGCTTGTCGTAATCATCGTCAATCGGAATATTTTGAATGCGAACAGAAATTGTTCCTTCAACTGTATATTTAACGCTATTTCCAATAATATTAAGAAGTATCTGGCGTAAACGTGCTTCATCCAGAAAATAATAATCGTGCGAAAGATTTGATGTTATGGTTAATTGCAAGTTTTTTTCAAGCGTTTTTAAGTGAAAGATATTTTTCACTTCTTCGCAAAGTGATGGTAAATTAACCTGTTCAACCAGTAAAACAATTTTTCCTGCTTCTATTCGCGACACATCCATAAGGTCGTTTATTAGGGCAAGAAGGCTTCTTCCTGATGAAATAATTCCAGACAAATATTCTTTTGTTTCGGTTGCAAAAACTTTCTCCTGAAGTATTTCAGAAAAACCAAGGATGGAGTTCAATGGTGTTCGTATTTCGTGACTGATATTGGCAAAAAAATCGTTACGTGCTTTGTTTATGGCCTCCGATTTTTCCAATAATATTTCATTTCGTTTTTTCTCATCTTCGGCAATAATTTTTTTCTGACGAAGGTTCTGAAACCGAAGCGAAACAACAATTAGAATTAGGGTTAACGTAAAAGAAACAAGAATAAAAATAGCAATAAGAAACATGCGTGATCTGGATTCCTGATTTTTGTCCAGTTGAAGTTTTTCAATTTCATCTTCCTTCTGTCCAACATTGTATCTTTCTTGAAGTTCGAAAATTTTTTGTCGGCTGCCATTATTAATAAGAACAAGATATATAGAATCTTTCGCCTCAACATACTCAAGCGCTTTTTTATAATCGCCAAGTGCTTTAGAAACCTCGTTAAGGGCACTAAGTGCAAGCCATTTATAAACCCGAATATCGGCTTTGTTTGCGAGTTCAAGCGCTTGTGTCCCAAAATATTTTGCTTTTAATAAATTACCCTTTTTCCGGTACCCGTGCGAAAGACTTGAAAGAACGAGCGATGCATCTTTTGATGATGGATAATTGTTGATTTGCGTTAATGCCATAGTGTGATAATAAATAGCACTATCGTAGTCTTTTTTCAAAAAATAATAACTCCCCAGTAAGTTATTGTTCAGAATTTGCAGCGAGCTATCTTTATTTACAATCGCTTTTTGTTGCGAAAGATGAACATACTTATATGTTTGATTCTGCCAGAATTCAAATTCCGATTCAGTGTGAAACCATTCTTTATAAAGGTCCTTTAAAAAAATGTAATCAGGATCAAGAAAATCGTTATAATTAAGTTCAAAGTATGTTGAGGCCAGCCGTGATTGAATTTTTGGCAAGTATTCGTTTAATTTGGCACTATTGGCTTTGTATTCTGCAAGATGCAGAAAATATAAGCTTTTGCGAAAGTTTCCGGAAGCTCGGTAAACATCGCCTAAAGCTGAGTATAGAAGTATTATTGATTTTGTGTTTTTATTCTTTTCAAATATTTCCAACGAAGCAAGATAATACTTGCTCGAACTGCTGTATTCTCCTTTTACGCTATACAGGTCGCCCAACATTGCATCCAAAATAGCCGCAGCATTGTAATTGAATAATTTTTTACATGATATGCTAAGGGGCTCTAAAACATTTATTGCAGAATCGGGATTTGTTTTATAACACCATGAAAATTTTGTTGAAAAAAAGTAATTTTTTCCTTAATCAATGGCTGATCTGAGCTTTTTCTTAATTGAACAAAATCAGGTTCAATTGTCTGGCTTTGCCCAAAAAAACAAGACAGCACAAAAGCCAAAAGAATAAAAAAATGTTTCATTAGATGATTTTTTTTGTAAAAATAATGTTTTATTTCAAATTTTGGAGTTATGGAAAAACCTAAGCGCTAATACCTATTCTTAATTCAAAGTTGTCCAAAGAATATTTTTAATTTCAGTATCGGTATAACTCAAAAAAAAAGAGGCCCGAAAGCCTCTTCATAGAGAAAAATAATTCTGAATTAATTCTTAACAATAGATTTTACTGAAACAACAGTGCCATTGTTTACAAAACGTACAAAGTATGTTCCGTTAGATAAAGAACTCATATTAATGTATTCACTTTCGCCATTAACTTTGCTACTTAACATGATTCTGCCAGTAATATCAGCAACTTCTATTGAAGAAATGTTCTCCATTTCATTAACGAATAATGTAGTGCTTACTGGGTTAGGATATATAGAAATATTGTTTTGAGAAAGCTCAGTAATTCCTGAATTAATTTGAACATCAGCTGCACTGCGAGGTTCGATATAATAGTTGTGAAAACCTAAATAAACAACACCGGTAATATCATAATGTGTGTTAAGCGTTGGAGTATAATGAAAGATAAGGTCATCAACGTGGCAAGAGTCACCGCCGAAAATTGTCCATTCGCCGTATGTGGCAAAATTGCTGGGGATATTTGAGCAAACCGCATTGGTGATTTTAACAAGAACACCTTCATAAGCTTCACCAACAACGGTGTCTTTGAGGTTTACTCCTGTAACAGCAACAGGTGCTGGCAAAGTATTTCCAGAAGAATGAATAGTCAAACCGGTAATGTCAGTAAATTCTGTAAATCCAAAATATTCCTTAATTGTTCCGGTAACAGTAATATCATCACCAACTGCAGGAAAGTGTAAATTATCATAAACATAAATACCATTCCATAATCCTGTTCCGTCTTGTACAAAATAGCCGGGAGTACATGTGGCAGTTACAATACCAGAAGTAGTAGTAACCAAATTAAGCTGCGAAGAATTTGCTGGTGAACCCGTTGAATGTTGGATATTGTAAATTGTTTGTGGATTAGGGAGGGTAAGATCAATAGTAAAATTTACGGTATCTGCAATGTTTGGAGTAAGGGGGTTGTGAGTGTTGTCGACAAGTTGAAGTATTACCTGATGGTTTCCTGCGCTCAAACCCGTAAGCATAATTGGCAGTGTGGTGTACTGCATTACGGCGGTGCCACCATCAACAGAATAATGAATGTGACCGTCAATTCCAGCTCCTGGATTGCCAACAACAAATTCACTTACGTTAAAAGCTATAGGAACATCAGCTGAATAAACTGTTGCTCCGTCAGCAGGTGTGTTAATTGTAATGGTTGGATTTGCTGTTCCAGGTCTTGTTATGGTTATATCATCAATTTGCAAATGATCAATATCGGCATTGGTATTGCGAAACGAAAAAATAAATTCTGCTTTTGATGTATCAGCAGCAGCAGCAATGGTTTCGGTAATTTGTGTCCAGCTCGAAGAATTTATAACATTGTAAGCATTGTAAGTAGCATAACCATAACTGGTTGATCTTCCATCAAACAATCCCAATCTGATGTCTCCGTGTCCTCTTACCCAAAAGGAAACAGTATAAGTAGTTGCGTTTGTTACGGTAAGGGGCTGAGTTGAAAACCGTGTATGAGTGGATGTTGTGTTTTCAAGTTTGCAGCTAGTCAATGGACTGTGCGAACTTGTGGTATAAGGGTTAATGTTTGCAGCAGGAGTATTTGTTTTTGAACCAGACAATCCTACAGGAACATTACCTGTCCATGTTTCTAAGTTGCTACTAAAAATAGTAACCTGTGCATTCGCATTAAAAAAGAAAAGTGATAGAATGCCAACAATTGATAAAATTAATTTTTTTTTCATAATATTTAATTTAATGTGTTTTCATATAATTAATTGTACAACAAAGATAAAAAAAATAATTATAGAAAAAAACCTCCTGAAATTCAGGAGGTTTTTTTCTATAATTATCATCAATTATTATTGTTTTGAGAATTTTTTAGTTGAAACAATGTTGTTTTGATTTAACATAGTAACAAAATAAATTCCGTTTGGTAAGCTGCTAACATCAATAGTGGTATTAGAACCCGAAACTTTTACATTTTGAATGGTTGCACCAAGAATGTTTGAAATTCTTATTGAACTTACGCCGTCAATATTGTTAATGTTTAATAAAGAATTAGCAGGATTAGGATAAATATTTACAGAACTCTGACTGTATTCATTTATTCCGCTATTTATTGAAACATCAGTAGCATCGCGAGGCTCAACGCGCATAACTCCACCATAAGCTAAATAAACAACACCTTTAATGTCATAATTTACGCCTACTGCAGCAGTAGTATATTTGTAAATCAGTCCTCCCATTTTAGTAGAATCTGTTCCGCTTTTAACAATCCATTCACCATAAGCTGGAGAACCTGTTGCAACAACACAAGGCAAATTTGTTAAAGAAACAAGAACGCCTTCAAGTTCTTCGGTAGTATTGTTTGCTTTAGTAACTGCATAAGCTGGATGTAAAGTGTTGCCACTAGAAACTTTTACAATATTTGAAACGCCTGTTAATTCTGTATAAGTAAGATATTCACTTACAGTAGCAGTAATAACAATTGAGTCTCCAACGGCAATACCAGCATTGGCTACGTGTGCAGAATCGTAAACATAAATACCGTTCCATGGACCTGTAGCATCCTGAATAAATATACCCTTGTTGTATTTTGCAGTAACAATACCACCCGTAATAACAGGCATACCATTATAAGCAGAAATATAAGGAGGAGTTGTAGAATATTGAATATCGTGAATGGAAACTGTAGAAACTGTACCCGCAGTAACCGTTACATCATCAATAACAACATCACCCATATTGCCAACAGAAATAATAAACTCAGCAATTGCAGTATCACAATCTGCAATTAATGTTTGTGTAACCTGTGTCCATGATGCAGTTACGGAAACGTAAGGGTTGTATGTTAAGTAACCACTTGAAGAAGCATTTTTACCTGTAAACATACCCGTTCTAATCTGACCAGTTGTGCCTCTAACCCAAAATGAAATCACATAAGCAGTGCCGCTTGTAACAGTGGTGGCAGCTGATGTAAAACGTTTGTGCGAGGATGTAGTGTTTGTTAAGCCAACTGCATTAACGCCGCCATGAACATTGGCAGTAACTTTTGCAATTGTTAATCCAGTTGTTGCAGTTTTGGTACCACCCCAGCCATCAGGATTGGCGCCTGACCATGCTTCAAAACCGCCGTTTGTAATCTGAGCATTTGAAAAAAATGCAGCAAAAACAAACAATAATGTAATAAGTAAGTTTTTTTTCATTTGTTTGATTTTTTTGTTAAAGTTAATAATAAGGTTAATAAATATAATTTTTTAATGTTTCAATTTGTCTTAAAAAAAGGATTGCAAATATACAATAAAAAAATGAGTTTGGGAATTATATTAACAAAATTTAAAAGCCGAAGAAACTTTTGTTCTTTTTCTTAGAGCATTTTTTCAATACATTAATTTTCAAACCGGCATAAATGTCAACCCCTGAAAGCCGGTTTCCTAGAAATGCACCAAGTTTGTCAGTTCCCACAAAAAGAAAATTATTCAGGCGAACTGCAACTCCAATTCGTGGCCATAAATACTGATACATTGTAATCGGGAATGCAATACTGAACCTGCGCGAATCAAAACGGGGTGTTACGGAAATAAAGTTAACCCTATCAACACCTGGTGCACCAAAGTGAGGGATGCGTTGTACCCACGTGGCATTCACATAAAAATTGTAACCTAAATTGTAATCATATTGTATGCTCAGCGCCATAGGTAAAAGCATTGTAAACTTATCCCCGTCAGGCAGGGGAGCTGATGCATCGTTAAAATGCTGGCTGATTAATGTGTCAAAACCTGTAATTGAATTCAATGTTATTTCTGAGAAATTGTACCATTTGTCCGTTTTGTTTTCAAGTAAAAATTTTTGAGCATTTTTGTTAAATCTAACGTAGCCAATATCCAGCAGCGAAATCCCTAGTTTCCATGAATATTGAAGTTCGAGTTTTTTATTACAGAAATTCGGACACTGGTAGGCATTGTTAAGTGCTTTTTTCTCGAAAATAATACCTAAATCCAAGGCATGTCCTTTTCCATTCGACTGAAGGAAATTATCCTCATTTATGCTGTAACCGTATCTTGCATCAATATTGTTGAAATATAAATCACTATCATTTGGCACATATAATTCGGCTTCTTTATTCAGAAAATAGGCGCCACTTAAACCTCTTATGTATTTATAAGAAATACCAGCTTTAATAGAAATGTCGTTTGTTCTTTTGATTTCTCTGCCTGCTGAAAATGCAATTTCGTGCCACGAAAGAAAATTCACTCTAGCACGTTGAACTTTTATATCAATATTTTGAAGAGGCTCATAAGTTAATCCTTCAAAAATTAACTTCGACCCGATTTTGTTTAATCCAATAAGTGAAGCACTGGATCTGACAGATGTTCCCAATGCAAAACTCCAATTTTTTAGCGAAACCATTAAGGAAGGGCCTTGTGCCAAAACATTCAGGTAGAAGTTTTTTCTCCAGGAGTTTTTCTCCTTATTATAAACCATGTATTTGGAGGACTTTCCTTTATTATACTCGTAGTCGTTGTTCACATATATCGGAGTGTTGCCCTTATCGCTTGCAATATTTGGGGCATTTGTCTGGTAAATATATGCATAATTATTATCCAGATATGCATTTGCAGTAATAAGATTCAGGTCCCATTTGTAAGGGGAATGCACCATGCTCGCTGGATTTATCCATAGGCCGGTAACTCCTGCAAAAGGGCTGTTGCAAACGCCCAATCGTTCCTGTCCAAAACAGGAGAGCGTAAGCATGAAAATACTTAAAAAAGTAATTATTTTTTTAAGGCAGGGCAAGAAAATATTCTTAAAATTTAACATGCGAAGATACATAAATTCAACAATGAAATAAAATCAAATATTACCCAGTTTGGTCATTTTGAATAGGGTATTCCTGCTCAGAGGAATTCTCTTCTGTTTCATCTTCGTCTTCATCCCAATGATATTCTTCCTTCTGTGGTCCTTTTTTTCTATAATAAATGGCAAGAACAAACCCGGCAATTCCTCCCCATAAATGCGATTCGAATGATATGTTTTTGCCAGGAAAAAGTTCGGGAAAAATTCCCCAAATAAGACTTCCATATAAAAAAGTGATTAACATAGTAAATGCGAGCAAATTTTTATTAAAGCGAATCAATCCACTGAAAAAGAGAAATGAAACCAATCCGTAAATGAGTCCGCTGGCGCCAATATGATATGCCTCTCGGGCGGATAACCAAACCCATATTCCAGGTAAAACATATAACAAACCAAAAATCAGCCATGCAATTTCCTTATAGAAGTAAAATAAAGCCCATGCTAAAAAAAACAATGGAAATGAATTCGAAATAAGGTGTTCGAAATCTGCATGAATAAGTGGAGCTGAAACAATCCCAATCAGACCTTTTATTTTTAGCGGGTATATTCCGAATTCGCTAAAATCAATTTTCCAATGGGTTTCTATTATTTTGATTAGCCAAATCAAAGCCAACAGTATCAGTGGAAAAGCTGATGCCCTTATTATTTCTTTTTTTTCTTCCTTCATTTTCCTTAAATCTTCTGTAAAGGTAATTCAAAAAATCTACTGAACCTTTTGCAAGAGTCATCAATATTAAAAATAATTACATGGATTGAACTCCATCATATTTTTTTTATATTTTTGTAGATATAATCTTATATTTTAAAACACAGCAAATGAAACAATTCACTTTATTTCTTTTAATTTCACTTTGTTTTTTAGGAAAAATATGTTCAGCGCAAGATTTTTCTGATACCATTTTTGAATCAAGACGATCAGCAGTCGATTATCTTGAAATCTCAAAAGCTGCTATTGTCGATACAACCCTTGCAAATCTTAAGGAATTGCTTGGTCGCCAGCAAACTATTATTGATATTGATGATATCATTATCGAACAGAGTTTACCCGAAATAAAATCTAAAGCTGAAGAAAACAGGAAAAAAGTCGAAACACTCACTGCTGATAAGGAAATGTTGGAAAAAGAATTGTTTGTAAACAAAAATCTAATTTTCTACGGGCTAATTGGTGCTGGGGCGATTTTTGTGTTGATGCTTTTGTTTTTAATACTTTACATTATTAGTTTTTCAAAAAAGAAAAAACTTAATAAACGCGTAAAGAATATTGATAAAATGAAAGACGATAACTTCAGAGAAATTGAAAATGCCCGCAATGAAATGGAAAGCGAGAAGGAAAAAGCCAGAAGCGAAATTGCTGGATATAAAGAAAAAATTGAAAAAGAAGCTGTTGAATTGCGCTACAAGATTTCAAATATTAACAACGAAAAATCAGAATTAATTTTAAATTTATCAGAAACTGAAAAGAAACTTAAAGAGTATGTTTCTGCTTACGAAAATCTGAATTTGCAAAAGAATCAGTTTGATCAGACCATAAAGGAAAGAGAATCGAGAATTTCAGGACTGAGCAGTGAGTTGGATGTGTGCAAACAAGATTACTCAGAGTATAAAAATTTATACGAAAAAAAGCTCAATGAAACCAAGGTGCTCGAAGAAAAGTTGGATATTATTAGCAAAGAAAATCAGGATGTCACTTTGTTGAATAGTGAAATGGAAAAGGCAAAACAAGAAATAACCCAGCTTAATGATTATGTAAGCACTTTGAATAAAAAACTTGAAAAAGAAACACAGACAAAAAACCTTATTGAAGACGAATTGCGTCGATTCCTTGATGAACTCAGGGGGAACAGATAATTTGAATAACACAAAAAATAAATATGTAAGTCATGGAAGAAAACAATAACGTAAACAACGATGAAAGCCTGGAAGCTGCAAAACAACTTATTTCGGCAGTTAAACAACAATTTGAAGAAGAAAATGAAAAACTCCGAAAATACAGAGATGAGTTTTTTAGAAAAAATGATTTTTCAGTAACGAAATTTTATGCTTATACTGGTCCGAATTATTATCTCGATCGTAAGGGATTGGTATTTAATATTTTTATTGCTCCCGAAGGTGAAACAGTAGATTTTTTCAAAACAGAAATCATCAAACAAATCCTATCAATTGAACACGCAGAAACACCTTTTGTTATTGATTTATTTGCAAAAGTGCTTATCCATACATTGAAAATGGATATTGATTTATTCATCAACCATTATTCAATAGGACACGATGGCGATGAATATGTAGTTGCTGTGGAATACCTTGATAAGTATATTGCAGAAGATGCTGTATGTCTTGTCAGTGATTGGTTCAGAGCTATTCAGGGAGGAAAGAAATTCAATTTTGCCGCTGAATTTATAAAATTGCAAGCCAACTTTGATAAAACCATTTTTGGAGGACCTACTATTTATTCGCTAGTTGAAGCCGGATTAAAAGCTGAAATTCCTGTTTTTTACCTTTTTGAAGAAAACGAATTTCAATGGGGCTTCGGGAAAAAGCAATTACGCGGAAGATCCACTACATTTTCAACAGATGGGATTAAAGATACTGAATTCACTATGTTCAAGGACTTGGTGGGCGATTTCCTGATGATGTGCGGATTTCCTACTCCAACAGGTACAAATTGTTTTACCGAAGAAGATGCATTGAAAGAAGCACTTAAACTAGGTTTTCCAGTAGTGGTTAAACCTGTTGCTGGCCACAAGGGGCAGGGTGTTACTACCGGAATTGAAAGCGAAGAAGAAGTTCGCAAAGCATTTAATAAAATTGTTGAATCGGCCAAAGCTGAGGGCGTTATTTTTGAAGGCGCTCTAGTTCAACAGCAGGTTTATGGTACGGATCATCGGCTGCTTTCTATTGATGGAAAATTTGTTGCTGCTCTAGAGCGTGTTCCCGCATACGTTGACGGTGATGGCGAAAATACTATCGAAAAACTTATAGCCATCGAAAATAATTTGGAGATCCGATTGGATAACGCAAGATCTCCTTTATGCAAAATAAAAACCGACGATAACCTGATCGATTTTTTAAAATTACAAAATATTTCGCTGGATTATATTCCAAAACAGGATGAAAAAATAGTTTTGCGCCGAGTTGCCAATATTTCAGCCGGTGGCGTTTCTATAAATGTTACTGCAAATCTTCATCCTGATAATGTTCAGTTGGTTGAGGATATTGCTTCGTATTTTAATGTGAAATGTCTTGGTATTGATGTTTTAGCTGCTGATATTTCCAAATCATGGAGAGACGGAAATTTTGGAATTATTGAAATAAATGCCGGTCCTGGAGTATTTATGCATCTTGCACCTGCTTATGGCGGATCCATTAATGTTCCTGAGAAAATCATGAATTCGCATTTTATAAAACCGAATTATGGTCGTATTCCTATCATTGCAACGAATAAAATTTCTGAAACCCTTATCTCACGAATAAACGATAAACTTCATGAAATTAAAAAGGATTTATTTTTTGGATACCTGAATGAAAAAGGTGTTCATTTTAATGGTAGATATTTTTATAATAACGATGAACACGACCAGAATGTGAAAATTATCCTTCGGAATCCTAAGGTTGAATTCGCTTTATTCACGCATACTAAAGATGATATTTACGACTTTGGCATTCTTCATAAAGGCGCAGATATTTCTATTGCTGACGATGCAGAATTTGCAGAAGCAAAAGTGCTCAAGGAACAGGTACTTCCCGATGGGTTATTTATTGATGTAATAAATAATGAAATTAATATTTGGGAAAACAACCAGATTCTTCTTACCGAAATTTTTGAAACTCCCGAAAATAAAGATGACATCATCATGCGCTTTCTCGAAGATCGTTTGTCATCGTTGGTTTATAAGTATGAATAATAACAATATTTTTTCTTAATTTAGCAAAAAAAAATAAACCTATGCAAGAACTTAATTCAACAAATAACCTAAATCAGATTCAGTCTGAACCAAAACAATTTAAACCAAAAGGTGCTGGTTGCCTTGGTAGTAGTATGATTATTGGAGTTGTAGTTGTATTGCTCCTCATTATTGCTATTCCCGGTTGTAACATTTATAACGGCATGGTAAGCCGCGAAGAAGCTGTAAGCTCACAGTGGGCTCAAGTGGAAAACCAGTATCAGCGCAGGTATGATCTTATCGACAATTTAGTAGGAACTGTAAAAGGTTATGCCGGACACGAAAAATCAACGCTTGTTGAAGTTACCGAAGCGCGTTCAAAAGCCTCTAAAGTAGAAATCAAAGCCGATAAAATTGACGAAGCTTCTCTCGCCAAATTTGAAGCAGCACAGGATGAATTGTCATCAAGTTTGAGTCGTCTTTTGGTTACCATTGAAAAATATCCAGAACTGAAAGCCGATAAACATTTCACCGAACTTATGGCTCAGCTTAAAGCCACCGAGGATTCAATTGCTGGTGAACGCGGAACATTTAACAAGGTTACCAAGGATTACAATATTTACATTCGGAAGTTCCCAAGAAATATTTTTGCGTCCTTGTTTGGTTTTGATGTCAAGCCTTATTTTAAATCAGATATTGAAGCAAAAACAAAAGTAAA
>JBBQSF010000082.1:0-14045 GCA_038214085.1 Bacteroidales bacterium | reverse complement strand
TTTGTAAGCATATCATTTGGAAGCACCAGTTTCATATCCGACAAAAGCACCTGATTAAATGAACCTTCCTTTGAAATATCAGAAGTTAATTGATCTTTTCTGTCCTTGTATTGAACAAAATCCACACTAAATTTCAACAGTTGAGAAGCATATTTTTCCGAAGAGATACTGCAAAGGTACCAGTAGCGCTCTTTTGCCGTCATTCTCGACATTTGAGCAAATTTATTGATCTGGCGGATTTTGTTCTGAAAATTTCCATTTCTTGATTTGGGTAAAACACTCCAAACAGGACCTAACAAATTTACGGCTTCCTCTCTTATTCCTTTGTTACGAATGCGAAATTCTGCCATGTGTTTGTTGTATCCGGCAAACATTTCATCAGCACCATCGCCCGAAAGCGCCACGGTAACTTTTTCTCTGGTATGCTTGCTGAGAATATAAACTGCAAGGGCCGATGAATCTGCAAATGGCTCATCCGTATAATCAAGAACATCAAACAGAACATTGAAAATATCATCATTGCTTAGCGAAAAAGTAGTGTGATTTGTTTTGAATTTTCTTGCAACAAGTTCTGCATAAGATGTTTCATCAAATAAAGGTTCATCGCGAAATCCAATGGAAAAGGTGTTGAGTAATTCAGTATGTTTTGAGGCCATTGCGACAATGGCAGAAGAATCTATGCCACCACTTAAAAATGCGCCTAAAGGTACATCAGAAATAAGCCGCTGCTTTACAGAGGATTCAAGCAAACGAAGCAAATGAGCTTGTGCATCATCATAAGAAAGTATTTTAAATGAAGTATTATCGGAATACTCAGCAATTGAATAATATTGTTTTATTTCAATTTTCTTTTCTTTGATTTCTAAATAATGACCAGGTGCTAATCGGTTTACATTTTCAAAAATAGTTTCATTTCCTGGAATATAATTCAACTGAAAATATGAAAAAACAGATGTGTGATCAATTGTTTTGGGAATTTTGTATTCCAACAAGGATTTTAATTCTGACGCAAAACAAAAACGATTATCATCGTGATAAAACAAGAAAGGTTTTATGCCCATTCTGTCACGAGCAATAAATAGCGATTCCTGAGCATTATCATAAATTGCAAATGAAAAAAAACCATTCAATTTTTTTAAAAAAGAGCTTCCTTCATTTATGTATAATGCAAGAACAACTTCGGTATCACTGTGCGAACGAAATGCAATACCCTTTGTAACAAGGTCTTTTTTTAATTCTTGAAAGTTGAAAATTTCACCGTTAAACACAATGGTATACCGGCCCGAGGAATCAGTAAATGGTTGCGCTGCTGCATCGCTAGTATCAATAATTGAAAGCCTTGCATGACCCAACCCAATTGAGTTGTGAAAGTAAGTACCCGTACTGTCAGGGCCTCTTTTGTTAAGTTTAGAAACGGCATTGCCAACCAATGCAGCATTATTGCCGCTTTGCTGATTAAAAGAGAAGATGCCTGTTATTCCACACATTATATATGTATCACCTCCCCATAAGCAGCAGCAACGGCTTCCATTATGGCTTCGGACATAGTTGGATGCGGATGCACAGCATCAATTATTTCGCGACCGGTTGTTTCTAATTTTCGTGCAACCACAACTTCTGCAATCATTTCTGTAACATGATCGCCTATCAAATGAGCGCCTAGCCATTCGCCATATTTGGCATCAAATATTACTTTTACAAATCCATCTTTTGCGCCGGAAGCACTTGCCTTTCCTGAGGCAGAAAACGGAAATTTTCCTATCTTAATTTCAAAACCTTTGTCTCTGGCTTGTTTTTCGGTCATTCCCACTGATGCAATTTCGGGGAATGTGTATGTGCATCCCGGAATATTTCCATAATCTAGTGCTTGAGGATTATGCCCTGCAATTTTTTCAACACAGATAATTCCTTCGTGCGAAGCTACGTGAGCTAAGGACGGGCCTCTAACAACATCTCCTATTGCGTAATAGCCTTCCACATTGGTGCGGTAGAATTCATCCGTTTTTATTTTGCCGTTTTCGGTTTCAATTCCGGTTTCTTCCAATCCAATTCCCTCAAGATTTGTAGCAATACCAACAGCTGACAGAACAATTTCTGCTTCGATAATTTCTTCGCCTTTTTTTGTTTTAACAGTAATTTTACATAAATCACCAGTAGTGTCAACACTTTCAACTGTAGAATCGGTCATTACTTTCATTCCTGACTTTTTAAAAGAACGTTCCAGTTGTTTTGAAACTTCTTCATCTTCCAAAGGAACTATTGCTGGCATAAATTCAACCAGTGTTACTTTTGTGCCTAAAGTATTGTAAAAATAGGCAAACTCGGAACCTATAGCACCTGATCCAACCACAACCATTGAAGCCGGTTGTTTTGGCAATGTTAGTGCTTCACGGTAACCAATAATTTTCTTGCCGTCCTGTTTTAAATTAGGTAGTTCGCGTGAGCGAGCACCCGTTGCAATAATGATATATTTTGCGGAAATGGATGAAGCAGTTCCATCAACTGAAATTATTTCAACAGTTTTTCCTGGTTTTATTTTTGCCGTTCCTGTAATTACTTCAATTTTATTTTTCTTAAAAAGAAACTGTATTCCTTTACTCATGCCTTCAGCAACATTCCGACTTCTTTTAACTATTGCATCAAAGTCAGCTTTAACTTCGCCACTTAATGTAATCCCATAATCGGAAGAATGAAGCATATTATGAAATACTTCTGCACTTTTTAACAATGCTTTGGTGGGGATACAACCCCAGTTCAGACAAATGCCACCCAGTTCTGCTTTTTCAACCACTGCCACATTTAAACCCAATTGCGAAGCCCTTATTGCTGCTACATATCCGCCCGGGCCACTGCCTATTACTATAAGATCGTAATTCATAAAAACATTTTTTTAATTTTATACAAAATTACAAAATATAGCTTTTGAATTTCTTAAAAAAACAATAATAAATCAGTTTTGAAGTTTAAAATAATATGAAAAGAATTTCGCTTCTATTGCTTTTATTTGTAGTTGTTATTTTTTCTACTGATGCTGCATTTTCGCAAAACATTTCAAAAGATACGCTTGATGTTAAATTGTTGGAAAAACTCATTTCTCAAAAACTGGACAGCATCCGTGCTAAAAAGAAATTAAGCAAATATGTTTACAACGATACCATTTATAAAGCAGCAAAGGGGCATGCAGCATATATGTGCAAAACCGGAAATTTTAGTCATAGTGAAACCATTTCAAAAACAAAAACTCCTGGTTTACGTTTAGAGAAAGTTGGACTTCAAAAATCTCTTTATGGCGAAAATATTGCGTATGTTTTTACTGATATTCTTCAGGAAAAATCAACTCCTTTAATGAGTGATTATAAATCGATCGCATCTGAAATTGTTCTGCTTTGGGTAAACTCGAAACCCCATTATCAGAATATTTGTAATCCGCAATTTAAATTAGATGCTGTTGCTGTTTCTTATGATTCTTCAAGTGGAAAAGTTTATGCTGTACATAACTTTACATCAAATCAATAACAATTAGGTTTTGTCAAGTAATTAGGTTTACAGAATTGACGCAGGGATTTAGTTGTTTTTTGCTTAGAATCTGTTTAAATTTCATTTAAAATTTTTATAATGCACCGTCAATTCGAGTTTTTCCATCGTCGCTTCTCGATACCCGCATATATTCTTGTAATTGATTATTTTTTGGAGCGGACTCGAAGTGACGATAGAAAAAGTATCGAGAATAGGGGCACAATAATTTCATGTTTCAAAATTTAAACAACCTCTTAGATAGAACCAATTATTAACCCAAATTAATCATTTGGAGTCTGCGAACTAATGATTTAATTGGGTTTATCCCGATTTAGTAAATGTTCCTAACAAATTCTTCTTGTTTGGAATACATTTACTTTATCGATTCTGAAACAAAAATGTGTAACCTATATTTATGAAATTCAACTAATTGCATTGTTTTTTTCCTAACTCTACGCATTAGAGATTTTTTTAATGCTGAATTTGGGATTAAGCTATGTGTATGAATTAACAAGGTGAACCTACCGCAGAAGTGTTAGCAAAATTTGCTGTTTAGCAGAATTTTTTTATTCAACAACGCTTAGTATTTTTGTTTTTATTTCATTGTTTTCAAAAATTCCTGAGAATTTTTCTGCGCCCACGCCAATAGCCCATATACCCACAGGTGCAGATGTATGCTCGTTGGTTGTCCAGCCTATTTGTGCATTATCCTGAATGTTTTTTATGGTGGTGCTGTCCGAAAATATGTAGGAGTTTTTTTGTTGTAGTAATTTGTTTACGTACAATGCATATTTATTAAGTTTTGATTTGCTGTTTTCATCATATCCTGTTCCCAGTGAAAGGCCTCCCGTTTCGTGATCTGCGGTAACAATAATTAATGTATTTTCTGGATGTTTCAGATAAAATGCATATGCCTTTTTTATGGCTTCGTTAAATGCATTTACTTCATAAATAGCTGCAAGGGCATCGTTGTCATGGCAGGCCCAGTCTATCTTTCCGCCTTCAACCATAATAAAAAATCCTGCATCGTTCATTAAAAAACTCTGAGCTTTTTCAGTGTAAGTTGCTAACTGCATTTTGTATTGCGGAAAATCAAGCACAAAAGGAAGTGAGTTTTTTTCATCGCTGTAACTTTTTTTCTGTTTCAATTGTAAATTGCGTATGGCTGTGTCAATAACCATTACAGGAAAATTTGTCTGAGAATCAAGCAAACTCAAATCACTTTGATTGTATATTAATGCGAAGTTATTTTCTTTAAGTTTGGTAATAGCAGCGTCATAATTTTTGTAGATTTTCTTTGCAGTATCGGCATTTCCGCTAAGAATTCCGCCGCCAGCAAAAAACTCAAATTTGCTTTCAATCAAATCATTCAAAAGGTTGTCGTAATTTCTGCGTGTAGACTCATGTCCGTAAAAACATGCAGGTGTTGCGTGATTGAGGGGAACTGAAGTGATTAATCCGATTTTAAAGTTTTTTTTATGCAAAAATTCTGCAATACTTTCGAGTGGCTTTTCCTGATATTCGCCAATACTCCCGTATTTTGTTTTTTGTCCGCACGCAATTGCCGTTCCTCCGGCGCCCGAATCAGTTATTTTGTTGCTGTCGGCACATTCAGTATGCATCAGTCCAAACGACCAATTATTGTTTAAAAAAATCAGCGAATCATTTTTTGTTAATGCATTAAATTTTTCAGTTAAAAAAACCTGATTGGTTCCCATGCCATCACCAATAAACAAAAATATATATTTTGCTTTTTTAGTATTTTGAGCATTTAATGAAAGAAAAAAAAGAATGCTGAATGCCAATATGAAATACTTTTTCATAACATTTGCTTTAATTAATTTTTTCAAATGTACTATTATTTTAAATCTCAATAATGTTGACAAATCTTAATAATATTTATAAGGTTATTATAGTAATATCTTTATTTTTACGGTGAAATAATATGAGATTTGAGTGCTGTTGAAATTCAAATCCCTAAAAATAAATAATTCAGAAAAACGCCATAATCATGACACGTCAACAACTCATCAAGATCATTAAAGAGAAAAAAAGTTTTTTGTGTATCGGTCTCGATTCTGATATTTCAAAACTACCGCTACATTTAAAAGATTCTGAAGATCCAGTTTTCGAATTCAATAAACAAATTATTGATGCTACTCACGATTTAGCAATTGCATACAAACCGAATCTTGCTTTTTATGAATGCAATGGTGTTAGCGGATTGCAAAGCCTTGAAAAAACTATTGCTTATCTTAATAAATTCAAAAAAGAAATTTTCACAATTGCTGATGCAAAACGAGGAGACATTGGAAACACTTCAAAAATGTATGCAAAGAGTTTTTTTGGAAATGCCAATAAGGATTTGAATTTTAATGCGGTAACCGTTGCTCCATATATGGGCGAAGACTCTGTTTCTCCTTTTCTGGAATATGCCGAAAAATGGGTTATTCTACTTGCGCTTACTTCTAATAAAGGCGCATTTGATTTCCAGTTTTTAAAAACTGAAAATGGTGATAAACTTTTCGAACATGTGCTTAAAACATCACAGAAATGGGCAACTGCTGATAATATGATGTATGTGGTTGGTGCAACAAAAGCTGACATGCTGCAAGGTATTCGTGAAATTATTCCCGAGCATTTTCTGCTTGTTCCTGGCGTAGGAGCCCAGGGGGGAAGCATGCAGGATGTCGCAAAATACGGCATGAATAAAGATTGCGGACTTATTGTAAATGCTTCACGAAGCATTTTGTTCGCATCGGGAGGTGAAGATTTTGCAGTTAAAGTGCGCGAAGAAGCAATGCGAATGCAGATAGAAATGGAAAATTTATTGAAAGATAACCAAGTAATTTAATGAAACGCTTTCTGTTTTTTACCCTCTTTTTTATTGCCTCTTATGTGGCTTCGGCGCAGTATTACGATTACGACGACAACAGTAAAGATACGTTAAATACCGACATTGAGGGTATTGATATTTATGAAAAATTTAATTTACTTCTTGGTGGCGATTCAATAAGATACAAAGCTCCAGGTGTAAAATTCAACGGTTGGTACGAAGATTTTTATAAGAATGGAAAACTAAAACACAAAGGCTATTATAATAATGGTAGCCTCACAACAGTTTATAAAAATTATTATGATAACGGACAATTGGAGCGCTCTTTTAAAGTAAGAGATGTACGCACTTACGATATGGAAATATTTTATAATACCGGTGTGCTTAAATCAAAGGTAGAATATTTTAAAGGACAAGCTTTGGTATGGACCGATTACTATTCCAACGGAAACATGGAATATTACGAGGAAAATGATAAAAGTTTCGAGTACTATATTGAAATGAATTTTTATTTTGAAAACGGAAAACCACAGAATACACTCGAACTAATTGATAAAAAAAACCATATATATTCAGGTAAGGAATATTTTGAAACAGGCCAAATTAAAGAGGAAGGGAAACTAATGTTTAATCAAGCATTAAGTGATTATCAAAAAAACGGCACTTGGATTATATATGATGTTGGAGGAACTAAAATTGCCGAAGAAGATTATGAAAAAGGGCAATTAAATGATGAAAGAAAATATTAGAAACAAAAAAAGCTGCTTTTTATAAGAATCTGTTTAAATTTGATATAAAATTTTTATTATGCCCCGTCAATTCGAGTTTTTCTATCGTCGCTAATCGATACCCGCATACATTTTTGTAATTGATTATTTTTTATACCGATACTGAATTCTTAGTAGTCCAAAAAAACGGACTCGAAGTGACGATAGAAAAAGTATCGAGAATAGGGGCAAAATAATTTCATGTTGTAAAATTTAAACAACCTCTAAAGCAGCTTTTTTTTATTAGGTTTAATTACTGTTTGAATATTTTGTAATCAATATGGAAATCCATAAGCAGTACAAAAGGCATGATGATACCTACATTGTAATATTGTTCTCCGTTTACTTCGGTATAGATCTGGTAAAAATTCAGGCTGTATGTTTTGGCGTTAATCTTAATTGCTTTTGACAAACGGCCGCTGTTTTGAGGATATTGATATCTCAAATCTTTAAAAATTCCACTATCTATTGCCTTGTTGTATATCGATTCGCAAAAAGTTTTTATAGGTTCGAGCTTAGTCCATAATACTCTGCCAGGAAAAAAGTAGGCTAAAAATTCTGCTTCCGAAGTGTATACCCATCCTTTGCTTGCTGGAAAATTTCTGAACATTTCAATGTACAATTCGTTCCAGTCCTGTTCTCTCGATTTTTCAATAATTGATTTTGAACGGTCGTTGTGTTTGATGGAAAGATCAATGCCTTTTTCTATTATTGAATCGTCTTCAGCATTTCCTAAACGGTAACGTTTTTCTATAAGTGCTTTAAGTGTGTTCTTGTAGAACATATCTGCTCTGTTATAAATGGGATTGAGTTTTCCATTATTTACAGCATTGCTTATAAGTTTGCGTATAATTACAGGTTTTGCTTGTTTAGCATCAGGAGAATTGGCAGTGGTTTTTTTAGCTACTGGTTCAGCATTAATTACAGCTTTTACTATGGCGGGTTTTGCTGTAATTTTTTTGGGAACTAAAGTTTTTTTAGCTATTGGTTCAGCTTTAATCACAGCTTTTACTATGGCAGGTTTTACTGTGGTTTTCTTGGGAGCTGAAGTTTTTTTGAGGGCAACTGCAGTGTTTTTTGATGCATTTTTTTTAATATCTGATTTTTTATCTGATACCAATGACTTTAAGGCCACATCCTTTTTTAAAGGTGCAGCCTTTTTAGTTCCAACTTTTTTAAGAGGAGTTGCTTTTTTAGTAACCGATTTAGAAAGGGTTACTTTTTTTTTTTAGCAACAACTTTTTTTGCAGGAGCAGCTTTTTTTACCGGAGCAGCTTTTGCAGCAACGACTTTTTTAGCTGGAGCAGCTTTTTTAACTGGAGCTACTTTTTTAGCAACGACTTTTTTAGCTGGAGCAGCTTTTTTTACCGGAGCTACTTTTTTAGCAACGACTTTTTTTGCTGGAGCAGCTTTTTTAACTGGAGCAGCTTTTTTAGCAACGACTTTTTTAGCCGGAGCAGCTTTTTTTACCGGAGCAGGTTTTGCTGCCGGAGTTACTTTTTTAGCAACAGCTTTTTTAGCTGGAGCAGCTTTTTTTACAACTGCTTTTTTAGCAGGTGTAGCTTTTTTTGTAGTTGTTTTTGCCATAGTTTTTTTACTCCCATTTTCCTGCAATTGTTGAATTGCAAAATTTACATTTTCCGTTTATAATTTGATTTTCAATAATAGCAAACCCTTTACGGTTTACCACTTTCTTCTTACAGGAATAGCAATATGTATCTTCATATTCCGTACCCGGAACATTGCCGATATAAACATAATTGATTCCTGATTTTATTGCAATTTCGCGTGCATTTTCTAAAGTACTTACCGGTGTAGGAGGCAAATTTGTCAATTTATACATCGGACTGAAACGTGAAAAATGCAGTGGCGTATCGGCAAAACCATTATCCACTAACCATTTGCACATCTCGGTAATCATTGTTGTATCGTCGGTATAACCCGGAACAATTAAATTCGTAATTTCGAGCCAGACATTATTTTCTTTTAAAGTGATCAGCGCATTCTTAACAGGTTCAAGTGTTCCGCCATTAAGTTTGGTGTAAACACTATCGCTAAAACTTTTTAAATTGATGTTTGCTGCGTCGATGTATTGCGCTAAATCTATCAGAGGTTTATTGTTTATGTAACCATTAGAAACCAGAACATTTTTAATGCCTTTTGAGTGTGCTAATTTAGCAGTATCGTACATGTATTCATAAAAGGAGATAGGTTCTGAATAAGTGTATGCAATTGCTTTATACGAATTTTTTTCGCAAGCAGAAATTACATCTGATGGTTTAAAATCATAATTGGTAGTTGCTTCAGGCCCTACCTGTGAAATGGTCCAGTTCTGGCAATTCAGGCATGTTAAATTGCAGCCTGCTGTTGCAATAGAGTAAATGCTTGTTCCAGGAAGAAAATGATAAAAAGGCTTTTTTTCAATGGGATCAGCATGAATGGTGCACGGATTTCCGTAAGCTATTGTATATAGTTTGCCGTTGATGTTGAATTTGTTTTTGCAGACACTTCTGCCATTGTGTGATAATTTGCATGCATTGGGGCAGAGCGAACAAACCGTGGTATTACCTTCGAGCGAAGTGTAATACATTGCTTCCTTACTGTGTTTTATCAGTTCTTTAAGGTCGTCGTTCATTAGGTTGCTTTCAGCGAATGAAATAGCGGGGTAAAAGTAAGAATTAATTACGAACAAACCAAATCCACATAAACTTGTTTTTAAAAATTCTTTTTTCGAAAGCTTTCTTTTTGGCGTTTGATAAGGGTTTGCTGTGATTAGATTATTCATTGCAGATAATTATTTTTTTTTCTGTAGAGAACAATTCCGCTAAAAATATTTATTATTCCAATTAAAAAACATGCTTCAAAAATTCCCAACAAAGGTAATAAAAATGCAGATAAAAGTAATGCACCAATTGCCGAGCCCATTAAATCGGCACCGTAAGTTTCGGATGCTATGTGTTCTATTTTTCCTGATGATATCTTGGAAGCTATGGTATATAAGGATCCCGTGAGTGTTCCAACAATGAATATGAGAAGGAAAAATATTCCCTGAACCATGAAAAAAATATTTTCTGATTTATTTAAAATCAATAAAATAAAAGGTAAAGCAAATGAAAATACAATCAATAAAAATTGAATTTTTAGAAAATATTTTACAGAATAAAAACGTGGCTGCTTGTTTATAACAAGCGATCCTGTAGCTAATCCAGCCATGAATAGCATAATAATTATTCCTATCATTTGGTACACATAACCATAAATAATTTGAAAAGTGATGAGTATAATTACTTCAAATGCTGATGCGGCAAAGCCTCCGGTGAATAAACAAAAATTAAGAGGCTTTAAACGAATGATAATAAATGCTAATAATAATGCAACAATTCCGAAAAATATATAATAGTTTTTTTTGAAATGACTTGCCCAATACTTCAAATGAAGGTAGTAGCCAATAGGTTTGAAATCCTCGTTAAATGAAGCCTTGCTGTCAATTTTATGCATGATGTAACGCACTCTTTCTGCTATTTGTTCATCATTTAGATAATAAGGATTCACATAAAGATTTTCAATTTTTCGTAGAGAAACTAGTTTTGAAATTCCCGAATTTAAAGGAGAATCTGATGCAATAAAATAATTTTTATTACCAGGAATAATGATCACATTGCTGAAATATTTTTTGAGAGACACGTACATTACGGAGTTAATCTCACTTGCTTCGGGACTTATGTAATCTGCGGTTGACATTAATGCAAATGAAAAAATTCCATTCGCATTCATTTTTTTCTTGATTTCTTCGAAAAATTCAAGCGTGTAAAAACGATTGAGTTGTGCAGTTGACGGTTCGGGCAAAGCAATGATCACTACATCGTATTTCTGATTTGTCGTTTTAATAAACATTCTTGCATCCTCGTGAATTACCTTAATGATAGGGCTTTCAAGATTGTTTGTGTATTTTTTTGCAAGATCAGTGAGTGCAGGATTTACCTCAAGATAGTCGATTGTTTTTACTGGATATTTTAGAATTTCTTTCGCTAATCCGCTGTAGCCGCCAGATACTAAAAGTACTTTTTCTGGTTTGGAATGTTGCAGCATTGGATAATGAACAGCTTCTTCGCATTCCTGAATATTGTTTGTTGAAAAAAGAAACATTCCGTTTTCATAAAAATTCAGTTGTTCTGCAGTCTTAGTAAGTACAAGGTTTCCGTAAGGTGTATCTTTGTTTTCAAGGATTGTTTGAGCAGGATATAATTTTTGTTTTGTATAGGTTTCTATGTTCGTAAACCATACCAATAAATAAAATGTGGAAATTAAAATTAAAATAAAAATAATTGCTTTTCTTATTTTAAAAATAATTGCATAGAGCATAGAGAATAGCAGATTCGCGAAAACCAGAATGTATAAAATGGTAAAAGTGTTGAAAAAATATACCAGAATAAAACTAAAAATAATTCCACCAATTATGCTTCCCAGTGTGTCGAAAAAATATACGCTGCTTACAGCATTTTGCGATTTTAACCGCGAAAAAATAATGCTGAACGATGTGAATAAAAAGCCTGAAATAACACAAAAAGGAAACAGTAAAACACCTGAAATTATTATGCCATCAATAATATTCAGCATGCTTCCTTCGGGGAAAACAGAATTGCGGAAAATGCGAAGAATAAAAATGGTTATAAAAGGAAAAATCCCAGAAAGTACCTGAAAAAATACAAGCCAATGATTGCTTGATGCAAATCTAGTTGAAACCTTGCCAATATAGGCTCCCAGCGCAGTTAACAACATCCAGTTTGCAAGGATTATTCCGAAAATCAATTCGTTTCCACCAAAAATATTAAGGAACTCACGCATGTATACAATTTGCGAAATAACTGCCGAAAACCCGAGTGTAATCATCAGATATATGAGACCACGTTCCTTGGTGGACAATTTTTTTATAACTTTTATCGGAAAAGTTTGCAAAATGTTCTTTTAAAAAACTTGTAAATAATTACTTATTGCAATAGATTTGCAAAAATAATTATAATTGATAAACATGCTGAAAAATAAATTATTATACCTGATGCCGTTTTTGTTTTTAGGTTTTTTTTCATTGTGTTTTTCTCAAAAAAATATGCAGCCAATGAAAACAACCGATCGTAATCCTGCCGTTGCAGGCACATTTTATTCTTCGGATAAATCTACGCTTGAGGATACATTAAAATCATTGTTTGATAAAGCCAAACCCAAAAGCACCGACAATGTTTTTGCGTTGATTTCGCCACATGCCGGTTATATTTATTCTGGCCAAGTAGCTGCATCAGCCTTCAATCAGCTCGATTCGTCTGCAGTTTACAATACCATCTTTATTATAGGAGCAAGCCACCGCTTTTCTTTTAATGGTGCTTCCGTTTACAGTAAAGGAAATTTTATTACACCTTTAGGAACGGTTGAAGTTGATGCAACCCTTGCCAATACTTTAATTCAAACGGATACACTTTTTCAGTTCGATCAGGATTATCATGTGCCGGAGCATTGCATTGAGGTGCAACTTCCATTTTTGCAATATAAACTGAAAAATAAATTCAAAATAGTTCCCATACTTATTGGAACAGATAATGAGGATGTGTTAAAAAAAATTGCAGCGCAACTTAAACCATATTTTAACAGCAATAATTTATTTGTTATAAGTACTGATTTCTCCCATTATCCGGCCTATGCAGATGCCTTGATTGCTGATAAAAAAACATCGGATGCAATATTGAAAAATTCCTCGGCTGAATTAATTAAAGCAATTAATGAAAATATAAATAAAAAAATTTCTGGCTTGCAAACGAGCTTATGCGGTTACAGCGCGGTTTTGCCATTGGTTTATATTACAGAAAAAATGGATTCAATTGGTATAAAAAACATTCAGTATAAAAATTCTGGCGATGTATCGGGCGATAATACTGCCGTTGTGGGATACAATGCAATTGCGTTTTATAGCGAAAAAAAATCGGAAAAATCTGACAAATCGAATGAATTTTTACTCAGCACAGCAGATAAAAAAAAGCTGATTGAAATTGCACGCACAACACTTGATACATTTATTATTACAGGAAATATTCCAATTATTGATACTACTGGGTTTTCAAAAGAGTTAAAAACAAAATCAGGAGCATTTGTAACTTTAAAAATTAAGGATGAATTGCGTGGATGCATCGGATTGCTTGTTTCGGAAGAACCTTTGTACAAAATAATTCAGCAAATGACTATTTCTTCTTCAACACGCGATTACCGCTTTGCGCCGGTTACAGAAGATGAAATTGATGAAATTGATATTGAAATTTCAGTTCTTTCGCCCATGAAAAAAATAGATTCAACGGATGAAATTGTTTTAGGAAAACATGGAATTTATATTAAAAAAGGAAGCGCAGCAGGAACATTTTTACCACAGGTGGCAAGCGAAACTGGTTGGACGTTGGAAGAATTTCTCGGGCATTGCTCCCGCGATAAAGCAGGCATTGGCTGGGAGGGCTGGAAGGATGCTGATATTTATATTTATACCGCAATTGTTTTTGGGGAAGAAAAATAAAATTTATTTTACCCTTTTTTTCAGGAATTTATTTTTTTGATTGAGATTAAATTCAAATCCGGGTAGCTTATAAAATTAAAATTAAATTTTATCTTTGCCCTAAATACAATTATTATGAAACAGTTTCTGGTGCTATTGGTTTTTATTCTTCAATTTAATATTTTAATTGGGCAGAGTTTATTTACTACGGATAAGGATAGTGCTCAGATAAAAACGAACACTTATATGAGCATGGTTGCTAAAGCTGATGTTTACGAGCAAAAAGCAAATCTTGAGCTATCTAAAACCATGTTCTATAAAACAGAAGCCCGCAAGCTTCTTGACAGTGCATATATCGTAGCAAAGAAAGGTGAAATAGATAAAAACAATTATCAGC
>JBBQSF010000081.1:0-14069 GCA_038214085.1 Bacteroidales bacterium | reverse complement strand
TTTTGTTTTTGTTGAAATACGTTTATCCAGTCCGCGAAGCATAGAACCACCACCAGCAAGATAAATTCCGGTACGGTAAATATCTGCCGATAATTCTGGAGGTGTCATTTCGAGGGCATTTAAAATAGCCGCTTCAATTTTTGATATTGATTTGTCAAGAGCGTGAGCAATTTCGGCATAGTTTACCATTATCGCTCTGGGAATTCCGGTAAGCATATCTCTTCCATGTCCTTCATAGTCGGGAGGAGGATTGTCAATTTCGGTAAGTGCTGCTCCTACTTCAATTTTTATCCGTTCGGCAGTGCGTTCACCAATATGAATGTTGTGCTGCTTGCGCATGTATTCTTCAATATCAGAGTTAAAGTCATCACCTGCAATACGTATTGATTTGTTACATACAATACCACCAAGGGCAATTACAGCAATTTCACTGGTGCCTCCACCGATATCAATAACCATGTTTCCGGTAGGTTCCAAAACATCAATTCCGATACCAATAGCTGCTGCCATAGGTTCGTGAATCAATCGTACTTCTTTAGCTCCGGCCTGTTCGGCTGAATCACGAACGGCACGTTCTTCAACTTCGGTGATACCGGATGGAATACAGATTACCATTTTCAACGAAGGCGGAAACAATGATTTTTTTGGAGAAATCATTTTTATCATTTCTCTTATCATGTGCTCCGCTGCCTGAAAATCGGCAATAACTCCGTCGCGAAGCGGTCTGATGGTTTTAATGTTTTCATGCGTTTTACCATGCATCATCATGGCTTTTTTTCCAACGGCAATAATTTTTCCCGTTTGACGGTCCATTGCAACAATAGACGGTTCGTCAACAACAACTTTATCATTGTGAATAATAATAGTGTTTGCTGTCCCGAGGTCGATAGCGATTTCTTTTGTAAGAAAAGAAAAAAGTCCCATTTTTCTTTTTATTTATTAATGTTTAAAATGTCTAAAACCAGTAATTACCATAGCAACCCCATTGTTGTTGCAAAATTCAATTGATGCTTTATCGTTAATGGATCCTCCAGGCTGAATAACTGCTGAAACACCTTCCTTGTAAGCAATTTCCACACAATCAGGAAAAGGAAAAAAGGCATCAGAAGCCATCACTGCATCTTTCAAGTCGAAGCCAAATGTTTTTGCTTTGGCAACAGCTTGTTGGAGTGCATCCACTCGCGATGTTTGACCAGTTCCACTTGCAAGCAATTGTTTGTTCTTAACAAGAATTATCGCATTTGATTTGGTATGTTTAACCATTTTATTTGCGAATACCAAGTCTTCCAACTGCATTTTGGTTGGTGCTACAACAGTTGCAACCTGAAAGTCAGAAATAGTTTCTGTTTTAAGGTCTCTTTCCTGTTCAATAACGCCATTCAAAACGCTTTTAAACTGCCTGCCGGGTAAACCGGACAAATTAATTTGCAAAATTACTCTATTTTTCTTTGCTTTTAAGATTTCGAGCGTATTTTTTTCATAATCAGGGGCAATGACTACTTCAAAGAAAAGTTTATTGATTTCTTCAGCAGTGGAAATGTCTATCGGTCTGTTGGAAATCAGAACACCACCAAATGCAGAAACAGGATCGCAGGCAAGTGCATCCTTCCATGCATCCAATAAAATTTCTCTTGATGCAATTCCGCAAGCATTGTTGTGTTTGATAATGGCAAAAGTTGTTTCTTCAAAGTCCTGAATCAGGCAAACAGCGGCATCAATATCAAGCAAATTGTTGTACGATATTGCTTTGCCATTGTATTGTTTAAGTATCGAATCCAAATCACCATGATACCATCCTTTTTGATGCGGATTTTCGCCATACCTCAGTTCTGTAGATTTTATTATGCTTTGCTTAAACGCAACTTCTTCTTTTTCTGAATTAAAATAATTAAAAATGGCCGTATCATAATGCGAAGAAATATTAAAAGCTTTAAGTGCAAGATTCTTTCTATACGCAAGAGTTGTAAATCCTTTTTCTTCATCAAGCAACTTAAAAAGATCGTTATACTGTTCCGATGAAGAAATGATGACAACATCATTAAAATTTTTAGCAGCAGCGCGAATCAGAGAAATTCCTCCAATATCAATTTTTTCAATTATTTCTTCTTCGGCAGCGCGCGATGCAACAGTTTCCTCAAAAGGATATAAATCTACGATCACTAAATCAATCTGGGGAATTTCATATTTCTGCAATTGCTCAATATCGCCAAGATTATCACGGCGTGCAAGAATTCCACCAAAAACTTTAGGGTGTAATGTTTTCACACGACCGCCCAAAATTGAAGGATATGTAGTGAGATCTTCTACCGGAACAGCCTTTATTCCTAGCCCACATATAAAATTGAAAGTTCCACCTGTTGAGTAAATCGTGATATTTAATTCCTGAAGTTTTTTGATCAGCGGCTCCAGATTATCCTTATGATAAACAGAAATCAAAGCGGAGTTAATCTTTTTTCGTTCGTTGAGTACCATAAAATAATTTGAATATAAATAGGAAGGGCAAATTTAATTCTAAATTTTACAATTGCAATTAAAATAAAGGAATAGAAAGAGAAAAATTCTGTTAAAAATTTAAAAAAACTTATCCTTTTCACGAAAATAAATTATTCTAATTTGTCAAATTAGTGGTAATTTTACCAATTGCTGTGTAAATTGTGGCAGCTTTAGAAATATTAAAATGAAATTTTTTCTTTTTTTCCGGCTAATTCGCGAAAGTTACTTGTTTGCAATAAATGCACTGGTGGTAAATAAACTCCGGACAATACTGTCGTTGCTGGGAATTACTATTGGAATATTTTCCATAATCTCCGTTTTTACAGTTGTGGATTCCATGGAAAAAGAAATCCGTGGAAATATTGAATCGCTTGGCAACAATGTTTTATTTATTCAAAAGTGGCCTTGGGAGTTTGGTTCGGACTATGCCTGGTGGAAATACATGAACCGCCCGCAGCCTAAAATAGCCGAAGTTTCGGCAATAAAACGCAAAAGTGCTGGTACCGATGTTGTGGCTTTTTCTATTAACACTTCTAAAACTGTTGAATACCTTAGCAGCAGCATTCAAAGTGTATCAGTGCAAGCAGTATCAGAGGATTATGACAAAGTAATGAGTATTGATATTGCTGATGGAAGATATTTCACTGCACTGGAATCTGCCGGTGGAAAAAATGTGGTAATCATTGGAAGCGATATTTCTGAAAACCTTTATCCGTCAATAGATCCTATTGGGAAAAACATAAAAATATTTGGCAGAAAACAAAAAATTGTCGGTATTCTTAAGAAAAAAGGTGAAGACCTTTTCGGTAACAACCCAGACCGCCAGGTAATTCTCCCGATAAATTATGTGCGTAATATTATAGATGTTCGCTCGGATCTTGTAAGTCCAATGATTATTGTAAAGGCCATTCCCGGTGTTTCTAATGAAGAATTAAAGGATGAACTTGTTGGGATTTTACGATCTGAGCATCGTTTAAAACCTTCTGCTGAAGATGATTTTGCAATCAACGAAACAAGTTTACTTACTGCCGGGTTCGAAGGAATATTTTCGGTAATTTCAATGATAGGCTGGATAATCGGAGGATTTTCAATACTTGTAGGTGGTTTTGGAATTGCAAATATTATGTTTGTTTCGGTAAAAGAACGCACAACCATTATCGGAATTCAAAAATCCTTAGGCGCAAAAAGTTATTTTATACTTTTCCAGTTTTTATTTGAAGCTATTATTCTTAGCCTTATTGGCGGACTTGTTGGATTGTTAATTGTGTATCTCGGGACCATTTTTGTTGATCTATGGTTCGATATACAATTTACGCTGGGTTCTGGCAATATTATCAGAGGCATTGTTACTTCAGGAATAATAGGTTTAATTTCCGGTTTTATTCCCGCTTATACTGCATCACGCCTCGACCCGGTTGAAGCCATCAGAGCAAATCAATAATCCGACTTTTATGAAAAAAAATCTCAATGCTCCATTTGCAGCAATTATTATTTTTCTTTTTGTTACAATAATTTCCTGCAATACAAAAACAACAATCAAAGAAAAATTACAAGAAACTGATTCTGCCAAAACTTCTCAACCTTCTGTATCAAAGGCGGATTCTTCAACTTTAAATATATCCAATCAAAAAAACAATAACAACATTACTAAACCTTCCAAGAATACTTTAACTTCTGATGATTTCACTATTTTATCAGCTACTTCTCGAAAATGGACCGGAGGGATTAAAGGATCTGGCAGTGGAATCAATTACCAATTCTTATTGCTTGCAAATTATTCTTCTTCCGAACTTATTATTGACCAATTATGGATTGATACCACATTTCATGAAATTCAGGTGAAAAAGTTCAGATTTTATAATATTGCAACTTTCTCGAAAAATGATACCCTAATAATTTATGCGAACGATTATTTTGCTTCGCCTGACAGGCCAAAGTTTTCAGAGGAAGAAAAGCAAACTGAAGTTAGTGAAAAAGCAAACATTAAACCGCCTTATAACTACGCAAGCGCAGCTCTGGTTGGATACAAAATAAAGGGTGTCAGAAAATATGCAACTGTTTCAGGTATAAAAAAACTTGCTGCATTGAACCATCCTTAAACAATTTGCTCTGGCAACACAGCAAATGAAATGAATTATGCAAAAGAAATAATATAAACATGAATAAAAACAAAAAAGCCCTTTTAATCATTCTCGACGGTTGGGGAAAAGGCGATGGTTCTATGGCTGATGTAATGGCAAATGCCAATATCCCATTTATGAAAAGCCTTGAGAAGAATGCAGCATCTTCAGAACTGCATACATCTGGCGAAGATGTTGGATTACCTGACGGACAAATGGGGAACTCTGAAGTGGGGCATTTGAACATTGGTGCAGGACGTATTATTTACCAAGATCTTGTAAAAATAAATATTGCATGTAAAAACAACACAATTGCCGAAAATCAGGAATTGATAAAAGCCTACACTTACGCAAAGGACAACAATAAATCTGTACATTTTTTAGGACTCGTTTCCGATGGTGGCGTACATTCTATGACTTCGCACCTGATGAAAATGTGCGATATTGCCGGCAATTACGGTTTGCAGAAGGTTTTTGTTCATGTTTGCACCGACGGGCGCGATACGGACCCACACAGCGGCCTTGAATACGTAAGAGTATTGCATGAACATCTCGAAAAATCAACCGGAAAAATTGCTTCGCTTGTTGGTCGCTATTATACCATGGACCGCGACAAACGCTGGGAACGGGTTAAAGTTGGTTATGATCTTTTGGTAAATGGAACAGGAACACATTCAAAAGATGTGCTCAATGCCATTCAGGATTCATACGACAGCGGTGTTACTGATGAATTTATCAAACCTATTGTTGTTGTTGATGAACAAGACAAGCCTATTGGTAAGGTAAACGAAGGCGATGTGTTTATTTGTTTCAATTTCCGTACCGACAGACTTAGAGAAATCTCAACTGTTCTTTCGCAGAAAGATATGCCAGAAGCAGGCATGAAAACTTTGCCGCTGTACTATGCAACAATGACAAGGTACGACGAGAATTTTAAAAACGTGCATATCATTTTCGATAAGGACGATGTTTCTGAAACCATGGGCGAAGTGCTTTCAAAGAACGGAAAGAAACAACTCCGTATTGCAGAAACTGAAAAGTACCCTCATGTAACATTTTTCTTTTCCGGAGGCCGAGAAGACCCGTTTGACGGGGAAAGCCGCGTAATGATCCAATCGCCAAAAGTGGCAACATACGATCTTAAACCATCTATGAGTGCTTATGAAGTTAAGGATGCAGTGTTATTTGAACTAAAAAAACAAGAGCATGATTTTATATGTTTGAACTTTGCAAACGCAGATATGGTAGGTCATACAGGCATTTATCCCGCCATTAAAGAAGCTCTGGAAACCGTTGACAAATGCGTAAAAGAAGTTTGCGAAACCGCAGAGAAAAACGGATATTCCATAATGATTATTGCCGATCATGGAAATGCTGATTTTGCAATTAATAATGATGGAACACCAAATACAGCACATACTACCAATCCGGTTCCGTGTTTTCTGCTCGACAGCGATTATAAAAAAATAAGAAACGGAAAATTGTGCGATGTGGCTCCCACATTATTAACGCTTATGGGCGTTCCAGTTCCAAAGGCTATGACAGGAGAAGTATTGATATAATTTGCTTCTGTCTGTTTTATTCATATCTTTACTGTAATTATTTTTTGATTTCAACTGATATGAAAAAAATATTTTTGGTTGTTTTGCTTTCTGTTATTTTTATAAGTGCAAATGCGCAAAATATTACTTGTGCAAATAGCACATTTCTTTGTCTCAGTGGTGATTCAATACAAGACTTTTACTCCGCAAATATAAACAGTGGCGTTGCTGAACCGGGGCCAAATTACGGCTGTCTTTATAGTGAGCCTAACCCTATGTGGTTTAAATTTATGGTGCAAGATTCAGGAGATATAAATATTTTAATAAGCAGCTCTCCTCAGGTTGATATAGATTTTATTTGCTGGGGAATTTATGACTCTTCATCTACAAACCCATGCGACAGTTTGAATTTAACAAATGTTATTGACTGCAGTTATTCTACAAGTTACAACGAAATCTGCAATATTTCCAATGCTGATTCAGGTCAGATCTATATACTAATGATTACAAATTACTCAAACGTAAGTACAAATATTGTTTTTTCTCAATCCAACAGTACAGATATTAATGCAGGGAGTATCAATTGTTTGTTCCCGCCCTTTCACATTAGCAGTAACAGTGCTGTTTGTGAAGGTGACACGCTGAAATTAAGCGCCCAATTAAGCATTCCAAATGCACAATTCAGTTGGACAGGTCCAAACGGATTTTCGTCAAACCTTCAAAATCCAGTAATTCCGAATACTACAATAAATAATTCGGGAAATTATTATTTATCCGTTTTTGATGGAACAACTTGGAGTTATCCCAAAGGCTTAATTGTTCTTGTAAATCAGACACCTGTGGCGGATTTCACCTATTCCTCGGTTTCATATCTGGTAGTAAATTTTAACAATACAACAACTGATGCCTCTCATTTTTATTGGAATTTCGGGGATAATACCGGCAGCTTAATTCCAAATCCCACCCAAACCTATGCCCAGTACGGTACATACTTAGTTACCTTAGATGCATACAATGACAACTGTTGGGATTTCACCACCAAAACGATTGCGGTTTCCGGTGCAGGAATTTCCGAAGTTGATAATAATACCTTAAGCATCTACCCAAATCCCAGCTCCGATATTTACTATATCAAAAATTCACAAAATCTTCAAATTAGTAAATATTCTCTATTTTCCTCTCAGGGAAAACTATTATTAGAAGTTAAACCTAATGATGAATTAACCAAAATTGATTTGTCAAATTTTAATACAGGCATATACTTTATTCAACTTTTTACTAAAAACCATTCGCATTATTTTAAAATTATTAAGACCTCAGATTTTTAATTTTTTTTGAAAATTTTTCAATCAATTGTTAGATATTTTAGGCTGTTTGCAGATATTTTGCTACTTTAGCAGCAAAACAGAAATAATTGGAAAAGCGCTGGAAAATAAAACCAAGAGCCGATAAGGAAATTATCAGACACTTGTCGGAAAAGCTCAACATAAATGAGCATCTTGCTAATTTACTTGCCCAGCGGGGAATTAAAACCTTCGAAGAAGCAAAAGGATTTTTCCGCCCCGAAATGAGCATGCTTCACGATCCTTTTTTAATGAAGGATATGGACAAAGCCATTCAACGCATTGAACAGGCAATTGCTGCCAACGAAAAAATTCTTGTTTATGGCGATTATGATGTAGATGGCACGTCGGCAGTAGCCTTGGTGTATTCTTTTCTTTGCGAAGTTTATCCCAAAAAAGAAAATTTAGATTTTTATATTCCCGATCGCTATGCTGAAGGATATGGCATTTCCATTCAAAGTATTGATTTTGCTGAAAAAAATAATTTCAGTTTAATTATCGCCCTCGATTGCGGCATCAAAGCAATTGCACAGGTAGCTTACGCCAAAGAAAAAGGAATTGATTTTATTATCTGCGACCATCACCGCCCGGGCGATGAACTTCCGGATGCTTACGCATTGCTCGACCCAAAAAGAAACGATTGCACCTATCCTTTTAAAGAGCTTTCTGGTTGCGGAATAGGATATAAACTGGCTCAGGGTTTCTACCAAAAACACAATAAACCCATTTCGGAAATTCAAAAATTTCTCGATCTGGTTGTTATCAGCATTGCTTCTGATATTGTTCCTATAACCGGCGAAAACAGAATTCTTGCCTATTACGGATTAAAATTTCTGAACTCAAAACCAAGAGCTGGCATTGAAGCTATTCTTACTTTTGGTGGCATTCGCAAAGTGGATTATCCGCTGGAACCCAATGAAAATGATTTGTACTTTAACAGGGAAATGACCATTAACGATTTGGTGTTTTTAGTAGGACCAAGAATCAATGCTGCCGGAAGAATTGAAAGTGGCCGCAACTCTGTTGAATTGCTTTTATGTGCCGATCTCGATTCGGCTATGCAAATTGGCGAATACATTGACCTCAACAATACAGAACGTAGAAATCTTGATGTTACTACCACGCAGCAAGCGCTTCAAATGATTGAAACCCCTGTGCATCTGAATAAAAAAAGTACCGTGGTTTTTCAGAAAGAATGGAGCAAAGGTGTTGTAGGCATTGTAGCTTCTCGGCTCACCGAAACCCATTACCGACCTACAATTGTGCTCACCGAATCAAACGGACTAATAACTGGTTCCGCACGATCCGTAAAAGATTTTGATATTTACGATGCCATTGATTCCTGTAGTGAACTTCTTGAACATTTTGGTGGACATAAATATGCCGCAGGACTTTCGCTCAAGCCGGAAAACCTTATTGCATTTACGGAAAAATTTGAACAAATTGTCTCCTCAACCATTACTGAAGAAATGCTAATTCCAGAAGTGGAAATTGATGCCGAAATTAACCTTACTGAGATTTCAACAAAGTTTTATAAAGTTCTGAAACAATTTGCGCCTTTTGGTCCGGGTAATTTGTCGCCGGTGTTTCTTACACCCGATGTAGTTGATAAAGGCTACGCAAGAATTGTTGGCGCGAATCACCTCAAACTTTCAGTAATGTATAAAGGAATTTATAACCCTGAATTTTCCGCAATAGGCTTTCAGCTTGGCGATTATTTAGATCTTATTTCTGGTAAAAAGCCATTCGATATCTGTTACCATATTGAAGAAAACGAATGGAATGGTAATGTTAATCTGCAATTGGTGATTAAGGATATTAAAAAAGCTGGAAGCACCTACAATTAATAGTTAACAAGCGCCAAACGCCAAACTTGCTTGTTTTTTTATTTGCAGTTTTAATAATTTTTTTTTATTTTTGTTATACAACTTAAACTCATTCCTATTAGCACAAAACAATCATATAATCTTACAATGAATATACGAATTAAAAAACTTGAATTGATTGAATGGATTGCTCAAATGAATGATACTAATATCATTAGTAAAATGGACAAAATACGCAAGACTTATCTTACAATTACTAAGGAAAACGTAAAACCGATGAGCCTTGAAGAATTTTATGCATTCATTGACAGGGCAGAAAAAGACATAAAATCTGGAAAGATTTATACTCAGCAAGAAGCAGAAAAAGAAGCAGAAAACTGGTAATTATTTTATGGATATTATTTGGACGTTTGAAGCCCTTGAAGATGCCAAGCAAGTTTATAATTATTATAAATCAAAAGTTTCTATAAGGTCTGCAAATAGTATAAAAAGCAAAATATTTACATCTGTTAAGAATTTACAAAAACAAGCAAGAAAAGGACAAGTTGAGGAATTATTATTGCACAAACAAGGTGAATACAGATATTTGGTAACAGGTAATTATAAAATAATCTACAAATTAACGGGAAAAGAAATTTATATTATGAAAGTGTTTGATTGCAGGCAAAATCCCGTAAAAATAAAGGAATAAAAATCTAGCAAAATATTAAAATAAAGGATCTGCCATTTCAATTATTGTATTAGGAATGCTTTTAATAATTCTTCCCTTTGTTTTTTATGATAACTCTTAATTAAGTAAGTTTCTGCGTTAGTCCGTCCCGAAAGCTTTCGGGATCCGCGGAAGCAAAACAAAAGGTTAATTTAATCTCACTTCTCGTAAAAGTGCATTTCAGTAATATATTCGTAAACCTTTTCGGGTAAAAAATACCTTACATCTTTTTTTTCTTTTATTGCATTTCTGATAAAACTGGAAGATATTTCCATGAGTGGTGCATCCACCCAATTTACATTTGCATGTTCACGGAAACTGCCGCCATCGCTATCTGGCCGAGGATAAACGTATAGCTGATAATTGCCAATAATTTCTTTATAATTCTTCCATTTTGCAAAATTGTCAAGATTGTCGGCACCCATAATCAAGCAGAACTTTCTGGAAGGATACTTTTCGCTTAGATATGTGAGCGTGTGAATGGTATATGAAGGCTGAGGCAAACGAAATTCAATATCGGAGGATTTAAATTTCTGAAAATCGCCAATTGCAAGGTTAACCATTTGCAAGCGTTGAAAATCGGGCAAAAGCGAGGTTTTATCTTTTAGGGGATTCTGTGGCGAAACCACAAACCAAATTTCATCAAGATCAGTAAATTCAAGAATGTAATTTGCAATGGCCAAATGCCCGATATGAACAGGATTAAAGGAGCCAAAATACAAACCGGTTTTTTTATCTTTTTTCACAATTGCTTTTATAATTCTTCCGCAATTTTCCCAAGATTAAACCTTAAAAAACCAAAAGCTACAGAAACTGTTGGGTTGTTTTTCTTGAAAAAAGTTATTGCATCCCTCGATGCTATTCCCATTTCCATTCTCTGGCTTTTTAATAAAAAAGTAATTCCCACAGGAACCACAAAATCATAATTTCCACCAGTGCCAAAACCTGCCGATAGAATCAACGATTTTCCAATTCCAAGATTTCCTCCTGCACTTATGATTGCCTTTTCATAATTTGCTGTTTGATTGTTCACCGGAATATAAATGTCAGCACCTATGCTTGTATTTCCTTTTATTTTAAAATTCACCCCAAACCGAAGGTTTGTAGGTAGACTTACAGATCTAGATTCAAGCCCGTTCCAATTAAATATACTGCTGTCCTGTATTAACCCTTTCATTTCTTCAATCATGGAATAGCTGTAAAAGCCTGCATTGGTTACATTGTTTACAATGGTATCCTTTGCTTGGTAAACATTGCCGTCCCATTTCACGCTACCGATATCATTTATAGCTGCCGAAATATTTAGTTTTTCGAATAAAGTAACGGTAGCACCCAAATCGAATCCAAAGCCAGAACCTACTGTTTTCATAGCTGTTCCCGCAATTTGCGAAGGAGTTGCATTTGCATAATTTACATCCATAAACGGTGTTAATGCCGAGAATCCCTTTAATGCATTATTTTCGGCCGAAATATCAAGAATGCCATAGCCTGCAATGTATTTTACATCTGCACCAACAAACAAGGCCATTTTTTCATTTGCAAAAAGTTTACGTCCGTAACCAATAATGTATTCGCGGTACCAGGCTCCAGAAATATGCGATCCATCGGCTAGTTGCCCAAGCGATTTCGGAACAGTTGCAAATCCTGTGGTGTCGGTTCCGTTCACATAAGTGGAATCGAAATATGGTGCATGAAATCCGCGAAAAATAATTTCAGAAAAATCTTTATTAAAAAAAGAATTAAAAGCCGCATGCTCTCTTACCGAAAAGGCCATTCCACCAAAATTGCTTTTAAGAAAAGAAAAAGAAAGCCATGACACGTCGGCATTTATAGCCAATTTATTATTTGTGAACGCTTCCGCTGCCGTAACTTTTTGCTCAAGAGTGAAGTTTGATTTATTGCCGTAAATTAATTCATCTTTAAGTTCCTTTTTTTTAAGTGCATCTGAAAAAACTGAGGCTCCCACTTCCAGAAAACTTAAATGAATTGCTCCCGGACTTCGTGAAAATCCAAGATTGGCAGGGTTAATTCCCAAGCATTGATAATCCGAGAGATATGCTGTTGCAACGCCACTGCCAGTAGCACTGAATGAGCCCAATTCCTTTTGCGAAAAAGAATAAAAAGGAAATAATAAAACCAGTATGAATATTTTTGTTTTCATAATTTTTTTTGCAAAGATACGAAATGAGTAGGCCAAATGCGGCGCTTTAAAATAAAAAAAGCCGGCGAACCGGCTTAAATTTTATTAATATCTGTAATGTTCAGGTTTGTAAGGACCATCAGCCGAAATACCTAAATATTCAGCTTGTTCAGCAGAAAGTCGGGTTAATTTAACACCAATTTTTTCGAGATGTAAACGTGCAACTTCTTCATCGAGATATTTTGGCAAACGATAAACACCTACTTCGTAATCGTTTTTCCATAAGTCGAGTTGTGCAAGCGTTTGGTTGGTAAATGAATTACTCATAACAAACGAAGGATGCCCAGTAGCACAGCCTAAGTTTACCAAACGACCTTCGGCAAGTAAAAACACTTCGCGACCATCGGGGAAAATATATTTATCAACCTGTGGTTTGATATTTATTTTTTTAATTCCAGGCCAATTTTCAAGTTTTTCAACCTGAATTTCGTTGTCAAAATGTCCAATATTACAAATGATTGCCTGTGTTTTCATTTTTGAAATGTGCTCAGCAGTAATAACATCTTTATTTCCTGTGGTGGTTACATAAATGTTTCCTTCGCCAAGTGTATCCTCAACATTAGCAACTTCAAAACCTTCCATTGCAGCTTGCAGGGCACAAATTGGATCAATTTCGGTAACAATTACCCGCGCTCCGTACGATTGCATTGAGCGTGCACAACCTTTACCAACATCACCATAACCCAACACCACTACCACTTTTCCGGCTATCATTACATCTGTTGCACGTTTGATACCATCGGCAAGTGATTCCCTACAGCCATAAAGGTTGTCGAATTTTGATTTGGTAACCGAATCGTTAACATTTATTGCAGGAATCAGCAATTCGCCACGTTCCATCATTTGATACAAACGATGAACGCCTGTGGTGGTTTCTTCCGAAACGCCTTTCCATTCGGCAACAGTGCGGTGCCAGCGTTGTGGATCTTCGGCAAGAATTTGTTTCAGCGCAGCAAGAATAACTGATTCTTCTTGACTTGAAGCTGTAACGTTTAAAATGCTGGCGTTGTTTTCTGCCTGATAGCCTTTGTGAATAAATAAAGTAGCATCGCCACCATCGTCAACTATAAGCTGCGGACCTTTACCTTCGGGGAACATTAATGCCTGATTGGTGCACCACCAATATTCTTCGAGCGATTCGCCTTTCCATGCAAACACTGGAATTCCAGCTTTGGCAATTGCAGCGGCCGCATGATCCTGAGTAGAAAAAATATTACAACTTGCCCAACGCACATTTGCGCCCAGTTCAACAAGAGTTTCTATTAAAACGGCAGTTTGAATGGTCATGTGAAGAGAACCTGAAATTCTAACGCCTTTTAAAGGTTTTAGTGCCGAATATTTTTCGCGTATCGACATCAATCCGGGCATTTCCTGTTCTGCAATTTCGATTTCTTTGCGGCCAAAATCAGCCAAAGTGATATCTGCAACTTTGTATTTTAATTCCATATCGGTTAATACACTTTCCATAGTTTTTTTTATTTAAGATTGCAAAGGTAAAAAAAATAATTAATTTCATGTTTTCTGTTTTGCTCCGATGTTGGAAGGCATTTGCTCCTTTCAATAAAACAACTTATAATTTTCAAACAACTATTAAAATATTAAGGTTAACAGAGCATATTTTTATTCAACTGTTTTTATTTTTGCGATTAAATTATTTTTATTCACTTATTTACTTGACTTTTATATTCTCATATCATAAATTTGGAAACGCGATTATTAATGGTTTCCCGGGCCTTGCGCTGCGCAGAGCCGAAGTACTTGAAAAAGGTTTGAGTTTATCAGAAATTAATGTGGCTCTTTTAAAGAAAATTGAAGAGCTTACACTTTACGTTATTGA
>JBBQSF010000080.1:0-14124 GCA_038214085.1 Bacteroidales bacterium | reverse complement strand
AATAGCAATTATAGGAATGTAATTTAAAACCACTTCCTGTCGCATAAATTGAGGTGCAAAATAACCGATGCCTAATAGCAATGCTGCAAAAAGAGTAATCGGAATAATCTGGTTAAATTTTATCGGCAATTTTTCTGTTTCGCTTTCATTTGCGTGCTTGGCAACAATCCCAAACCAGCGGAATAAATATATTGCTTCGAACATGGAACCCAATAAAATGACACCTAAGAGCAAGTAACTGTGAGCTCCGGCCAGTGAAAGAACGAGTTCCCATTTTGCATAAAACGAAGGAAAGGGAGGAAAGGCAGATAATGCAAAAATAAATATTCCAAAAAGCGCAAGAATGAATGGCCGGCTGCGAAGAATAATCCAGCTTTCCAGTGTGTTGCCGTTAATTATTCCTGAAAGCCAGAAAAGTCCAGCTTTTGCTAAAAAATGGGTGATTAGAATTCCGAAAGCAATATAAAGCGTATAATCACCAAGCAAAGGATGAAGTCCCAAAACAGTAATAACCAATCCTACTTGACCAATGGAAGAATAGCCGAGCAAACGGTTCGGATCTTTTTGCGACAAACCAAGAAGATTTGAAAACAGAAAAGTAATGCCGCCAATAACTGCTACCATCAGATATATTTGTTCGTTTCCAATAATAAGAAGTTTGTGAAGAACAAACAACATTGTCGAAGTTATTGCACCGGAAACAATGGCTCCAACTACAGGATGTGCTCCCTGATAAACATCCAGCGCCCAACCATTTGCGGGGAAAGGTTTTAATTCCATAATTATGGCTATAATAACCATAAATACAGCCGCTGTTGCCATGGGAATGCTGCTCTGGCCAAAGCCTGTGAGTTCGTCGAGAAATAATGTTCCACTTTTGAAATATGTAAAAACAACACCCAAAAGGTAAAATGAAGAAATGAGCATGGACGCCAGCAGATATTTAAATCCGGAAGAATGCGCTTTATCCGTTCTGTCCAGAACAATTATTCCGGCCAGTGAAATTGCCGTAATTTCGAGGAAAACAAAAATGTTAAAAATGTCGCGGGTAAGAATCAGCATATTCAATCCCATAAAAAGAATGAGCATAATGATTCCGATTTTTCCTGCATCTTTTGACAGGTTCTTCCATAAATAAATTACGGAAAGCAAACCTAGAAAATTAACCATCAAGCTGATTATGGCTTCATGAAAACCCAGCCTAAGGCTTATAGCAAAAGGAGGTTTAAATCCTGCCGTAAAAATTGCCGTTTCGGTAATACTCCCATTGAAAAAGGAGTAAACCCAAAAAACGGAAATTGCAGTAAAAAAAGCCAGCGCCAATGCAACTAGAGCGGTATTCATTTTTTGCAATTTGCTGCCGCCGAGACCGAGAATAAAACCTAATCCCAGCCCCACCGATAAAATATAAAAAGGACTTACCATTTCTGATCGGTATAATTGTTAATATCTAGTGATTTTTTCTGTTCATAAAGTTTCAGCGAATAAACAAGCAATAAAGCTGTTACGCCAAACCCGATTACAATAGCTGTAAGAACCAATGCCTGCGGAACAGGGTCGACAGACACCTGAGAAATATTTTTTGCCGTAACAGTCACTCCGTCAATAATTGGAGCTGTGCGACCTGATAGATATCCTAATGCAACTATTAATATGTTCAAACCTGTATCGAAAATGGAAAAAGAAACAATGATTTTAAGAATGTTCTTTTTTGCCATAGCACCCCACAAGCCCACAAGCATAAGCATAATACCTGTAAAAAGAGCAATTTTATCTACGCTGAAGTATTCCATTTTTAAACTTCTTTAATTTCGGTTTCATTAATGTTTGCAATTATTCCGGAGATTTCGGCACCTACTTTTAAGCCGATAAGACTATAAATAATGGGAATAATTCCTGCGCTCAGCAATGTTCCCAGTTCGCCGAGTGGTAAAACACGGTTATCGAGAAATCCGCCGGCAAGGAAGAGTCCCAGTAAACCCAAAATCACATAAGCCGTACCTGATAATCCTTCCACAAAATGCATAACATGCTTCGACATAATTTTATTCGGATCGGCAAGCGAAATAAGCATAATTGCTGTTCCAATTACGGCACCGCCCTGAAAACCTCCGCCAGGCGTTAGATGCCCATTGAGGAAAACATAAACACCAAGAATGAGACTTCCCGGAACCAGAATTTTTGCAGCGGTAACAAGTATTTCAGAAGGTTCTTCTTTTTTGGTTTTAACTGAATTTCCCTTTTTCTGAAGCATAAATCCAATTACCATGGTTGCAAGAAAAAGCACTGTAACTTCACCCAGCGTGTCAAGACCGCGGTAAGTCACGACTATTGCCGTTACCACATTTGCAGCGCCAACTTCCGACACTTGATTGGAAACATAATACGACGCTGTTTTATTTAATTCCGTTGGCGTACTATAATCATAGAATATAGAAATCATAAACACGCCAAATGCTGCAATAAGCAGCCAGATAATGCTATTTCTTATCATTGCTTTTTTCAGTTTTACGAAGAATAACAAAAAAGAGGAAAGTTGTAAGTCCTGCACCAATTGCAGCTTCAGTCATTGCAACATCGGGAGAAGCCAAAACCAGGAAGAATATAGAGGCAAAAAGACTGATAACTCCAGAAGCCAGAATGGCATAGGAAAGTTTTTTGGCCATAACGGCAGCTATTGCACTGGCTATGGTTGCCAGAGCTAAAAAGCTTAACAATATGATACTAAATGTTTCCATGTTCGTTTATTTTATCTTCGTCTTCTTTCAGCTGATCCACAACAGTTTTCTTTGCCATAGGAATACCAGCTTTATGAGCAGCCCGCATCAATATGTTTGAAGATACTGGATTCGTTAAAAGAACAAAAAGCAGAATAGTAAAAAGTTTACCAAACCAACCGGGCATTACCATTGCCAGCCCGAGCATTATAAGCGCCACTCCTGCAGTAGAGGCTTTTGTTCCAACCTGAATCCGGTTATAGGCATCCGGCATCCGGATGAGCCCAATTGCAGCTACCAGCAATACTACAGATCCTAGTATAACCATGCATGCGCCAAAAATTGATAAAAGTTCCATAGTTACAGTTTTTTTTCAATGTATTTACCAACCACCACTACAGACGTGAAGCTGAGTAACCCATAAATGATATTTACATCCAAATAAATTTCGCGCCCGAATAATACCGAAAGAAGTGCAATGAGGCCTAAAGAACCTACTGTCATTACATCAAAGGCGATGGTTCGGTCAACAAGTGCAGGTCCTATTAAAAACCGGATAAAGATCAATACCATGGCGAAGATAATTATGGCTCCTGCCACGTACAACAAGGTTAAAACGAGATCACTCATAAATTTTTAATAATAAGTTTTCAAAATCTCCGGCTATCTTTTCTGACATTGCGTCAATATCTTCTTCGCAACAAACTTCTATCCAGTGAATATAAAGCAAGTCTTCTTTAATATCAACAACAAAAGTTCCTGGCGTTAGTGTAATGGAGTTGGCAAGAATGAGGCGTGCCATAGGGTTTTTGAGTTTTGTTCTCACTCTTACGATTCCAGGTTTAATTGGCAATTTAGGGCTAAGAACCCTGAAAAATACATCAATATTGCTTTTTATCATGGCCCAGATAAAAACAAAAACATAAATAATAGAATAGAAAAAACCCTTTGGAGTTAGTTTTGTTCCGAGAAAAATATCGCTCGATCGACCAAATATCAAAACTATTAGAATGGCTGGAAATAATCCGTACAGCCAAATTTTATAGTCAAGAGAATTATTCCACAGAATCCAGAAGAACTCCAGAATGAGAAACAGAATTATTCGTGATTTAAATTTTTCCATGTCTTAATTTTTCAAATTTTCAAACACACTTTTGTAGAAAAAACTGCTGCATACTTTCGCAAAAAACATTCGCATTAAATTCTCCCGGATTAAGCATAAGCTCAATATTAATGGCAACGGGAATGCCCATAAATAGTAAAGAAAATGTTTTAGGATTCACAGCAGATCCAAATTCGCCTTTTGCAATTCCTTCCTGAATGATGCGCTCAACCACATTTCTCTGATCAGCAAATATCTGAGATAATTTCAATTTCAGGTCAAGATCATTATTAACTGCAACTTCAGAAAGCATCAGCACATTTATTCCCTTATTCTGAATCATGAAGCTTATGGTACGGCAAATAATTTTCTGCAAATGCTCCTTTGATGTACATTGCTGTTCTGGAATTTCATTTAAATCCTTTATCAATTTTTCTTCTACATCGTTCAGAATGTCAAGTAAAATTTCTTTTTTTGAATTGTAATGCCTGAAAATTCCAGCTTCACTTAAGCCAATAATATCTGATAATCTTTTGGTGGTGAAGTGTTTAATGCCTTCGTTGTACACCAGAAAAAGTACAGCTTCTTTGATTTGTTCTTTTCTAATTTCAGTTGACTGTCGCATGTAAGTGAGTATTCATTTGCAAAGAAAAATAAAAGTTTTTATTCTTCCAAAGAAAAAACGAATTATTATATCAATATAGATATATAATTATATGTAAACGATTTAGAATTTATATATGTAGATGAAATAGGTTTAAAATAATACAAAATAATTGATTTAAAACTTTTGCGCATTATTTTTCTATGGTTAAAGGTAGAAAACCAATAATCGGCTTCGAATAATATTCTTATTATTTACTTACATTCCGGGCAGTCTAGGAAATTTTCCAAGTTTGGTAAGTTTTGAATAAATTCCCCAGCCTTTTTTCATCCAATGGCCAACAACAGGCAAGGGAATCATGAATGCTTTTTTGTGGTTGCGGAAAACAAAAGCAGCTCCAGCACCGGTATCCATTACACATAAAATATTCAAATGTTCCTGATAGCCTTTTCGGTTATTGCTTCCTTTTTCGGTTTCCATAATATTATAAGCGGCATTCCTGCCCATGAGCTCTGCAATGTGTCCCTGCTTTGCAATCCATTCCGGTCCTTGCAGTGCGGCAATATCTCCAATAGCATAAATATTGTCAAATCCCGGCACTTGGCCAAAATTATTGATGGTAACAAATCCAGCTTCTGACAATGGTAAATCCGATGTATTTAATACGCTGTGTCCATTTCCTGCCGGAATAAACATCGTGAAATCGGAATCCAACTTTGAATCGTCTTCAAAAATTACCCCATCGGCAACAAATTCTTTGATCTTTTTTCCAAATTGTTTTTTAAGATTGTATTTTGAAAACATCTTATCTAACATTGCCAAAGAAGCCGGTCCCATTCTTGCTCCCGGTTGATCCATAGGCGCGAAAAATGTAAGTTCGAAATTATTTCTGAGTTTTTTCTTTTTAAGATAGTTATGAATGTTAAATATCAATTCAAACGCAGGTCCTCCGCGCACTGCCGATTTGTCTTTAGGGTTTCCGCCAAACCCAATGGCGATTTTTCCGCCTCCTTTTTGAACCAAAGCATCCAATTTAGTACGTATATCCATAGCCATTTCCGGCTTTCCACAAACTGACAACGTATGGTTTATACCTTTGTGTTGTAACTTCTCGGTGCCAAAAGCTACCACAAGATAATCGTAATTGTAAGTTTCACGTTCACAAACTACTTGATTCAAGGTGGCGTGAATTTCTTTAACAGGGTCAATAACTACTTTAAATGGATATTTTTTCTGAATATCAGCTAAAGGAACTTTTACATTTTCAAATTCTGCCATATGCACCGGCACCCAAATTGAAATTGGAAATATGTAAAGAAATTCCCTGTTGGAAATTAAGGTGACGTCAAAATTCTTTTTTTTCTGAAGTTGGATTGCGGTCTGAATTCCCGCAAATCCCCCTCCAAGAATCAATACTTTTTTCATGAGCAAATTATGTAAAAAGATAATTGTTTTTGCAAGCCAGATTTCTTCAATCCCGGCAGAAATTTATGATTTTTTCTTTTGTGTGCTGATGCCAAAAGGCAGATACAAAGGGCAGAAGCTGACAAAGCTTGTAAGTATGAAAATTCCTGATAAAACCAGCAAAATGATAGCCAGTGTGCCGGATATTACTTCAGTGAAAAATAAAATTATTACTACGACGGCAATCAGTATCCTGATTACTTTGTCAATGATTCCCATATTTTTTTTCATGACTTTATAATTTAATTTAGGTGTTTTGATTTAATTGTTTTAATAGAAATTCTTTGTTTTTAATGCCCACAAAACGATTTACTTCCTTCCCGTTATTAAAAAGAATAAGCGTGGGAATGCTGCGGACTTTGAACTTTTTTGCCAACGATTGGTGCTGCTCAATATTAACTTTACCTACAAAGGCATTGCCATTTAAATTGTTTGCAACATCGTTTAAAACCGGAGCCATCATTCGGCATGGCGCACACCAACTTGCCCAAAAATCAACCAGAATCATTTTGTTCTTTGTCTGGTTTTGAAAGTTTTGTTCGGTTAATGTCAGTATATTTTTGTTGTCGGCAACAGTGGGAATGTTTTTCATTTTAGCTCGTGCAGAATAAATAAGAATTCCAAATATTGCTATTATGATTCCTATTATTATCATTGTTGTTTGCATATTATAAAGAGATTAATTGTTTTTCTTTTATTTTTAATTCGTTCACATAATTTGACGCTGCAAGTGCAGCAATAGTTCCATCGGCAACTGCGGTGGTAACTTGGCGGAATCGTTTAACAATGCTGTCGCCAGCGGCATAAACACCATCAATACTTGTGGACATGTCAGGTTGTGTAATGATTTCGCCATATTTGTTCAATTCAAGTTTTCCTTTCAGAAACGTAGTGTTTGGAATGTATCCGATAAAAACAAATACACCGTCGATAAGTAAATTCGACGCTTTATCTGTCTGCAGGTTTTTAATATCGACACTTTCTAATTTTTCATTGCCATGAAATGCAGTGATAACAGATTCCATAATAAACTCTATTTTCGGATTTTCGCTGGCTTCTTCAATTGCATGTTCAAAGGCTTGAAAATGATCGAACTGATGAACAATGGTGACTTTTGAAGCATATTTTGTAAGTGAAACAGCTTCTTCGAGCGCGGAATTCCCGCCTCCAACAACTACTATTTCTTTTCCGGTAAAAAAATCGCCATCGCAAGTCGCACAATACGAAACGCCTCTTCCCTTAAAATCATTTTCGCCAGCAACGCCCAATGTACGAGACGAGCCGCCTGGAGCAAGAATCACAACCGATGCCGAATAAATACTTCCATCGGAAAGTGTTATACTTTTTAATTCCCCTTCGAGCTGCATTTCGGCAATAGAGCTGTTGGCTTTAATATCGCAACCAAAGCTTTTTGCTTGCTTTTTCATGATATTGGCAAGCTGATAACCGTTAATGCTTTCAACTCCCGGATAATTCGCAATTTCATGCGTAAGAATCATCTGGCCACCCACAGTACCTTCGTTAACAATGAGTGTTTTCAACTTTGCCCGCGAAAGGTAAATGCCAGCTGTAAGTCCGGCTGGGCCACCGCCTATCACTATTGCATCGTAATGCGTTTTTGTTTCCATTGTTTATACATTAACTGCTGCAGCAAATTCCTTATCCAGAATAGCTGTTATCTGCGGTTTAGTCTGAATACTTGAAGTTGCTTTAACTACTTTTCCGTTTTTATAATAAATGGTAAATGGGATTCCCATAAAACCTTGCACTTCGCGAAGATTCCGGATAACCGCTGACTCAGGGTTGTCGAATTCCATATCACAAAATTGAACATTTGTATATTGTTCTTCCAGTTCTTCTGCAATTCCATATACAGGAATACACATTGGGCCCATACGGCCACATATTACCATTACGTTTTCATTTTCGCTGATTATTTTTGCGTGATCAGCAGCTGTTTCGATGTGTTTTAAATTTGTGTACAACATAGTTTATTTTTTTAATTGTTTAGTTTTTTAGTTTTCCTGTTAGAAATCATCCTTTGGTTTAAGAAATAATTACATGGCAAAATTACCATGTATACTTCAGGCAGCAAAGCGTTTTGCATACTTGCACATCAACCTTAGAATTGAAATACATCAACTTTTTTATTGATTTAGATTATCTTTGACATCCCAAGCACTTTAAACCCATGAAAACCATTACCGAAAACGATGAAGCTTTTTTTTGCGATATTCAAGCTCCCTGCTTTCAATTGCTTACACAAGAAGAGACAGAACTGATTAGAGCGAGCAAAACTCAGGTTTTTTTCCGAAAAGGCGACAATCTTACTAAGCAAGGTACGTTTTCTTCGTATGTTTTGTTTGTGTTAACCGGTCTTGTGAGGCAATACATCGAGGGCAGCGGCTCCAGAAACTTTAATCTGCGCATTATTCGTCCCGGTGAATTTGTGGGACTTTCGTCGGTATTCACAAACGATACCTACAGTTATTCGGCAGTAGCCATTTCTGATTGCCAGGCATATCTAGTTGAAAAAGGTGCAATATCTGATATTGTTCGCACCAACGGACTGTTTGGGTTCAATATCATAAAAAGATATTGCGAACAAAACGCAAACCTATACACCACTGTTCAAAATCTTGTGTACAAACAAATGAACGGTCGGCTCGCCGATGTTTTACTTTACCTCAATGCCAGCAGCGAAATGCAGGAAAATGTTTTCTCATTGCTTTCGCGAAAAGATTTGGCTGATTTTGTCGGAATTTCAATGGAAAGTGTAGTGAAAATGCTTAAATCGTACGAAAAAGAAGGTTTAATAGCACTCAACGAAAAAAACATTGTAATTCTCGACGAAAAAGCATTGCAGGAAATCAGTAAAAGAGGATAGTTTTTTATTCAAAAACAGCTTCCAGCTTTTGATACTTTGTATGCATATTCAAAATAGCTTCATCTTTTTTTGCAGAGTCATTTCCTTTAAGGACTTCCTTTAAAGAAACAGTTGCATCGTACAATTCTTTTGCCGCTGCATCAAATTTAGAGACATCTGAGCCTAATTTTTTTTGTAATTTATCCTTGGGGAATTTTGTAATTGAATCTGCCAATGCAATTAGATTGTCCATCCCTTTTGCAATTTCATCATATTTTTTGTCAGGATATAATTTATGAAAAATCACATAAAGTGATTGATGATAATCGTCCATTACTTTAAGAACCGGTCTTAAAACCCGAACCATTTTTTCGAAATTAGCATGAAGTGCTTCTGCTGCATCAAGCATTGCCTGATCGTCTGTTCCTTCGGCTGCTTTATAATAATTTTCGACAGCAGCATTAAATTCTTTCAATTGTTTTTTCCAGTCATCTTTTTTTTCTCTTAGAATACCGGGCAATTCAGCGTTGTTAATTTTCTCCACTGCTGTTTTAATCTGTGGAACAAATCCTTTTAAAGCTTTGATATCTTTTGCGGGATAAGCTACATGCCACATGGGATAAATAATTTCATGAAAATCAGATAATGCCGGAACGCTTGATGTAATTTCCGCCGAATCAATTTTTGTTTGAGAGTAGGATATTTTAGCTGTAAATGCTAAAACTACAAAGCATGTAAACATAATTATTTTTTTCATAAACACAAGATTATTTAAAAATTAGTATTGATAATTAAATTTAAAAATTAGTTATTTTAAAATCCATTGCAACAAAAGTAAACAATAAAAATTTTATTCAAAAGCGATAAGAAGAATATCCGGAAATTTAACAGAACATTGTTGTATTTGTGCCGTCATTTTTTTCTTGTGTTTGTAGTTATAGTGTGTTCGCCTAGTGGAAATAAAAAATCCTGAAGCAGCACAATCTCATTAAGTGTGTGAAAAAAAGTTTATTACTCTATCATTTCAATTCATTTTCTATTTTTCATGAGTCCTCAATCTTAATTGAAAAAGAGAAAAATATTATTCTTTAATAAAACATGTTTTCAAAGCTTTTGATGCTTCTAATACAGATGTTTCACTTAATTCATGATGACCTGCAAGGCTATTAAGTAATTGTTTTAATTCATTTTTCTCTTTGGTATCAAATAAACTAGTAAAGACATGGTGAGCACCTTGTTTTTGGAAATAAGAACTTTTTTTGTCCCTGATAAATTTCAAAAGTGGAATAATACTATCCCTGCCAATCCTTATTAAACCTTCTGCCCCAATCCATCTTACACTGCTATCCGTATCATCCAATAATTTTATAAATACAGGTATGGATTTTTTATCGGCAATAAGTTCAATTACTTTGGCTGCTTCTTTTCTTAATGAATTATTTTTTGAAGCAAGGAGAAAGACCATTTCAGGTAAAACCATTTTACCCATACTAACCAATTTCTTTCTTGCAGTAACTCTTTTCCTGTAGTTTTTATCCTGAAGCAAATCCATTATAGGGCTTGCGATATTATCCGGAATCTTACTCAGGTCAACATCTAGTTTTTTTATATTTGTTTCCATATTATTTACGATTAAAAGTGTTGTAATTATTATTTTTTGTTCCGTTCATTTTAATCTTTCCGAACTTCCTTTTCTGCCTTAAGTCTGTTCTGTTTATCATGTCCTTCTATTTGGTTTTCTTGCTCATATAGTTCAAAGGTTCGTTCGGATATCTATGGTTTTAAATCGGACGATGCTTTAATTTTTATAGGATCGAATATCCTATACGCTAACAATTTTAAGCGATCATTTATTAGGAACCATGCCAGCGCATAACCCCAAACGAACATTGCCCAACCCCAACCGAGTGGCGTCATAAACAATCCATAAACAGCAATAAGTGTGGCTATGATTTGCGTGCCAAGTACAGCAATCCAAAGAATCTTTGCCGGTTTAATTGACCAAAAGGGCCCGCGGGTTCGTGTAAGAAATATTGTAAGATGTCCTGCAATAGATAATTTCAAATACATCAATGTTTGAATGTGATCCCTGTCAAGATGAAAAACACGTTCTCCCAGATAAAACAAACCAAAAGCGGAAACAACACCAATTACACCCAGCACTGTTGATACACTCAACACCATGCGCATATTCCATGCTTCGGGTTGACTTTTGAATTTAACATTATCATAAGCTATGGATAATATAGCACCATCGTTAAGCAATGCCAGCATCACAATCATCACTGCTGTAAGCGGGTAAAAGTTAAATACAAGAATTGCCAGCGTCATGAATAAGAGAACACGCAGTGTTTCGGCGATACGATAAATGGCATAGCTATTCATACGCTGAAAAATACGACGACTTTCCTTAATTGCATCTATAATGACTGCCAAACCAGAAGTAAGCAGAACTATTGCTGCTGCTGCCCGTGCAGCATCCGTGGCATCGGAAACGGCAATACCGCAATCGGCTTTCTTTAGTGCCGGTGCATCATTAACTCCGTCGCCTGTCATGCCGACAATGTGTCCTCGTTTTTGAAGAACATCAACAATATGGAACTTATGCTCGGGAAATACCTGTGCAAAACCATCAGCTTTTTCAATAGATTCGGAGACTTCTGATGTTTCCTGTTTCTTGGCGTCACCCAAACTAGCGGCGTCAAGAATGTTTGAACCCATGTTTAATTTTTTTGCCGTTTCCTGAGCAATGGCGAGAGCGTCACCTGTTACCATTTTAATCTTCACGCCCATCTTAAGGGCCGTTGCAATTGTCTCTTCTGCATCTTCTCTTGGTGGATCGAACAAAGGCAATACGCCGACAAACTGCCATTGTCCATCACCATTATCTTTTGCAACACCTAACGACCGAAAACCCCGTGCAGCGAATTCATTGACGGCTTTCTCCACACCTGACTTTACCTGTGCTATATTTGCCGACAATTGTAAAATCACCTGCGGAGCACCTTTTGTTACTTTAAACGCATTGCCATCTTTTGCTTTAACAGAAGCTTCGGTGCGCTTATGCACAGGATCGAAAGGCTGAAAATGCAGCACTTCAAAATCTTTCAGCACATCTTTATCTTTCATCCCTCCAATAACAGCTAAATCAATGGTGTCATTATTTTCGGCACGCGATGCCAAAGCACCGTAAAGTATAACTTGTTCATCAGGGATATTATTCACTCCGAACGGATCGCCAAGAGTAAGTTTGTTTTGTGTCAAAGTGCCTGTCTTATCTGCGCATAATACATCCACACCTGCTAATTCTTCAATTGCAACCAAACGACTAACAATTGCTTCTTTCTTGGCAAGTAAACGTGCACCAACTGCCATAGTTACGGACAATACTGTCGGCATTGCCACGGGAATAGCTGCTACTGTTAGCACCAGTGCGAACTGAAGTGTTGTAAGAATTTCGTCACCACGAAAGATGGCAACAGCAACAATCACAGCAACAAGAGCCGTTGCAAGAATAATAAGGTAATTTCCTATTTTCAGAACCGCTTTTTGAAAATGGCTGACTGTGTGCGCTGTCTGAACCAATTGCGCAGTTTTTCCGAAATAGGTGTTTGCACCTGTTGCATAGACCAGTGCCTCGATTTCGCCCTGACGAATAATAGAACCTGAAAACAAAGCATCGCCTGACTTGCGCTCGGTAGGCAATGATTCACCTGTCAATGCCGACTGATCTACTTCAACCGGATCGCCATCCAGCAAGCGTGCATCGGCCGGCACAATGTCACCAAGCCTCAAGCGAATAACGTCGCCGGGCACAAGGTCTTTCGCTGCAGGAGTAATCCATTTTCCATCGCGTTTCACTCTTGCCTTAACTGCCAACTTTGCTTTTAATGCAGCAATTGCATTGCCCGCCTCGTGTTCTTCCCAGAATCCCACAACTCCATTGGCAACAAGCAATAGAAGTATAATGAAAAAGTCCGGCCAATGCCGGGCAACAGCAGAGAGGATCACTGCTATTTCAATCATCCATGGAATAGGTCCCCAAAAATAGGTAAGGAATTTAAGAAACATATTTGTTTTCTTTTCCTCAATCTCATTTGGCCCATATTGGGTTAGACGTTTTTTCGCTTCTGCTTCAGTGAGCCCTTCTGGCGATGATTCTAATTTTTTTTCGACCTCAGTAATTGGCAGGGTTTTAAGTTCATCTTTTGCATCATGCTTTGTTACAGGAGCCTTTTGCTGTTTTATTTTTCCTTTCATGATTGCACCTTTCTTATTGAAATGCGAATAGGACTGTTTTTAATTCTCAATTTTATTCTTTTCATTTTCGAAACCAGACTTCAAATGAATGTCGCGCTGCGGATAAGGTATCTCAATATTATGTTCCTTGAATTTTTTAAATATTTCAAAATAAAGCTGGCTTTTCAAAATTGCTGGTGTATCACTAAAATCTGAGGTCCATACTTGAAGAATAAAGTTGAGGCTGCTGTCTGCAAATTCATCAAAAAGCACATTGGTAGCAGGATCGTTCAAAACACCGGAATTTTCATTCGCTACCTCAATCAGTAATTTTCTGATAATTTCAGGATCCTCTTGATATGAAACACCGACAGGAAAATTCAGTCTTACACTTTTATTATTAAGACTCCAGTTAATGACTCTTGTATTAATGATATCAGAGTTGGGGACAATGACTGCGATATTATCATTAGTAATAATTGTTGTCGCCCTGGCTGAAATAGTCACAATATTGCCTGAAAGATTATCAATTTCAATTCTGTCACCAACCTTTACAGGTCTTTCGAACAGAATAATAATACCACTTATAAAGTTACTTGTAATGCTTTGAAGTCCGAATCCAATACCAACTCCAAGCGCTCCAATCAACAAACCGATTGCACTCAGGTCAATACCAGTGGTCTGGATAATGACAATCATTCCTACTATTATCATTGTGTAGCGTACTATTGTTGCAATTGACTGGCTGACTCCAATATCAAGTTTATAGCGAGGAAATATCTTTTTCACTAATAGTTTTCTAATCATTGAAGTGATAAAAAACAAGAGGAAAAAATAAACAATCAGTAAAAAAAATGTTTTAGTAGTGAATGCACTTCCACCAAGGCTGAACAATTCAAAATCCCAGATTTTGCCAAGCCAGCTAAGCGTTTTTTCAAAAGTATTCATATTCAGAGTTATTTTAAATAGTCGTACTATAAGCATTCATCTCTTTTTTCAGGATTTTGACAGACTTAAACAAGGAACCTTAAGCAATTCATTTACCAAAGATAAAAAAAAAATTCAGTATTATTAATCGCTTAATGAAGGGAAAATAAAAATATTAATTTGTATGCAAATGGAATGTCCTATC
>JBBQSF010000079.1:0-14180 GCA_038214085.1 Bacteroidales bacterium | reverse complement strand
TATCAAAATCAATAAACCAACAAAATCTTCCTTGCTAAAAGATTTTTTTCTTCTTTTACACAAATCAAATATGCACCAGGTTTTATTCCTGTCAAATCAATGTCTATAATACCTGAATTTACTATAATATTCCTAATTTTACTTCCTGAAACATCATAAATTTCAACTTCAATATTGTTAAAATTTTTATTCCAGATAAAAGATATTTTCGTGCTGCCATGCGCTGGATTTGGAAACAATGATAAAGAAATCTCATCTCTTTGTGTTTCGTTTATTCCAGAATAATTAAAAAATAAAGTATCCGAGCTTTTGGAAAAAATAGCTTTACTGCAACCTGATCTTGTTTTTAAAAAATAATATCCTGAATTGTACACGGTAGCAGCCCCTCCAATATGAAGGTAGCTATTTTGGAAATAATTAAAACTGCTGTCCAATGGAGTGTATATCCCTACAAGACTAGGCGAATAGTAAATATGGTAGCTGTCAAATGTATTGGCAGAGTCAATAGGTGGAGTCCAGAACAATGAAACATCGCCGTTAGCATGGTTAACCTTAATTGAATCAAATGATGGTGATTTAAGCACTGGAACTGACCTCACAACTATTGTGACATTTAGGCTGCTAACCGCCGGAACAGGGCAATAATCGTCGCTTGCAGCAAACACAAACCTATACGATTGATACTCTAAATTATTACATTGAGTTGCTGACAATAAATGAGAACAATCCGTTTGCCAGTTAAATTCTGTAGTTACATCTTCCATTCCTATCAATGGAACGGGGATGCTTAACATTGCGCAAGGAGGTTTTGCACACCCTGACGGATTTACAAAACCCTGTCCAAATTCTTTACTAAAGGCATTAAGGGTAATTGTTTGATTGGTGCCGTTTGGCAAAAGACCCGAATCACTTGCAATTACTTTAAAATAAATACTTGCGCCAACATTAACTGTATCAACATAATTGGAAAAATGAGTACCATTTGAATCAATTAGTGTCAACATAGGTTCAGCATTAGCTACACAGGATAAAATTACCAATTGGGTTTCGCGGAAAACTTCTGAAATCTTTATTCCGCATTTATAGGAAGTAACTTTAATTACATTTACAAAAGCGCCATTGGTAAAGGATGTCAACGAAACATCACCAGTGATGTGATTTATAACAGCAGGAATATTTAGTGGGTTAATTGAAGTGTCGGGGAATGGATTTTGAAAATTATATCCGGTAGAATATGAAGAAATTGGTGTCGAAATTCCATCTAAAGGCTGAGCCCAATCAAAAGCAAGAGAATCCATATCAGGATCAGAAACATTTGAATTAAATGTAATCGGATACCCTGAGCATACAGCAGTCATAGGTTTTTCGGCAAATATTGGCGAGTTATCAAAACATTGATTTGCATTTTGGCCATTGTAAGAATACATAACCGCTCTAAGGAACCAATCAAAATTAGATGAATTCTGAATATTCGTACAGGGGTTTCGGCAACAGGAAGTATGTATAAAAACCCAACCTTGCAAAGGTGGAACACCATTAAGCACAACTCCATTAGGATAAACAGAATCAGTAGAATACGTCCATAGCTCAACAGCGCCAGTATTTGCTGTTGTGGCAGAAGAATCGCAAACAATATTGGGGTATGCATTATTGCAAACCGGAGAAATATCTTTTCGCTCTATTAATTTCAAGGTTAATGTTCCGAGTGAAGGATGGTTTGAAACTTTTAATATTTCAGTGTTTGAAAATGTAATTCCACTGCATTCTCTATACAATTTTAAAAAAAAACGATAATTGCCATTAGGCATACATTCCCATGAAATTTCTCCCCCCATATAATGCGAGGCAGAAGAAGTAAAAACTCCCAAAACTAAATAAAGCAATACAAAACTAAATTTTAGCGTTTTTAGGATGCTTTTCATAAAAGTAGAATTTCAAACAAATATAATCTTTTAATCGATACATTTAACATCATTAATTCTTTTTTTATCTTTGTACACTTAAATATCTAGTTAATATTATGTTTGACAATTTATCCGATAAACTCGACAGAGCCTTTAAAATTCTTAAAGGTCAGGGGCATATTACCGAAATCAATGTTGCTGAAACGCTCAAAGAAGTGAGGAAAGCTCTTCTTGATGCCGACGTCAACTTTAAAATTGCAAAATCATTTACTGAACAGGTAAAGGAAAAAGCTCTTGGGCAGAACGTTCTCACTTCTTTATCGCCAAGCCAGCTGATGGTAAAAATAGTTCACGATGAACTCGCTGAACTCATGGGTGGGGAACAATCGGAAGTGAATCTTAAAGGCAGTCCTGCCATTTTTCTTATTGCAGGCTTACAGGGTTCTGGTAAAACAACATTTTCAGCCAAACTTGGAAATTATATCAAAACAAAAAAAGGGAAAAATCCTTTACTGGTGGCTTGCGACGTGTATCGCCCTGCCGCTGTTAATCAGTTGAAAGTTCTTGGGGAGCAGATTGGTGTTGAGGTATATAGCGAAGAAGGAAGCACAGATCCCGTTTCTATTGCAAAAAAATCCATTGCTTATGCCCGCGAAAGAGGATTCAGTCCGGTAATTATTGATACTGCTGGCCGACTTGCCATTGATGAAGCAATGATGGATGAAATTGCCAACATTAAAAAGGCTGTTAATCCTCAGGAAACATTATTTGTAGTTGACTCTATGACAGGGCAAGATGCTGTGAATACTGCAAAAGCTTTTAACGACAGGCTCGATTACGAAGGCGTTGTACTTACCAAACTCGATGGTGATACCCGCGGTGGTGCTGCCCTCAGTATTAAATCCATTGTAAGCAAACCAATTAAATTTGTGGGTATAGGCGAAAAAATGGATGCCATTGATGTGTTCTACCCTGCCCGTATGGCTGATCGTATCCTTGGAATGGGAGATATTGTTTCGCTTGTTGAACGCGCACAGGAGCAGTTTAATGTCGAAGAAGCTCAGAAGCTACAACGAAAAATTGCTAAAAATCAGTTTAATTTCAACGATTTTCTGGCCCAGCTACAACAGATTAAGAAAATGGGAAACATGAAGGATCTCGTGGGTATGATTCCGGGAATGGGAAAAGCTATGAAAGATGTGGATATCGACGAAAACGCTTTCAAAGGAATTGAAGCAATTATTCATTCAATGACTCCTGCCGAACGCGAAACACCGGAGATCATGAACGGAAACCGCAGAAAAAGAATTGCTCTTGGAAGTGGCAATGATATTACCGAAGTAAACAAACTCATCAAACAATTCGAAGATACAAGAAAAGTAATGAGAATGATGAGCGGAGGCGGAGGCAAAAACATGATGAAAATGATGGCAAATGCCCAAAGAATGAAAAAATAGTTAAAGCAAATTTTTATGAAATTAATTGATGGCAAAGCAATTTCAGATGCAATAAAAAGCGAAATTGCAAGCGAAGTAAAACAAATTATTGACAACGAAGGAAGAATCCCACACCTTGCTGCTGTGCTTGTTGGTGAAGATCCTGCCAGTCAAACCTATGTTGCATCCAAAGAAAAAGGCTGCAAAGAAGTAGGTTTTACCTCTTCATTATACCGATATCCTGCATCAATTACGGAAAAAGAATTATTGGATGCCATTGAATTTCTTAATAAGGATGAAGAAATTGATGGGTTTATTGTTCAATTGCCTTTACCTGCTCACATTTCGCCAGATAAAGTGATTATGGCCATTGACCCGACTAAGGATGTTGATGGATTTCACCCAGTAAACCTCGGTAAAATGATGTTAGGGCAGGATTGTTTTTTACCTGCAACTCCTTATGGAATTATGCAACTGCTCGAACGCAGCAACATTGAAACCGAAGGGAAACATTGTGTAGTACTTGGTCGCAGCAATATTGTTGGTACACCAATGAGTTTGCTCATGTCGCGCAACAACAAACATGCAAATGCAACAGTTACAATATGTCACAGTAAAACGAAAAATTTGAAAGAAATTTGTCTTTCTGCAGATATACTAATTGCAGCCATTGGTAAACCTGAATTTGTAAAAGCAGATATGGTAAAAGAAGGCGCTGTTGTTATTGATGTGGGAATACACAGGGTTGTTTCATCCGAAACACAATCAGGTTTCAGGCTTAAAGGCGATGTTGATTTTGCTGAAGTTTCAAAAAAATGCAGTTACATCACTCCCGTTCCCGGCGGAGTTGGACCAATGACCATTGTTTCGCTTCTGATGAATACATTAAAAGCTTCGAAAAATACAAAATAAATTTTCGTTCAATGATACGTTCAGCTTTTGTTCTTCTAATGCTATTGCATGCCCTTGGATCATTTTGCCAGACAAATTCTACTGATAAGAAGGATACTTTAAAAGAGTTTTCAGTAGTAGAAGTAATGCCTGAATTTCCTGGTGGAGAAACTGCTTTGATGCAATGGCTGGTTGAGAAAATCACTTACCTTAAAGCTGATTCGGCCTGCATTCCAATAAAAATTTTTATTTCGTTTACTATTGATACAACTGGTGCTGTTATTAATCCGGATATCAAAACTACCTCTACATTCCCTGTAGATTGTATTATTTCTGATTCTTATGAAAAATCTGTAGCTTCCGAAATACTAAAAATGCCATTATGGATTCCGGGAAAACAAAACGGAAAACCGGTACGTGTAAGATACAAAGTTCCTATTGCCTTCGACTGGAAGTAATTTTCGCAACTATTTGCTTTGACATTTTCATGAAATAAGTATTATAAAAACAAAAGAATCAACTGGATTCAGACAATTCTACATAATTTCCCTTAAACCCAAATTCCGGATAAAAAAATCTCTAATGCGTAGCGTTAGGAGAAAAACAGTGTAATTAGTTGAATTTCATAAATATAGGTTACACATTTTTGTTCCAGAATCGATAAAGTAAATGTATTCCAAACAAGAAGAATTTGTTAGGAACATTTACTAAATCGGGATAAACCCAATTAAATCATTAGTTCGCAGACTCCTAATGATTAATTTGGGCTAAATAGCAATATTTCCAAAAAAACAAAGTACCTTTGCAAAACTTAATAACATTAAAAACAATAAATTAAATTATGGGTAGTTCACAGGAATCGTTCAACAAAAGAGAAAAAGAAAAGAAAAGAATTAAAAAGAAAAAAGATAAAGATCAGAAAAAAGAAGAACGCAAAAGCAATTCCGATAAAGGAAAGAGCTTGGATGAAATGTTTGCTTATGTGGATGCCAATGGCAACCTTTCCTCTACTCCTCCCGACCCCATGAAAAAAAGCACCATAAAAGCAGAAGATATTCAAATTGGTGTTTCAAAAAAAGAAGCATTAGATCCTGCAGACCTTATTCGAAAAGGTACAGTAACATTTTTTAACGATTCAAAGGGTTATGGCTTTATCAAGGACCATAATTCTCAGGAAAGTATTTTTGTGCATGCCAATGGATTGCTCAGCCAAATAAAAGAAAACGACAAAGTTACTTTTGAAGTTGAAAACACTAAAAAAGGTTTGAGCGCCATCAGGGTGCAAGTTATTCCATAAGTAGAGTAATTGTCATAGTATTTATTCCCTTATACTTAAATTCAAAGTATTCTAATACCAGCAAATTTTTGTTCGGTATCAAACCCTGTATTGGCATTATATTTCAGTAATACATTTTCTGAAATAAGTTTCTGAAATAATTCTTTTAAAAAAAATAATTTATTCTTTTTTAAAAGAATTATTATTAAATACTATATTATTCCATTATATTTGTTAATTATTTAGATGAAAAACTCTGATTTTATGATGAGCTGCTTCTAACACTTTTCTATTCTCATATTATTATGAATTTATTAATGATTCCTTTTAAAATACTAAAAGTGCAATTATGATGAATGAAAATGAAGAAAAATTCCGAACACTCTTAGAATTTGCTCCTGAAGCATTCTTTCATGCGGATTCAACAGGAAATTTAATTACTGTAAACCAAAATGCAGTGAACCTTACTGGTTATTCTAAAGAGGAACTGCTTACCATGACCATGGCAGACCTTTTTTCTTCTGAAAACTTAATAGATAAACCTTTAAGTTATGATCTTTTAAATAAAACCCAAACCTCAACTACAGAAAGAGAAATAACAAAAAAATCAGGTGACCATATTTCTATTGAAATGATTTCAAAAGCAATGCCTGATGAAACTATTCAATGTTTTGCAAGAAATATTAGCGACCGTAAGCAAGCAGAAACAGAGCTAAAAGAAAGCGAAGAGAAGTACCGTTTGCTTTTCGAAAATATGCCTCAGGGCGTTTTCCACCAACTGGCAGATGGAACATTTACTGATATTAATGCCGCAGGACTTAAAATGCTTGGCTTAAGCAGAGATGAGTTTTTAAGCAGAACATCATACTACCCGGAATGGATAGTAGTAAATGAGAACTTTAAAATTCTAAGGCCTGAAAAGTACCCTGCAATGTTTGCATTAACATCAGGAAAAAATACTGACCAAAATGTGGGCATATTTAATCCAGAAAAGAAAAATTACACTTGGTTAAATGTTAACGCCAAACCTCAGTTCAGGCCGGGAGAAACCAATGCTTTTCAGGTTTTTGTTACCATGCACGATATTTCTGGTCGTAAACGAAATGAAACTTTGTTGGCAATGCGTTTGCATCTTATTCAGTATTCCTTAACCCATTCAATTAATGAACTGCTGGAAGAAGCATTGAACGAAGCAGAAAAATTATCCGATAGTTTAATTGGATTTATTCATTTTGTAAACGACGACCAACAGCACATACAACTGCGAACATGGTCCAGCCGAACCAATGCAGAGTTCTGCAATGCTGAACCATCAATAAAACATTACCCCATAGCTGAAGCAGGAGTTTGGGTTGATTGTGTGCGTGAATTAAAACCGGTAATTTACAATAACTATGGCGAACTCCCTAATCGCAAAGGTTTGCCAAAAGGTCATCCGGAAATTACACGACTGCTTACCATTCCTATTTTTCGTGGCAAAAAAATAAAGGCAATTCTGGGTGTTGGAAATAAGAGTAATGATTATACTCAGTCTGACGTACAAGTTGTTTCAATTCTTGCTGATTTGGCTTGGGAAATAGCAGAACGCATGATTGCAGAACAAGCGTTAAAAGTTTCTACAGAAAAATTTAAAAGTATCGTGGAATCGTCGCCAACAGCCATGTATTTTTACAAACTGGAAGATAACAACCAGCTTATTCTGCTTGGTGCAAACCCGGCTTCGGATAAAATTATTGGCATTTCACATAAAACACTTATTGGAAAAACTATTGAAGAAGCGTTCCCCAATCTTAAAGAAACTGAAATACCAGAATTGTATAAAAAAGTTGCACGAGGAGATCTGAGCTTCCAATCGTTTGAAATACGATACCAGGACGAGCGTTTTTCTGGCTTTTATAATGTTCATGTTTTTAGAACCAATCCAAATGAAATTGCAATTGATTTCGTTGATATAAGCGACTGGAAAAAAGCAGAAGAGACACTCAAGGAAAGCGAATACCGCTTACTTGAACTTAATGCTACTAAAGATAAATTTTTCTCTATAATTGCTCACGATTTAAAAAGTCCATTCAATAGTATTTTAGGTTTTAGTAATTTGTTGGTGGAACAAATCCAGCAAAAAGATTACGAAGGAATTGAAAAATATGCAGACATTATACAGTATTCCTCGCAAAGGGCATTGAACCTGTTAATGAATTTGCTAGAATGGTCGCGTTCGCAAACCGGCAAAATGGAATTTAAACCTGAACAAATTGAATTGATTTCTGTTGTTAATAAGGTTGTTGAACTGTCAAATGATTCAGCTCATGAAAAATCATTAACAATTGCAAAAGATCTGCCTCACAATATTCTTGTTCATGCAGATAAGGCAATGTTGAATACCATTCTCCGAAACCTTATTTCAAATGCTATCAAATTCACGCCTACAGGAGGAACAATTATTATCTCAGCTGAACAAAATCAGAATGAAATTATGGTAAAAATTTCCGATAATGGTATAGGTATCGAGAAAAATGCACTCGATAAATTGTTTCGTCTTGATGGAAGTTTTTCAACCCCTGGCACCAATAACGAAAAAGGTACCGGATTGGGGCTAATATTGTGTAAGGAATTTATTGAAAAACATAAAGGCAGAATATGGGTCGAAAGTGAAAAAAGAAAAGGAAGTAAATTCTGTTTTACTTTACCGATGATTTGAGAATACAATAACTATTGTGGCTGTTATGAATGATTTCATTAGTTTCACCACCGTAGAACAAAAAATTTGTATTATTTCAGCATCAATTATCTCACTTGATTTAAATACACATATATTATTTTTAACAAATATTTTTTTATATAATATTAACAAATATTTCGTTAAACATTTACTATTTTTATAATAAATTTGAAATTATGGATTTAAACGGAAAAACATATCAGCGTTTTCTGGAGCGCAGAGAAAAATATAAAGAACAATATAGCAAAGAAAACTCGGAAAAGCAACACAATAAAGGAAGGTTGACGGCAAAAGAACGTATTGATTTGTTGTTCGATAAACACTCATTCGAAGAAATAGATGCATTTGTAAACTCCTCAGATACAAAATTTGGAAAAGTCACAAACTCATACGGCGACGGTGTTATTACAGGCTTTGGAAAAATCAGTGGACGCCTTGCTTTTGTATATTCTCAGGATTTTACTGTAAAAGGTGGTTCATTAGGTGCAAGCCACGCTGCCAAAATTGCAAAAATGCAAGATATGGCATTAAAAATGGGTGCTCCAATCATTGGGCTCATCGATTCGGGAGGTGCCCGAATTCAGGAAGGAGTTGCCAGTCTTGCAGGTTATTCTGCAATTTTCAGGCGTAATGTGGAAGCTTCCGGGGTTATTCCACAGATTTCAGTAATAATGGGACCTGCTGCCGGAGGTGCTGTTTATTCTCCAGCACTTACTGATTTTGTTTTTATGACGGCCAGCACCAGTTATATGTTTGTTACCGGCCCTGATGTTATAAAACAAGTACTCAATCAGGACGTAAGTTTCGAAGAATTGGGCGGAGCACAGGTTCATTCGCGCAAATCAGGAGTTGCTGATTTTGTTTTTGAAGATGAAGAAAATACAATTCTTGGTGTTAAACGGCTCCTCTCTTATCTTCCTTCAAACAATTTAGAAAATCCGCCAATAGTTGAAACTGACGATCCATCGGACCGGATAGAAGAACGTTTGCGTGAAATAGTTCCAGATGATCCGAACAAGGCTTATGAAATGCGTGATTTGATAAAACTCATAGTTGATAAAGGCAGGTTTTTTGAAATCTCTGAAAATTATGCTCAGAATATAGTTATAGGTTTCGGCCGTTTGGCGGGCAAACCCATTGGTATTATAGCCAACCAGCCAAAAGTTTTAGCAGGAACACTTGATATTGATTCTTCAACCAAAGCTGCCCGTTTTATTCGATTCTGCGATGCTTTCAATATTCCTATCCTCACACTGGAAGATGTTCCGGGATTTATGCCTGGTATTGATCAGGAACATGCAGGCATTATTCGCAATGGCGCGAAACTTCTTTATGCGTATGCTGATTCAACAGTTCCTAAAATTACCGTAATTATTCGCAAATCATATGGGGGAGCTTATTGCGTAATGAACAGCAAAAATTTGGGAGGTGATTTTAATTTCGCATGGCCTACTGCCGAAATTGCGGTTATGGGCCCTGATGGCGCAGTTGCAATTCTATACAAAAAAGAGCTCGCAGAATCAGATCATCCTGAAAAACTAAAAAAAGAACTTATTCAGCAATACCGCGAAGAAGTGGCAAACCCATACATAGCCGACGAAAAAGGATATATTGACGAAGTTATTGATCCGGCAGACACACGCCGTTTGTTAATTATTGCCTTTGAAGCATTGCAGGACAAACATGTAAACACGCCACACCGCAAACACGGAAATATCCCTCTTTAAAAAAAATCACATGACAGTAAAGGTAAAAAAAATAAGTTCTATACTCATTGCCAATCGTGGAGAAATTGCAGTTCGTATTATCCGCACTGCAAAAGCAATGGGGATTAAATCCTATGTAATAAAAACCATTAAGGAGCCAGCGGAAATGTATTTACAGCTAGCTGATAAAGTACTTGATTTTCCTGATTCATCAGGGGAAATTCCGGAGTTTCTTGATGTGGAATCAATTATTCAGCTTGCTGTGGATAACAAGATAGATGCCATACATCCCGGCTATGGTTTTTTGGCCGAAAATCCATATTTTGCACGCTGTTGTAGCGAAGCAGGAATCATTTTTATTGGACCATCGGCAGATGCGATTTACAAAATGGGAAATAAAACCATTGCCAAACAGATCGCATTAAAAAATGGAATTCCATTGCTAAAAGGCAGTTTTGGAAATGTAAAATCAGATGAAGAAGCAGAACAAATTGCAAAAGAAATTGGTTACCCGGTTATTCTTAAAGCAGCCTCTGGCGGTGGCGGACGTGGAATGCGGATTGTTACCAAACCAGAGGAAATGAAAAAAATGTTTCGACTCGCCACTTCCGAATCGGAAAAAGCATTTAATGATCCTTCGCTTTTTATTGAAAAATATGTTAGAAACCCCAGACATATCGAGTTTCAGATATTGGCAGATCAATACTGCAACACCATTCATCTTGGTGAACGCGAATGCTCCATTCAGCGCAAACATCAGAAACTTATCGAAGAATCACCTTCTTCGGCCTTGGATAAAGACCTTCGTGAACGCATGGGAAAGGAAGCATTAAAAATTGCAGCAGCCGTTAAATATTGCAGTGCAGGTACTGTAGAGTTTTTGCTCGATGCCAATAATCATTTTTATTTCATGGAAATGAATACCCGTATTCAAGTAGAACATCCCGTAACTGAAATGGTTACAGGCCTCGACCTGATTGAATGGCAGATTAGAATTGCTTCGGGTGAAAAATTACCATTTACACAAAAAAGCATTAAAATTAATGGCTGGGCCATTGAGTGCCGTATCAATGCCGAAGATGTTCAATCAAACTTTTCGCCTTGCCTTGGAACCATTGAAAAACTTTCGATACCCCATATTCAGAATGTCCGCATTGACACCGGTGTGCGTGAAGGCTCCGAGATTACTCCCTACTTTGATTCAATGGTAGCAAAATTAATTGTTCATGCTGAAACCCGCGAAAAAGCAGTAAATCTGGCACTTTCTGCCTTGCGAAAAATAAAAATAAAAGGTCTTAAAACTACAATTCCATTCTGTAAGGCAGTGTTGACAAACAAAGCATTCCGACAGGGAAAAATAAACACTTCATTTATTGATAAAGAAATGGAATCGACTTTTTTTCAGGAACCTGATGAGGAGCTGCTTGCAGCGTTATTTGTTGTGTCGACGCATGCAGATGAACTGAGTAGTGAAAAAAGTATTTTTGTTGATTATGAAAAAGGAAAGCAACTTACACCCTGGCTGTTAAACCGACGGATTAAATCCTTATAAACATTGTTATGGAAAACAAATCACAGCATTTTATTGCACTCAATCCAAAAGGAAAAAAGTTTGAATTTGAATTTAAGGATGACAGTATCCGTTTCAAAAAAAAACAAATTGAAGCTTCCATTGAACTTGGAAAGGATGGATTCACATACATAGTCTATGGAAACAAAAGATACCCTGTTGAAATTATTTCTGTAAATCAGAATAAGTATGAGGTTATGATTAATAATGTTTCCTATACTTTTTCGGTGGAAACACCTATTTCTATTAAGCGAAAAGCATTGTTGAAAAAATCTGAACCAGATTCGAAAATAGTGATTTTTCATTCTCCAATGCCTGGGAAGATAATTGAAGTACTCATAGAAGAAGGTTCAGAAATAAAAGAAGGCGACACATTGCTCATACTGGAAGCAATGAAAATGCAAAACGAAATTACATCGCATATTTCAGGGAAAATTAAAAAAGTATTTGTAAAACAAGGTGACAATGTTAACAAAGAAGATGTGCTTGTTGAAATTGAGAGGTGATAATTATGTTACTGTGAAATTATTTTATTTTGAAATTACAGTTCTTCCCTTTAAAGATTCTTCGAATACAATCCGTTCTCATCCTCAGTAAAACCAAATCTTTTGAGATATTTCACATATTTTTTGTCAGCACCTTCGGCCTGCACTTTTGAATAACCCGCTATAACAAAATCCTTACTCAGCAGGTTATACACATAGCTTCCATTTTTAAAGTCACGGTATTCGGGTATTACAAAATCCAAGCCCACTCTCAATACATTTTCATTTTCACGGTGCGCTAGGAATAAACCAGCAACCGACATATCTCTGAGGATAAAAAAACTTACAGTATTCATATCATGCTTATACTCAAAGCCAGGGCAAAGCTTTTGAATCTCGCGATTATGGAACTCAATGAATCGAATCAGAAATTCACTTTCAGCCTTAATTTCCAGCGTTTCGAATAGTTCCTTTTTTGAATAAATCACTGAAAGATAATACACATCAACAGCAACGATAAATCCATTCAGAATGCAAACCGGAATTGCGTTGATTAGAAATCCATAAATTGAAAAAGTCAATGCACCAATTAAGTTGATCCATCGAAACTTTACTATGGAATTCATCATCATTGAAACTGCAATTATTGCAGAAGCCGCATATCCAATCCATTGTAAAACGTCCATTTTAGAAAAAATAAAATTATTTTTAAAATGCAAAGTTAATTGTCAAATTGATTTTTAGAAAAGTTTTTTTATTAAATCTATTTACAGTGTTCATCTCCGTTAATAAAAAAAATTAAATTTGTTTAAATTATTATACTTTTGATGATAATTGTATCATAGCATTCTAAAGCAAAAGACCTCTTAATATCCTTAAAATTATTAAAACAATCACAATGAAAAAGACATTAATTTTAGTAATAATTGCTACATTTTTTTTGGGTTGTAACTGTACAAAAAACAGCAGCAAAAACAACGACAAACCCATAGCAGTAGGCAACGATTCCGACCAACACGGCTGCAAAGCAAGTGCAGGATATACATGGAGTGTGTTAAAAAAAGATTGCATCAAAACCTGGGAAACAGGCACACAGCTTACACCGGTTGATAACACAGGCAGTTCCACTTCCAATGCCGCAGTAATTTTCAGCGACGATTACCAGAAAGCAGAACTTTTTATTGTTTTGGAAAAAAGCAGTGTGATTTTAAAAAACACTGGTTCAAAAACCACTACATTTAAAGGAAGTGGTTACGAACTCATGGAAATTGGTAACAAATGGACGCTAAAAAAAGATGATAAAACCATTTATGAAAAATAGTCATGATTTCAGAAAAAATTAAAATAATTGCCTTTGATGCCGACGATACATTGTGGGTAAACGAGCCTTATTACAGGGAAACAGAGAAAAAATTTTGCAGGTTGATGGAAGGGTATTTGCCCGAAGAACAAACAATGGAAGAATTGCTGAGTATTGAAATCAGTAATATTGATTTGTTTGGATACGGTGCCAAAGGATTCACATTGTCCATGATTGAAACAGCAATTCGGATATCGAAAAGCGATATACAAAGCGAAATTATTGAAAAGATAATTGTTCTAGGAAAAGAACTTATTGAAAAGCCCATTGAACTCCTTGATGATATTGTTCCCGTTTTATCAAAATTAAAACAGGATTTTAAATTAATTTTAGCTACCAAAGGCGACCTGCTTGATCAGGAACGTAAGCTCAGAAAGTCCGGTTTATCTGACTATTTTGATCATATTGAAATAATGAGCGACAAAAAAGAATCAAATTATATATACCTGATTCGTAAACTTGGAATAAAGGCTGAAGAATTTTTAATGATTGGTAATTCGGTAAAATCGGATGTGTTACCCATTATTGCAATTGGCGGTCAGGCGATACACGTTCCTTATCATATCACATGGCAACATGAGGAAGTAGACAATTTGGATATGTTTCAATATTTAACAATAAATAAATTATCGGATTTGATTGCAATTTCTGTTTAACACTCGAATTTAGTTAAAATAAATTACTATAGACTTTCAAATCAACTCCTTCAACCGCCTATACCCTTCCCTGCTGGCACGTAGCTTTGCACCGCTTTTCAGCACAATCATATAAGTATCTTTTTCGTACAATTCCATTTTGTTAATGGCTGAAATATTCACAATAAAACTGCGGTG
>JBBQSF010000078.1:0-14180 GCA_038214085.1 Bacteroidales bacterium | reverse complement strand
GAAGAAATTTATTATCCCGACGATTCCTTGCCATTGTATCTGGATAAAAAATCGGAAACATTAAAAATTATCCAGCAAATGCGCGACGAAGCCCATCGTTTTGGTATTACGCATCATCGCAACAGAAGAACAAAAGAAACTATTAAAAGTGAATTAAGCGAAATTGAAGGTATTGGTCCGAAAACGATCCAACTTCTATTAAATAAATTCAGGTCGGTTGAAAATATCCGGAAAGCAAAAATTGAAGAAATAACAGCAGTTGCAGGTAAAGCAAAAGGAATTATTGTTTTCGGTTATTTTAATAAATACCTTTAACTTTGTTGAAATAAACTATTTGAAATGGAAAACTTCACACTATATAACCCAACAAAACTACATTTTGGGAAAAATACAATCAATAACCTGGGCAGTACCATTGCAAAATATGGAAATAGAGTTTTGCTTGTTTATGGCCGTAATTCAATTAAAGAAAACGGTATTTATAATGAAGTGATGGTGCAATTAAAAAATATTGGTGCCGAAATATTTGAATACAGTGGAATTCGACCGAACCCAATTGTTGAAGATGTTGATTTTGCTGCTCGTTTAGGCCGTAACAACCAAGTGGATGTTATCCTAGCTGTTGGTGGTGGAAGTGTTATTGATTCTGCAAAAATTATTTCTATTTCAATTCCTGTATCACATAGTGCATGGGACTTTTACAGTGGCTTAAAGAAACCTGTTTCGTCTGTTCCACTTATCGCAGTTCTTACGCTGGCAGCAACAGGCACTGAAATGAATCCGTTTGCTGTGCTTCAGAACCAGAAATCACGACAGAAGCTTGGTTGGGGACATCCGCTTTGCTTTCCTAAAGATTCTTTTCTCGACCCGCAATACACATTTTCTGTTCCACAAAACTATACAGCTTATGGCATTGCCGATTTGATTGCACATTGCCTTGAAGCCTATTTTGGAAAGGGAGACACCACGCTCTCCGATCGAATTGCTATTTCAATTATTAAAGAAGCCATGTTCTATGGCCCCATGCTGTTAACGGATCTCAAAAATTATGAATACAGGGAAAAGATTATGTATGCAGCAACTCTTGGGCTGAATGGAATTACCCTTGCCGGAAAATCAAGCGGCGACTGGGGTGTGCATAATGCCGGGCATATTTTATCTCTGCTTTTCGACACGCCTCACGGCGCATCACTTTCTATTGTATATCCTGCATGGATAAATATTCTGCACGAAAAATTAGGAGAAAAACTTGAACATTTGGGAATGGAATTATTCGGAGAAAAAAATCTAGATAAAATAAGTAATTGCTTCAAATATTTTTTCAAATCCATTGGCTGCCCAACTTCCCTTTCGGAAATAGGAATTACAGAAGATTCAAAACATCAGATTTTTGAAACCATGGTAATGAATAAAGTTTCTGGCGCTAATTATTCGCTAACTGAAACTGACCTTAGGAATTTAATTGATAAAATGCAATGAATAAAATGATAAAAAAAACAGCATTTATTATTTGTCTGGCTGCGCTTCCGCTGCTTTCGACGGCACAGATAGCATGGCAAAACACAACATACAATGAGAATGTTAACGTAAATAAAGTTTACTGTGCCAATAATGATTCGGTTTTTGCACTAAGCAACGGTGTCGGGCTTTTTTGTACTGCAAATAAGGGAAATACATGGACAGCCATGAATAATGGAATCACAAATAACAATTTATTTTGCATGTTAAAAACCTCATACGGGAAATATTTTACCGGATCAACAGGTTATACTTTTTTCAGTTCGCCCGATGCCACCAATTGGAATCAGGGAGTAATGAACGGAACAGGAATTTCTATAAGTGATTTTAATGAATCGGAAAACGGCTGGCTATACGCTGGTCAGCTTGCCGATGGCATTTTCCGTTCGAACGATAGTGGCGCAACCTGGACAGAATTTGGATTTTGCTGCGATGGTGTGCGTTGTGTTTATTCATTGGGCGATAGTTTGCTGTATGCCGGCACCAATGCAAAAGGGCTTTACCATTCATCAAACAATGGCTCTACATGGAAAACTTTAAATACAGGGCTAAAATCAAAAAGAATCAATGATGTGATTTTTTGCAACACTATTTTTTACTGCGCTACGGATAGCGGACTATTTAACTCTGACAATCTTGGAGCCCAATGGACCCCAATACAGGCATTGAACAATCAAAAAGTTAATACAATTTACGCCGATAACCAAGGTAATTTGTTTGCAGGTACCGAAACAAATGGTGTTTATGTATTGCGAAAAAACAATCTTTACTGGACACAGGAAATCTCCGGCCTTTCTTCTTTAAAGATATTAAGCATTAGTTCCGATTCAAGCAATACGATATATTTATCTACTGGTGATTCTTCCATATTCCGCTCTGCTGAGGCGTTTAACGGGATTGCAAACAATCAGCTATCCCATATTGAAATTAATTTTTTCCCAAATCCAAGCAACAGTCAAATTACAATTTCAATCGAGCTAATTCAGGAATCAAATGCTATCATAGAGATTTATACCATTGACGGAAAAAAATGCGCTGAACTTTTCTCGGGTAATTTACCAGCTGGGAAAACGGATTTCAAATGGAATACGGAATTATCAGGCACTTTTTTATGTACAGTTAATACTCAAAAAAACCAATTCAGTAAAGTGTTTTCAGTACAGAGATAAAAACTCAAATATCGTTTAATCAATTTATCCCCGCACACTCTAATATTTGCCGGTCAAATCCTCAAGAGCATTTTTACTATAAATAAAAAACACTATTTTTGTACTAATTTTAACAATTAACTCATTAATCAAAACAATACTCCTATGAAAAACAAACTGTATTTTATTCTTGGAACCATAGCCTTAATAATGGCCGCATCTGAAACAAAGGCGCAAAATTGTGATTTGTACATGCCTCTGGTAGCAGGCACTGTGTATGAATATCAAATGTACGATTCCGGTGACAAGGCCAGTGGATCTGTATCTCAAAAAGTGAATTCTGCCACAGCATCGGCTGATGGGTATAATGTTGCAAATATTACTTCTATCTCTTATGATAAAAAAGGAAAAGAAGAATCAACCGCAAATGTGAATATTAAATGCAACGGAACAACTTTGCTTTTCGACTTGCAATCGCTCATTTCAGCTGAATCAAAAAAACAATGGGAAGGTATGGATGTTAAAGCTGAAGGAGTTTACATGGAGTATCCTCAAACACTAACCGAAGGCATGAGCCTGACAGACGGAACAATGACAATTACGGTATACGACAAAGGGGCTTTGTTTGCAACTATGAAAATAACTTATTACAATAGAAAAGTTGGTGGCAAAGAATCGGTGACCACACCAACTGGAACCTATACTGCAACAAAAATAACTTCGGATGTAAAAATGGAAAACATTGTTATGAATATGTCGATTCCGTTTAACACAAAAACAGCTGAATATTATGCTCCAGAAGTAGGTATGGTAAGAAATGAGGCATACAGTAAAAACGGAAAGATGCTCTCGTATCAGTTGTTAAATAAAATCACAAAATAATATTTTTTGCATAATATCATTATCTATTCTGATGGTAGTGCCAAGGGAAATCCCGGAAAGGGAGGCTTTGGCACTATTCTTATTTCGGGGAAATTCCGTAAAGAGCTTTCTGCTGGTTTCCGATTAACTACAAACAACCGCATGGAACTTTTAGGCGTAATTACCGGGCTCGAAGCACTGAAATTTGACAATTGCAATGTAACTGTTTACACCGATTCAAAATACGTTGCCGAAGCAGTTGAAAAAGGTTGGGTTTTTACTTGGTATAAAAACGGATTCAAGAAAAAGAAGAATCAGGATTTGTGGTTGCGTTATTTAAAAATCGCGGCAAAACACAAGGTAAAATTTATCTGGGTTAAGGGACATGCCAACAATGTTGAAAACAACAATTGCGACAGGCTGGCGGTGGAAGCATCAAACCATCCCAAACTAAATGTTGATGAATGGTATGAGCAAAACAGTAAGGAAGATGAATTGTTTTAAAGAAAAAACCTTGTGCTAAAGTGTTCTTTTCTTTTCTACCTGTTCGTAACCTTCAATAATATCACCTTCTTTAATGTCGTTAAAGTGATTGATATTTAAGCCACATTCATAACCTGTAGACACTTCGCGAACATCATCCTTAAAACGTTTTAATGAACCCAGTTCGCCAGTGTGAACAACAATACCGTCGCGGATTACACGAATTTTTGTGTTGCGGGTAACTTTACCATCAAGAACCATACAACCAGCAACGCTTCCCACTTTAGTTATATGATAAACTTCGCGGATTTCGATGTTGCAGATAATTTTTTCTTCGATCTCAGGTGCGAGCATACCCTCAATTGCGGATTTTAGCTCGTTTATCGCACTGTAAATAATGGAATAAAGTCTGATATCAATTTGCTCCTGTTCGGCTATTTTACGGGCATTTACTGATGGGCGAACCTGGAATCCTATAATAACAGCATTTGATGCTGATGCGAGAAGTACATCCGATTCGGTGATCTGACCAACAGATTTATGGATAACATTAACCTGTACTTCGGTATTGGATAATTTAAGAATTGAATCGGTAAGCGCTTCAATAGATCCATCGACGTCGCCTTTAACAATTACATTAAGTTCTTTAAAATCACCAATAGCAATACGACGGCCGATTTCGTCGAGTGTAATGTGTTTTTGTGTTCTAATTCCTTGTTCACGTTGCAATTGCAAGCGTTTTGTTGCAATACTTTTAACTTCATGTTCGCTTTCCATAACGTTAAACTTATCACCTGCCTGAGGTGCTCCGTTTAATCCAAGCAGCATAACAGGAACTGATGGTCCTGCCGTTTTAATACTGACATTGCGCTCGTTGAACATGGCTTTCACTCTTCCATAAGTACAACCTGCTAGAACGATATCGCCAATTTTCAGCGTTCCGTTCATAACCAGCATTTTAACTACATATCCCCGGCCTTTATCAAGCGATGATTCAATAACAGTCCCGTAAGCCATACGGTTAGGATTTGCCTTGAGTTCAAGAAGTTCAGCTTCAAGAAGTACTTTTTCCAAAAGATTTTCGACATTTATTCCTTTTTTAGCAGAAATTTCCTGCGATTGGAATTTGCCACCCCAATCTTCTACAAGGTAGTTCAGGTTTGCAAGCTGCTCTTTAATTTTCTCGGCATTTGCATTTGGCTTATCAATTTTATTGATTGCAAAAATAATTGGAACACCTGCTGCAGAAGCATGATTTATAGCTTCAACTGTTTGAGGCATAACGCTATCGTCAGCGGCAACCACAACAATTACGATATCCGTAACTTGGGCGCCACGGGCACGCATTGCTGTAAATGCTTCGTGACCTGGAGTATCAAGGAAAGTAATTCTTTTTCCGTTTTCCAGTTTCACTTCATAAGCTCCAACATGCTGGGTAATTCCTCCGGCTTCTCCTGCAATTACATTTGCTTTCCGGATATAATCGAGGAGTGATGTTTTACCATGATCCACATGTCCCATAACCGTTACAATAGGCGAACGATGAATCAGTTCTTCAGGTTTGTCTTCTTCTTCACGAATGGCTTCCTGCACATCAACGCTAACGAATTCAACTTTGTAATTAAACTCATCGGCAATAATGGTAAGGGTTTCTGCATCTATTCTCTGGTTTATAGAAACAAACAAACCAAGATTCATGCATGTGGAAATAATTGCAGAAACCGGTACATTCATCATGGTAGCAAGTTCGCTGGCAGTAACGAATTCAGTAACTTTAATTATTTTTTTGTCTTCTTCTAAACGCTCAAGTTCATCCTGTGCATGCTGGCTCACAGTTTCACGTTTCATCTTACGGTATTTTGAAGTTTTCGACTTACCTGCACCACTTAAACGGGCAAGAGTTTCCTTAATCTGTTTCTGGATTTCCTCTTCGGTTGCAGCAACTTTTTCTACTTCTTTTTTGAAATGCTTTTTATCTTTAAATTTAGGTCTTTCAGTTTGCCCAGTTGTTCCTGGCTTATTGGTTGTTTGTGGCGTATTTGGTCCTTTATTTTCTGTTGGGTTTGGATTAAATGGTTTCTGATCCTTCTGAATTCTCTTGCGCTTTTTCTTCTTCGATTTTGATTCATCAGATGAAGACGCAACAGGTTTTTTTGCTGGTTCTTTTACCGGAAGTTCCATTCGCCCCAAAATAGTAACACCGCCCAGTTTTCTGAATTCAGTTTTAATGAAATTATCGGGTACTTTATCAACTATTTTATCGGGTACTTCTTCGGATTTCACTTCAGGAATTTCTTCAACAGGTTTTTCTTCAGGAATAACTTCCACAACATGCTGCTGATTGATTGTTTCCTGAATTTTTTGAGCCGATTCTTTTTCTTTTTGTTTTTCTTCTATTTTTTCCTGTTTTGATTTTTTATTCGGCTTGGTTTTATTGTTCATCTCATCAAGGTTGATTTTACCAACCACCTTGATATTGCTGTCGAATTCAACTTCGGTAGGAATAAAATTTTCTTCGGTTTTTTCTTTAGATTTAGGTTCTGATTTGCTTTTGGTTTCGATTTTATTGGTTGCTGCTTTCTTTTCCGTTACGTCAGGTTGTTCAGCAGGTTCTTCTGTCTTAACTTTTTTAGGAATGCTCTGTTCTTTTTCCTTTACAATCTTTTCTTCGAGTTCAGGCTGTGGTTTAGGAGCTTCTTCTTTCGCCGGTTTTGCTTTCGGTTTAGGAGTAGTGTCCGGAAGTTCCATTTTGCCAATTACTTTAGGCGTTTTAATTGGCGTTTCAGTTTCCTTAAATATTTTTTCTGTTTTATTTACCAATGATTTGTCCTTGATAATCAGATCGTCTGATTCCTGTTCAATTTCTTTTTTTACAGAAGGTTTATTTTCGTCCAGAACAAGGCTTTCTTTCTTCGCAAAAGCAAGTCCTCCGAGTTTTTGCGATTCTTCCTTTGCCGTTTTTTCCGATTGGAATTCCTTTACCAACGCATCATACATTTCTTGTGTGACTTTGGCATTTGGATTTGCTTCCACCTGAAATCCTTTTTTTGAAAGGAATTCTAATGCGGTAGATAAACCCAAATTAAATTCAGTGAGTGCTTTTTTTAATCTGATTGTTGATAGACCTTCTGTCATAAAATTGTTTAAATTTCTTTAAATTGGGAGGGCAAAACCATCCAAAACCATTGCAAAATTAATTATTTTTTTATTCAAATTCTGATTTCAAAATTCGCATAACTTCCTTAATTGTTTCTTCTTCAAGGTCAGTACGCTTTACAAGTTCTTCTATACTCAATTCCAGAACACTTTTTGCGGTATCGCAACCTATGTTTTTAAGTTCATCGATGATCCATTCATCAATTTCGTCAGAGAATTCGGACAAATCAACGTCTTCTGAATCCTCATCGGTATCACGGTAAACGTCAATTTCGTAACCCGTTAGTTTACCGGCTAATTTAATATTAAAACCACCTTTTCCTATTGCCAGCGAAACCTGATCTGGTTTAAGATAAACATCTGCTCTTTTGGTTTCTTCATCAAGTTTAACAGAAGAAATCTTTGCAGGGCTTAATGCACGAGAGATATATAATGAAGAATTGGTGGTGAAATTAATCACATCAATATTTTCATTTCTAAGTTCTCTAACAATACCATGAATTCTAGAACCTTTCATCCCAACACATGCGCCAACAGGATCGATACGGTCGTCGTATGATTCCACTGCAACTTTTGCGCGTTCACCAGGAACACGAACAATATTTTTAATGGTAATGAGTCCGTCAAACACTTCAGGGACTTCGGCTTCAAACAAACGTTCGAGGAAAACCGGAGAAGTACGAGATAAAATAATTACAGGAGTATTGTTTTTCATATCCACTTTTAGAACAACGGCACGGGCAGTGTCTCCTTTGCGGAAAAAATCAGAAGGAATTTGTTCTGTTTTAGGAAGAATCAATTCAATACCTTCATCGTCGAGAAGCATGATTTCTTTTTTCCATACTTGGTAAACTTCACCAGTTACAATATCGCCAATGCGTTCCATATATTTTTTATACACATTGTCCTTTTCAAGATCCAGAATTTTGGATGCCAGATTCTGACGGATAGAAAGTATTTCTCTTCTTCCGAAACCTTCCATTTTAAATTCTTCCGAAACTTCTTCACCAATTTCAAAATCAGGTTCAATTTTTATGGCTTCGGAATAGGCTATTTGCTGGTTATCGTCTTCCACATTGTTGTCTTCAACAATAATACGGTTACGCCAGATTTCGAGGTCACCTTTGTCAACATTAACAATGATATCGAAATTTTCGGCTGCACCATATTTCTTGGCAAGCATGCCTCTGAAAACATCTTCCAGAATGCGCATCATTGTAGCGCGATCGATATTTTTAAATTCTTTAAATTCCGAAAAGGATTCAACTAAATTTATTGCGTCCATTATTATTTATTTTTTTAAACTTTTATTATGAGTTTGGTTTCTTTTATATCAGCGTAATGTATTGTATGCACCAAAAGTTCGGAAGTTTTTTCTTTTGTCTTTTTTGGTTTGGCTGTTTCTGCAACAATCACAAAATTTTCCTCAGCACTTTGCAAAACACCTGTTATCACCACTCCCGTTTTTAACTTGACCTTTATTTCTCTTCCGATATTTTTTATGTACTGACGTAGCAAAATCAGCGGATGACTAATTCCGGCAGAAGAAACTTCCAATTCAAAGTCTTCTTCTTCGCGATTAAGGTTACTCTCAATAAATTTGCTTACAACGGCGCAATCATCAATAGTAATACCCTTGTCGCCATCAATGTAAACGGATATGCAATTGCCCGGTTTTACTTTTACTGAAACGAGAAATTTGTCGCTTTCGGCAAGTTTTTCGTCTACTAATTTCTGTATATACTCCTCTTGAATCATGGTTTTTATGTAATGAAAGAGGGGACTTATGGTCCCCTCTATTCTTAACTGTTTCTTGATTTCGCTGCAAATATACGCTTTTTTTTAAAACTGCAAATTAATTTCTTAATAAAAAATATCTTCCTACTTTTGTAAATTATGAAAGCCCCTCAATTTGCGCTTATTCCCGAAGACAGACTTCTTTTAGCTGGTACAGGATTGAACCTGAGCACAGATCAACTCACAGAACTTGAACTGCTGATTTCATTGGTATCAAATTGGGAATATTTCACCAAAAACGTTTTACTGAATAGCCTCGGACCTCAACTCCATTCAAATTTATCTTCGGTCAAAAACAATCATCTTATTCCTGAAGAAACATTGCATATGTTCAAGCAAACATATTTGATGCTGCTCCGCCGCAACATGGTTATTTATGAACATTTCAGAAATGCGGTGCGTGCTTTCTCCGAAAATGGAATTTCGGTTATTGGATTGAAAGGGATTTTTTTGGCAGAAAAAATATATAATGATATTGGATTGCGTCAGCTAAGCGATATTGACCTGCTTGTGAAAAAGGAAGACATATTAAAATGTCGGGATATTTTAAGCGGAATGGGTTACCTTGCTTCTGTAAGAAAAAAATCAACATTTATACAAAGTATCCACGACATCAAACACTTGCCACCATTGGTTATGAATGGTGTTTCCATTGAGCTTCACACAAAAGTGAATACTGATTCTTTTGATTTCAAAATAAATATTGAAGATTTCTGGTTGCGTGCAATTAATACTACAATAGCTGATACAGCAACACTGCAGTTAAATCCAGTAGATATGATTATTCATTTGTGTGTACATCTGGATACGCATTTTAAAAGCGGGAATGTCCGATTTTATTATATCTGCGATATTGCCGCTGTTGTGAACCACTATCAGAATTCAATGGATTGGCAATTATTGGAAAAAATAATTGCGGACTACAATTGCAAAAAAATTACACTGAATTATTTGTTCTTGTGCCACAAATATTTAAGCGCAAAAGTCCCGGAATATCTTCTAAATAAGGCAATAGAAGTTTTTGATCCGCAGATGGAAAATTTATTTATTCTGAATGTTAAAGCCAACAAAAAAGCCATTGCAAATGAAATTGCCAACAGCAGCATTGGCGATCTTCAAAAAGTTAGTGGATTTTGGAAAAAAATGCGATACCTGAAAGAAGATATTTTTCCATCAAAAGATTTTATGTACAAACGGTACAAAATTCGCAAGAAACACATGGTATATCTGTATTATCCGCTCCGGGTAAAAACAGGAATAGTCTCTCTTTTTAAGTATATTTTGTTCAGGAAAAAGAACTGATTTTCCGCAAAATCAATCTTCTCTGTTAATGGAATACATCTGGCTGTATCTTCCTCTTGCTGCCATGAGTTGTTCGTGATTTCCGCCTTCGATAATTTCGCCATTTTCCATTACGTAAATATTGTCGGCCCATTTTATGGTTGAAAATCGGTGCGAGATAATCAAAACTGTTTTATCCTTTGCAAGAGTCTTTAATTTCTGCAGCAATTGCAATTCTGTTTCCGCATCAAGTGCGCTGGAAGGTTCGTCCATAAACAGAATGGGGGCATCTCTGTAAAAAGCTTTTGCTATAGCCATTTTTTGCCATTGGCCTATACTTAGTTCTTCTCCTTTAGCAAACAAATTTCCAAGCATGGTATGATATCCTTGCGGAAATTTTTCAATTACATCAGCTATTCCGGCACTTTCTGCTGCTTTTCTAATTTCGGATTCAGAGGCGGTACCGGAAATTTTTCCCATCAAAATATTTTCTGCTGCAGTAAGGTTATACAATGCAAAATCCTGAAATACTGCAGAAATCTGCATTCTAATATCCAGAGGATTTAGTTCAGAAATATTATTATTGTCCATAAAAATACTTCCTTCGTCGGGTTTATAAAAACCGCAAAGCAATTTTACCAGTGTAGTTTTTCCTGATCCATTTGCTCCCACGAGCGCTACGGTTTTCCCTTTTGGAATTTCAACAGTTACATTTTTTAGTGCCTTTCGTGTGCTCGAAGGATACTGAAAGCTTACGTTTTTTACAAATATTCCTGTTTCAATATCTTTTGGAAATGCCGTCTGTTTTGATGATTCATTCTGAGTGGTCTTTAATTCCAGAAAATCGTAAAAATCATTAAAAAAAACCTGATCTTCTATCAAGCCAGCAAAGGATTGAAACATATCCTTCATAATTGTGAAACCGCGCTGAAACAGCAAGAAAAAAAGAATCACAGTTCCAACGGTTAATGTTCCGTATATTGCCAAATAAGATACAAATCCAAACGAAACAAATATCAATGCAACTGCAAATGTTTGTGCCCAAATATCTGCTATTGAACGGCTACGAATGATTTTATTTTTTTTGCCATGTAGATCTTTCTGAATATTTTCGAAGCGCAACGAAAAAAACTTTTCGAGATTAAACAACCTCAGCTCTTTGGCAAATGAATTTGAAGTCAGTATTCGGTTATAATAATACCCTTCTCGTTCTTTCTGACTGTTTTCCTTTGTCATACGGTACATTTTTTTTGAAAAAATTACACGCACTACAAAACCCGGAACTACTGCAATTAATATCAAAGGAAAAACAGACCAGTGAACGGTATACAAAAGGGCCGCAATAAAAACCCACGAAACTACCGACTGGAGCAATGTCTGGCTTTCGGAAACCATTTTCATTGGCCGGAAAGCTGCTTCCTGAATTGCCCTATGAAGTTTATCCTGCTGGTCGGCATCTTCTAAATGAGCCATATCAAGGGATGCATACTTTTTATGTACCAGCGAATGAATAAACAAGGAAACCGACTGACCAAGTTTTTCGCGGCGTTCGGTAAGGAAAATAGACACCAGCGATTGTGTTAGAAATACAAATCCAATTAAAGCAACAATAAACAGAATGGCAGAAAAAGCATCATTTTTATCAGCAAACTGGTTTACATGGCTAATTTTGTCGATCAACCATTTTATCATGTATATAATCAGCAGTGGCAATATTCCCTGCAATGCAGAAAGCACATAACTAAACGTCATTAATCCCTTGCTTTTCTGACCAACAAATGAAAGGCTAGCAAACACTTTCTTCATTTTTTTAAAATTCTGCATTATTATAAGCCATAAATGTATGAGTGGAGCAATTACAAATGAGAATAAAACAATCAGTTTCCCTATTCTATCAATATATTTGCGTTGAATATTTATCATTTCAGCATTGCGCTGATATGAAATAACTTTCCCAACAAATTCTGCGACACCAAATGGTTTGTCATTTTTTATACATGAATCGCCTTTGGTTTTAAAAATTATTTTTGATTCTTTTTTCTTTATTTTATGTAAGCGATGGGCAATCCATTTTCCTCTGGCTCTGAATAAAATAATGTCGCCACTTTTTAATTTGTTGATTTCGCATCTTTCAACAACCACAGTATCACCATTCCGCAACAAAGGAAACATGCTATTGCCGAAAACCCTAATTTTCACCTCCTGCTTTGCGCCTAAAAGCTCATCGGTAAATTCGTACAACTTATCCTTTAAATAATCATTCTGCATTTTTGCGTATATAATCAACAATTGACAGATCGGGAACAAATCCTACTTCATAAATAGAAACATGGCGGAAAAGTTGCGAAAGGAAAGCAAGATGCTGTTCGATATACCGGCTGTTGTAACCGTGCTGAATGCAAAATGCCATAACTCCTGAAACTGCTTTTGCACCAGTTATTTTCTTTATAATATTTTCCGGATTATGCCTTATTAGATGTATTTCATGCAGCGGAACTTTTTTTGAAATATCCGAATAGTACATTGGTGTATTGTACATAAAATATTTGTCGCCCTCGTTGCGAATTATCAGCCTGTCGTCGTTCACGATTCCCGCACCGGCACTTTGCCAAAGATATGCCATTGTGCTTTTTCCGTTGCCTGAAAAACCTGTAAATATCCTTCCCTTTTCACCATCAAAAACGCCTGATGCGTGAATCATAATGGCATTAAATTTCACAGTAAGGTAATAGAGAATCAAAGGTCCCATTGGGTATAACAGTGGATATTTAACCGCTTCCAGATTTGATGAATCAACATAAATAGTCCATTCACTAAAATCATTTTTCAACAATGCGATTTGCTGAACTTTACCAATGCTATGCTGATCAAACACAATACATTTTAAATACGTATCGTAAAGCTCAATTGAAAAATAATTCTGGTTTGTATCCTTTGCTTCAAAAAGTAATTTTCCCTGTTCTTTTAATTGTAAAGGAATTCCATTCACCACTGTGATTAATAAATCATGCTGCTGTTTTTCAGCTTGAATTTCAAAAGGCAGATACGAATCTTCGAGTTCGAACAAATAATCTTTTTCTGACTGAAGTTTTATAATAAAATCTGCTACAGATAAATGTTTTATATTCAAAATATTATAAAAAGTAAAGGTTGTTTAAATGTTTTCAATAAGGGTTTTCAGACGTTCTATAAATTCGTTAAGATCATTGCGGGCAGTAACTTCGTCGATTTCAAATTCGAGAACCATATCGCTTACTAAATTATCAAAAGATTTAACTCCATCAATTGAATCCCATATAAAACTGCCGACTTCGTTCAATGTGAAGATGTCGCTCATGTCTGCTACATTGGTTTTAATTGGTACCAATATCAATTCATCGCCGACTTTTCTGGTGGCAAATTTTGATTTTTTTTCGTATATTTCCTGAAAATCCATTTGTATTTTTTTGTAAAAATAAAAAAAAGTCCCCATATCAAGGGACTTTTTTAATTTTCAATCGTTTTAACAAAATGTTATAATTTACCTATTTCAGATTACTTAATTTAAACGGGTTTAAACTAAAGTGTTCGGGAGTGATAGAGCCAGTAGGATCACCTGGAGGACTAAGCATTACCATGGAAACTTCAGAATCAAGCTTTATCTTTACCATTTGTGGTTTTACATAAAAGCGTTTTTGTTTTTCTATAATGTTAATCATTTTTCTCCTTTCTTATCAGGTTTTAAATGTTATTTAATAACTATTTTTTTTGTAATGGTTTGCTCTTTTGTTTGAATTTTAACCAAATATGTGCCAGTAGCAAGTGATTGATTAATTGTGGTTGTGGCTTCGGTAACTTTTTGGGAATACATTTCCTGTCCTAATAAATTAAGGATGTGTAATTCGCCACTTGGATTATCTTCGCCTAAAATAGAAACCGTAATTTGGCTGTTGTTTG
>JBBQSF010000077.1:0-14264 GCA_038214085.1 Bacteroidales bacterium | reverse complement strand
CATTCAGCATTAGAAAATGCTGAATCGCAAAAGCATTTATAATCAAAGATTTAGTGAATAATCTTTGAACAAATGCTAAGCGGGATTAACCTCATAGAATCATTAGTTCATTTTTTCAAAATTCCTAATGATTAATTCGGGTTTAATTTAGTTCTTTATTATTCTATTTTTCTTGTTCTTTTTTGTTTTATTGCCGTATTCTTCTGGGGAACAATGGTAAAAATTAAGATTTATAAAAAATAATTTATACAGAAACTAATAATTTAACATGGCATTTAGATTTGAAATTTGCAAAAAGGTATGATTTGCCAAATATTTATATCTTTGCGCTAAGGAACAAATATGGATAATGAAGTGTTTTTTCAAATTCATAAAAGAACTGGAGATAAAGGTATTGTTGAGGCTACAAGCTTTTTTTGAAAAAAGGAAGGCTATTGGTCTGTTTAGATTTGGCATAAATCGCCCAATCTATTAACTCTACTGCATTATTTGTAGAATCCTTTTTATCTGGAAAGCCGATAAACAAATGTGATAATAAATTAACTGAGTAAAAATTTCGGAAATGAAAAAAACCATCAGCCTTAAATTTCTTTTTTTTGTGATTGTAATCCTGATTTTTTCAAGTTGTTCTCCTTTAAAGAAACTCCTTTATCTTCAAGGTGAAAACATTAAAAAGGATACTTCAAAACAAAACACGTATACCGATTATAGATTAAAAAGCAAAGATGTTGTTTATATAAAAATATTAAGCGCCAACGATAAGGCATCCGTTTTTTTTAATGTTGATGCTTCATTACCAAATTCAACCAACTCGGAGCTTTCTGTTTACATCAACAGCTATAATATTAATGATTCGGGTTATGTTTTTTTACCGGTAATTGGAAAGGTTTTTCTGATTGATAAAACAGTTGAAGAAGCGAGGATGCTGCTACAGACCGAAACAGAAAAATATCTTAAGGATGGAACTGTTATTTGTAAAATGGTTAATTTTAAAGTTACCATTCTGGGAGAGGTTAACAAACCCGGATTATATAAGGTTTACGATAATAAAATAAGCCTTTTTGATGCAATTGGACTTGCTGGAGATCTTACCATTTTTGGAAACCGAAAAGATGTAATGATTGTCAGAAATAATGATGATGGATCAAACACTGTTATTAAAATTGACATTACAAAACAAAAGTTAATAAACTCAGCGGAATATATGCTTAAACCAAATGACTTGGTATATATCCCGACATTAAAGACAAAAACATTAGGCTTCGGAACATTCCCTTTTGCAACAGTTTTGTCTGCGATAACTACCTTTATTCTGGTAGTTAATTATTTAAAATAATTCACTTAAACTTACCTATTTATATATCGTGGAACCAAAAAAAAATATTGATAATATCCCACTAAAGAAGAACCAGGACGATATTGACATTAAAGCGATTGTTCAAAAATATATTCAATACTGGAAATTAATAGTGCTTTCAGTTGTAATTCTGTTAGGTGCAGCATTTTTATTTAACAGGTATGCCAAACTTGAATATAAGGCAAAAACTGCGTTGTTACTTAAAGACGACAATAAATCCAAATCGATGGGCAATGAATTTATTCAGAGCTTAAGCATTTTTAATTCCAAAACAAATATTTACAACGAAATTGAGGTTATAAAATCCTATGACCTGATACTTCAGGTTATAAAAGAAATAAACTATAATGTGAAATACTTTATGTTCACAGAAAAAACAAAAAGAGAGTTAGAAATGTACAAGGAATCTCCTTTTGTTGTGTTAATAGATACATCTCATTATCAAATTATCGACATGCCTTTTTATGTAAAAGTAATTTCTGATGACAAATTTGAATTAAAAGTTAAACCAAGTGAAAAGGCTTCTTTATTCGATTATAAAAATGATTCAATAATTTCCTCAAATGCAGTTGTTACTGAACTTAAAAAAACGTATTTCTTTGGCGAACCGATAAAATGCGATAATTTTTCATTTAAAGTTTTGTTAAATACAAAGTTTAGTTTAATTCCTAAAGTTTTGGGAACCGATTTTAAATTTTCATTAAATAATCCCACAGCAGAAGCGGATGATTTTATTAAAAATTTAGCAGTAAAAAATATCAGTAAAGATGCTTCTGTGATTGAAATAGAGTATACATCAAATCTGGCAGCAAAATCAGTTGATTTCGTAAACGCATTAACAAAAAGTTATATCAAGAAAGGGCTGGAAGAAAAAAATAAAACAGCAATCAAAACTATTGATTTTATTGATAGCCAACTTATTGAAATTACTGATTCACTTTCGAGTGATGAGGACAATCTGGAAAATTTCCGAACCCAGAACAATATTATGGACATCACTTCACAGGCCGAAATAGTATATGATAAATATTCAGCTATCGACAAAGAAAAAATCATCCAGAATATAAAATCTAAATATTACATTTATCTACTGGATTATCTTGATAAGAACCAAGATTTTAGTGATGTTATTTCGCCAACTTCTCTTGGAATAGAAGATGTTTCTTTAGCTGCTCAAATCAAAGCGTTAAATGAATTATACGCTGAACGAAGCCTGCTTTCAGTTAGTTCGACAGAAAAAAATCCGTATTACGTCACGGTTAACCAACAAATAATAGCATCAAGAAAAACGCTTCACGAAACCGTGCAGAATATTGTAAACCTTTCAAAAATATCATTAAGTGATATAAAAAATCGGGAATCATTACTTACTGGAGATATCCAGAAACTACCAAAAACTGATCGGGAGTTAATTGGAATTCAGCGAAAATATACAATCAATAATCAAATATATACTTATTTGCTCGAAAAAAGAGCGGAATCTGAAATTGCAAAGGCATCTTCTTTGTCTGACCGTCAAGTGTTATACTTTGCCCGCAAGGCAGAGCAAACCTATCCTAAAAAGAAGCTTAATTATATTATTGGTTTAATACTGGGCTTGTTGATACCAATCAGCTTTTTATACTTGAAAGACTTTTTTAACACAAAAATTAAAGATAAAAAAGATATTGAGAACAATACTTCACTGCCTTTGCTTGGAATTATTGCACATAAAAAATCCGCAACAAATCTGGTGGTAAATGAAGATAGGAAATCTATTGTAACTGAAACTCTCCGGTCAATTCGCACAAATCTGCAATTTTTTGCCGCGGAAAAAGCAAACAAAACAATTCTTGTAACATCAACAGTTCCAGGAGAAGGAAAAACATTTTGTGCTATCAATTTAGCTTCTGTAATAGCAATCTCCGGTAAAAAAACACTTTTAATTGGATTTGATTTGCGCAAACCCAGAATTTATCAAGATTTTTTTATCAACAATGATTTTGGAATTTCGTCTTTGCTTATCGGAAAAGCAAAACTTGAGGATATTATCCATCATAATGTTTCCGAAAACCTTGATGTTATTTCCGCGGGGCCTATCCCTCCCAATCCTGCTGAATTAATGGATATGCCGGTGTTGAAAGACTTTTTTGAAAAGGTTAAAAACCTGTACGACTTTATTATTATTGATACTCCGCCTGTTGGTCTGGTATCCGATGCATTACATTTGTTGAAATTTGTTGATATGAGCATTTATATGGTCAGGCAGAATTTCTCACAAAAATCATTCATTGATTATATAAATGAAATAGTAAAAACCACCAATTTCCCAGGATTAAGTATAGTAATGAACGATGTGAAAATTAAAAAATCACGTTTTGGTTATGGTAATTATGGCTATGGTTATGGAAGCGGCTACTATCAGGACTCTGAGGAAGATGAAAAAACGATGAATAAGGTTATGAATAATTTCAAAAGGAAAGCAAGTAAGGACTAAATGAACTTTCTGGATATCATTTTTGTTATTCCATTAATATGGGGTGCAATAAGAGGATTTTCAAAAGGCCTGATTATAGAAGCTGCGTCCTTAGTTGCACTTGGAGTTGGAATTTTTGCTGGATTACATTTTTCTTATTTTATTACTTCTTTCATTGGGCTAAAGTCGCAATACGCCCCATTTATTGGCTTTGTTATTGCGTTTGTTCTTGTTGTAATTGCCGTTTTTCTTTTCGCCAAAATACTCGAAAAGTCAATAGATCTCCTCGCCCTTGGTGTTATAAATAAATTAGCCGGTGCATTTTTTAGCATGATTAAATTTGCTTTTATTTTAAGTGTTATACTTATGTTTCTCGAAAAAGCAGACCCTTTCGGAAGTTTTATACCTGCAAAAACAAAAGAAACTTCGCTGCTTTATCGTCCGGTAAAATCAATTGCTCCTGCTGTTTTTCCATTGATAAATTTCGAAAAAATAAAATCATCATCTGACTCAACCCTGATTAACATTAAAAAAGATTCGCTGAAATGAATCCGATTTTTGAATATGATACGGTTATTCTGAAACAAAATTTTTATCCAATCCACTAGCTGAGGGAATTTTTAAAGATCTTGATTATACCCACAGAAGAAAATATTTTGCATGGATAAACTCCGTTAAAAAAGACGAAACGCGCAACAGAAAAATTAAAATATTTATAAAAACGCTACTGGATAAATCATCAGCCAAAAATGAAAAAAAGTAAAAAAACAAAACCGATTTTTGAGGTATTTTCTGCCGATTTGACCACTTTTGTTGACCTGCCTTTGTATTCAAATACCATTTCAGCCGGTTTCCCTTCACCAGCCGATGATTTTCTTGAACGAAAGCTGGACCTCAATCAATACCTTATTAAAAACCCATCAGCAACTTTCCTTATTCGTGTTAACGGCATTTCAATGACCAATGCCGGAATCTTCGATGGCGATATATTAATTGTTGACCGATCGCTGGAGGCCGTGTCAGGGAGTGTTATTATTGGAGTGGTAAGTGGAGAATTTACAGTAAAACGTATTGTTAAAAAAGGTAAAAAGTTGTTTTTACAACCCGAAAATGAAAATTATCAACCCGTTGAAATTACCGAAGAAATGAATTTTATTATCTGGGGTGTTGTTACTTACACGCTCCATAAAGTATAGTATTTATGGCTTACACTTATGATTATCCCCGCGCGTTGGTGTGTGTCGATTGTATTGTTTTTTCTGAAAATAAAAAAGAAATTCTTTTGATACAAAGGGCTCAAGAACCTTTCAAACAGATGTGGGCATTGCCTGGCGGATTTATCGAAATGGAAGAAACCCTTGAAGAATCCGCAATGAGAGAACTAGAAGAAGAAACAGGTTTGCGTAGAATTCCATTAAAACAACTTGCTGCTTTCGGAAATCCGGGGCGCGACCCAAGAGGGCGTACCATTTCTGTAGTGTTTTGGGCCGAAGTTAAAGCCTCGCAAGTCAATATAAAAGCGGGTTCGGATGCTGCTGAAGCTCAATGGTTTAGTGTTTCTCATTTGCCGGTACTTGCCTTTGACCACCAACAAATAATTGAAACAGCATTAAGAAAAACAAATGATGAATAATTCAGGATTTTAATAATTCCAGTTTTTCTGAATTAATTTTGAAAAAGTTATGTGCAAACTCATAACCAATTCTATAAATATCCAATGACTTTGACAGGTCAAGAAGTTTATAGCATTTCAGTTCAATTGGCTCAAGAAAAACGCAGCAACGGCTTATCTTCAAAGGCAAACTTGCAGAAAAGCTTAAATGAAAAGCACGTTCGGCAATTTCTGACAAACTTTTGAATTCATCCTGAAACCCCAAAGGATTAACATTGACACCAATAATATTTTTGCACAAATCTGCTATTGGCGATATCGGGAAATTGTCGAAAATTCCTCCATCTACATATTTAGAATTTGCAATTGGAATAGGCGGAAATAATACAGGTACTGTTGCAGATGCAATTACTCTTTTATAAAGTTCGCCTTTGCTGAAATAAACACATTTTCCAAACGAAAAATCTGTGGCACAAACATATAGTGGAATATTCAAATCTTCAAAATTGCTGGATCTTAGGTTTTCACTTATTATTCTTGCAAGTCCTGTCATTCTAAGAAAACCCTTCTTAGGAATCATTAACTCAATATATTTGTAAAATTTTTTCTCTGAAAAAAAAGCCATTATTTCATCGGGATTATGACCATCCGCATATAATGCACCAACAATGGCTCCCGCACTTGTGCCGGAAATTATTTCAGGAAAAATACCAAGTTCATTCAATGCTTTTAATATTCCTAAATGTGCAAAACCTCTGGCTCCACCGCCACTGAGTACCAGCCCAATTTTAAACTCTTGATTATTGCTGCCGTTCATAATTTATAATTTTACTGCTCTGATGTATTGAATATTATTTCCCGAAGTTAATCTGATGATATATACGCCCTTTTTTTCTGGTTCAAAAAGCATAGAATTGCTTCCTGCTGCTAATTTTCTTGAGAATGTTTGCAGTTTATGACCCTGTGTATCGAATATTTCCAATGAGGTTTCGGATGCTATATCAAGAAAAAAAGAAATTTCCGCATTCTTTTCGAAAGGATTTGGAAATAATTTCAGATTTTTAAAAGTAGCGTTATTTTCAAATGTTGCAGTAACCTGATTGATGGGTTTTTTTATCCAGATTGGATTGGTATATGATCTAAATATCTCATTATTCTTGCAATACAATTGAAAATTCACACCGTAATTTTTGAAAGTATTTAATTCTGCTCTTATATAGTAATACTCATTTTCAAGAATTGTGTTAATGGATTGAATGCTTTGCTCCAAAGAATCGAGAGATAAAGTATATTGAAAGGAATATGAGGCTGAAGGGCAATTCAGCAATATGGGAATTTCTCCATTTATAGTTCCGAATATAAGCTTTACTTTGTTTATTGTTCCAAATTCGTAAGAACTGACAAGATTTACCAATAAAGATGAATTTTGATAAGCAACAGAAGAAACAACAGCTTCATCGCCGCACACAAATTGAGAACTGTTATTTGCAAGCGTGTCTAAGCCAATTGTTATAACAGGTCCATCCGACATAATGGCTCTGCCGTTTTTCAGCGCATTTAAAATATTGCTTCCGTTTACGCCCATTCCATTCGGACAATAAACCATTGTAGAAGGTTTGCCAATTGCATTGTCATGAACATCGGCCACAAGTCCCATAACAAAATCCGTATTTGAATAATTGAAAGAGCCATGTGCATCGCTTCCCGCTGTCATGTAAAAACGATAGGACTGAATTGCCGGATTTGAATTCTTGGCTATAAGCCCTTTTTTATTTAAAAATTTTGTGACCTCAAAATTTTGTAAAAACCGGTTCAGATGATTCATGGTATTGGTGGTGTCGTAAGGTACAAAAGGATCAATTGAACTGTTGTATTCAACATTCCATGGGTTCATGTATTCATCAGTAGTTCCCATAGTATTTCGGGAATTCCATATTTCTCCGCCTTTTATTAAAGTTTTAAAAGAATTCTGCTGGAAATTCAACGAATAAATATCAGAGGGAACCGTTGTTGTATTACAAATTACAACATCGTTTCCGAGAATGGGTGTATTGTTCTGAAAAAAACCGGTGTCGGATACATTCCACACACCACCACCAATCAGCGAAGAGAGTTTGTCGCCTCCAGAAAATGGATGAGCTGCATATGCAAATCCTCCATTTTCAGAAATAGTATATAAAATTTCATCAATAATTTTTGAAGTTCCAGTTAAGTCTCCGTTTCCATCGCCAAGATAGGGCATGGTAAATGGCAAACTGTCGTTTGGATAAGCAAGCAAATGAACAACATTGCCATTGCTATTGTTTACCGAAACCTCAATTGCTCTTATAAAAACAAAAGAGGGATCCGTTTGATTGCATAAAAGCACATCGTTTTCCAGCCGTTGCCAGTTGTCTTGAATGGAGTTCCCGTAATTATCAAAATCGCAGGAATGATCTGTTGTTGTTATCCAGTCGAGGCCGACAGCTTTGGCTGCTTCTTTACTTGCCGGAAGCGAAAAGCCAAGCTCTGCAGTATTGGAGGTATAAATGGTGTGGAAATGCGTGTCGCCGCGATACCAGTCATTTAATGTTGGTAAACCTTCGCTATGCCTAAATATGCGTAACATAGAAGTGACATCGGTTTGCCAGTTCAGTTCAAAATATACTTTAACGTCAATAATTGAATCAAAACCAATTAATTTTTCAGGAGGAATAGTAATGGTGAAATACCATTTATTGTGGGTTATATCGGTATAAGTACAATTGTCGGGCCATGCACAGTTATCCGAAGTAAACGAAACGGTAGTAGTACTGCTTTTTACAGGCAAGCTGGCATCAAAGGATTGAATATCCATTACAGTATCATAAGGTGATTTGGCGCTGAACAATGCTTGAAAAGCACTGTTGGAATAGGTGTTAAACAGTATGGGTGCACCAAAAGTCGCATCTGAAGCATTTTTAATATAAACTGAAATACTGATTAGTTCAGCGTTATATCCTAGAACATCGGCATCGTGGATCATTATATGGACTGGAACTCCAGCAATATCCCCCGAAGAGTCAGTAATTTTCATCCTCCAGGGTGCATCAGCATAAATATCACTTCCGGTTTTATTTACCTGTTTTTCGGTTGATTTATTTTTCTGTGAAAAAGAAAGCAGATAAAAAAAAGAGAATAACAGACAAAGGTGTATTTTCATGTGCTTAACTTGATTCGCAAAAGTAACACTTATTTGCAGCATATTGTACTATTTGTGCTTTTTGCAGCAAAAAAAATCAGGAATATTTTGTAATTTTGAAAGAAAGTAATTTGAATGGAATCGGTTTTTGCTTTAATTGATTGCAATAGTTTTTATGCTTCGTGCGAAAAGGTGTTTAACCCAAAGCTCGAAGGAAAACCTGTTGTAGTTTTATCAAATAATGATGGATGCGTGATTGCCCGATCTGCCGAAGCTAAACTTGCAGGAATAAAAATGGGTGAGCCCGCTTTTAAAATAAAGGAAATCATCGAAAATAATAAAGTTCAAGTATTCTCATCAAATTTTGCTTTGTATGGCGATTTATCGCAGCGGGTAATGAATACACTGAGCCAGTTTTCTCCCGACATTGAGATTTATTCCATTGATGAAGCTTTTTTAGAAATAAAAAATTTATACGGCATCAACTTTAATGAATTCGGACATAAAATAAAAAACACAGTAAAACAGTGGACGGGAATACCTGTATCCGTAGGAATTGCGCATACAAAAACGCTTGCTAAAATTGCGAACCACATAGCCAAAAAGTCAATAAAAAGTCAAGGAGTACTTGATCTTACTAACAAAAATTATATTGATAAAGCACTTCAGATTACGCCTGTTCAGGAAGTTTGGGGTGTTGGCAGACAATATTCAAAACTACTGATTGCACAGGGAATAAAAACAGCGTTGGATCTGAAAAATGCCGACGACAACTGGATTCGCAGAAAAATGCATGTTGTGGGTTTGCGCACAGTTCAAGAACTTCGGGGGGTTTCATGTCTTCCGATGGAGATGGTTGTTCCTGATAAAAAAGGTATTCTTACATCGCGATCTTTTGGAAACCCAATGGCAGAATATGCGGATATTGAAGAGGCCGTAAGTACGTTTGTGGTGCGCTGTGCAGAAAAATTGAGAAAACAAAAGTCGTGTGCATCTGTGTTAACGGTATTTGTAATGACCAACCGTTTTTCAAAGGATGCTAAATACGTAAACAGCCAGACTGTTCAGCTTCCTGTGGCAAGCAATAGCAATTCCGAATTGATAGAATATGCGTTGAAAGCATTAAAAATGATTTTTCGTAAAGGATACAAATATAAAAAAGCAGGAGTTTTTCTTTCCGAGTTTGTTTCTGAAACACAAATTCAAACTGGGCTGTGGGATGAACAAAACAGGAGCAAACAGCAGGAAGTTATGAAAGTGTTGGATAAAATTACCTCAACTTACGGAAAAGATATTGTGAAATATGCTGTTCAGGGCACCAAACGGCGCTGGAAACTGCGGCAGGAAAAACTCTCTCCCGCATACACTACAAATTGGAGCGAATTGCTGAATATTAAAATTTAAAAAACACTTTTATTGGTGTTCAATACCAGGCGTTTAATAAAATCAAATCAAAAAAGGCAGATTCCAGCCATATTTTCGGTAAATTCAAAAAGATACTCCTTGCGTTCGTGTTCAAAGACTACTTTTATCATATACTTTTCGCCATTCTGGAAAATTTTCTTCAGCAAAGCTCTGCCATAACGGTCAGTTCCTTTTTTGTAAACCAGTTTGCCGTTACTATCGAAAATATAAACCTTTGCATCTAAAACCGGCATGGTTGCAGTGTTGTCGTATGCTATAACGTGCAAATCGTTATTTATTCCAAAGAATAAAATATTGAATTTATCTGGGCGTCTGAGTTTCTGAATATATGTTAATGGTACGATGTTAAGTAAAATGTTTGTTCCTGAATAAAGATCCAGTTCCTCTTGTTCTTGTTCAATTGCATGTTTGCAATACCAAACCTCAGATTCTTCCTGTTCAACGTAATGCAGGAACATTGAAGTTTCACCGTCTGTAGGTACAAGATCGTAATCCATTATTGCAATTACGTCTTTGGCTTCACTATCCAATACATAATTAACGAGAATGTGTGATGTTTCGTAATTTTTAAAAACACTTAGGCTGATATGATAATCGTTAAAGTCGAAATAAGGAGTATTTTTTATGCTTTCCTTTTTCTCGAAAGGAATAAAAATACCTGATTCCAGATTATAAATATCACCATGAGAGAAAAGATGTGCCTTTGCATCTCGAACATGTAATGTCTTTGATTCGCCGCTGATTACCTTTGCATTTTTCATGTCGGCAACCAAAATATCGCCATAGCCAAACACTTCTATTGAAAGATTGGAATTAAAGGAAACAGCTGTGTTTTCGCTAAGTCCGACGGCAAAGCGTTTATCATTCCGATTGGCAAGCTCACAAAGTCGATTAAATCTGCCCCGGGCATCAGTAAAAATATCTACGGCAATTGTGTTAAATATGTTTAACGAAAATAAAACAGAAGCATTGTTGCCGGTTGCAGCCAGAATACCGTTAGCATGGAAAATCTTTTCTGCTTCAGTCAGAATAGAAATTTCGTTATTGTCTTTTTTTAATGCGTCAAAGTAGGGTTGATTTTTTTGTCCGGCAAACAAAACTACATTGCTTTCTTTTATTTTTTCGATTGCATTTTTGTGTAGATCACCATCGTTCTGTATACCATGATTTATAAGCTGTTCGTAATTTTCCTGACTTGAAGCAAGGCTTATAATTGAAATGTTTTCTTTGGGTAGTCCTACTTTCACCGAAAAGAAGGCTTCAGTTTTGCATTTGAATGCTTCGAAATCTTCCTGTATCGCAGTAATAACAACCAGTTTGATAGTTGTGTTTTCCGAAACCGGAAATAATTGTTTGTAGACCAAAGGATTGTTTTCTTCGCCACCAATTAAAATAATTTTTCCTTGAACCATGATTTTGAATTTTAATTAATCTAATAATGCTTTAACACCGGGCAATTCTCTGCCTTCAATATATTCTAACATTGCACCACCACCTGTTGATACATAACTGATTTGGTCGGCGAGATTATATTGATTGATTGCTGCAACTGAATCGCCACCGCCCACAAGGGAGAATGATCCGCTAATTGTTGCACTGGCAACTGCAATTGCAATAGCTTTTGTTCCTTGCTGAAAATGCTGAAGTTCAAAAACGCCCATTGGTCCGTTCCACAAAATAGTGCTCGAAGCGTTTATGATTTCTGCATAACGTTTACATGTCTTACGTCCGATATCAAGACCCATCCATTTTTCAGGAATATCATCGGAAGGGCATACCTTATAGTTGGCTTCGTCCGAAAAGGAGTCTGCAATAATAACATCCGTAGGAAGATAGAGGTTTACCCCTTTCAGCATCATTTCTTGAACCATTTCTTTTGCAATATCTATTTTGTCTTCCTCATATAAAGAGCCGCCAACATTTCCGCCTAAAGCTTTGATAAACGTAAAGGCCATACCACCACCAATAATCAGATTGTCAACTTTGTTGATCAGATTTTTGATGATACCAATTTTATTTGAAACTTTTGCACCGCCTATTATTGCTGTAAATGGCGACTGAGCTTCAAGCAATATCTTGTTAAGGTTTTTGATTTCATTGGCGAGCAGCAAGCCAAAATATTTCTTTTTTGGGAAAAATTTTGTAATTACACTTGTTGACATGTGTGCCCGGTGCGATGTGGCAAAAGCATCATTTACGTATGCATCAGCCAAGGAGGCTACCTGTTTGGCAAATTTTTCGTCGCCGGCTTCTTCTTCTGGGTAAAAACGTATATTCTCAAGTAGGGCAACGTCTCCAGGCTGGAGCTTTGAACAGTATTCAAACGTTTTCGGACCAAAAAGATCACGTGTAAAAAGAATATTTTTACCAAGTAGTTTTGTAAGCACCGGAACTATTGGTGTGAGAGAGTAATCGTTTTCAAATCCGCCCTTCGGACGACCAAGGTGAGAAATCAAAATTACTGAACCGCCATCGTTGAGTATTTTTTTTATTGTTGGCAGCGATTCCCTTATTCGGGTATCATCTGTAACCTGCCTATTGTGATTAAGAGGAACATTAAAATCAACCCGTATGAGTACTTTTTTCCCTTTAAAATTATAATCGTTAATTGTTTTGAGTGCTTTGCTCATAATTAAATTTTTATCGATTTTGTAAATAATTTTATAGATTTTTTCTCTGCGGTAAAAGTATAAAACCTTCAAAAGATAAACAACCCTTTTTAATAATTTAGTTGTTTTTGTTGAAAATTATTATTTTTCAAAGATTTAGTTATTTTTGCAATACCACTTATACGATTTAGAACTATGGCAAAATTCCCCGACTTTATTTCTTCTAAGCTCCCAAATACAGGCACTTCAATATTTGCTGTAATGTCGCAGCTTGCTGCTGAACACAATGCCCTCAACCTGTCTCAGGGATTTCCTGATTTTGATTGTTCCGAAAAACTGAAAGATCTTGTTACGCATTATATCAAAAAAGGATTCAATCAATATGCACCAATGCCTGGAGTATTTCCACTCAGGAAAGCGATTGCTGAAAAAACAGAATATTTTTATTCGGCATCATACAACACCGACAGCGAAATAACTGTTTGTGCAGGAGCTACAGAAGCATTGTTTTCTGCAATTTCAGCATTTGTGCGCGAAGGTGATGAAGTAATTGTTTTTGAGCCGGCTTACGACAGCTATGTGCCTGCAATTGTTCTGAACGGAGGAACGCCTATTTACGCAACGCTCAAAGCTCCTGATTTTAAAGTGAATTGGGATGAAGTTCAGAAAATGATAAATCAGCGAACTCGAATGATCATCATCAATTCTCCGCACAACCCAACTGGAAGCATGTTGAATGCCGATGATATGAAACGGCTCGAAAAACTAACTAAAAACACGAATATCATAATTATAAGCGACGAAGTTTACGAACACATTGTTTTTGATAATCTCGAACATCAGAGCATTTGCCGTTATCCAAAGCTTGCCGAACGCAGCCTGGTAATCAGTTCTTTTGGAAAAACATTTCATACCACCGGATGGAAAATGGGCTATTGCCTCGCACCGGAAAATCTTACTGCTGAATTTCGCAAGGCACATCAGTTCATCGTTTTTGCCTGCAACACTCCCATACAATATGCTATTGCTGATTTTTTACAGAACAAGAATGATTATTTGGGCATTGATAAAATGTATCAGCAAAAGCGAGATTTCTTTAACAATCTTTTAGAAAAATCGAGGTTTAAACTTACGCCTTCTAACGGAACGTATTTCCAACTTTTGGATTATAGCGACATTTCTACAGAAAACGAAATGGATTTTGCAGTACGATTAACCAAAGAATTTGGAATTGCCTCTGTTCCTGTTTCAGCATTTTATCATAAAAAAACCGATAACCGAATGCTTCGTTTTTGCTTTGCCAAATCTGAAGAAACTTTACAAAAAGCTGCTGAAATATTATGCAAAATATGAAAGTCACTATTGTACAAACCGATCTGGTCTGGGAAAACCCGCAACAAAATCTGTTTAATCTCAACAACAAACTTGCCACTTTACAAGGCTTGCAGGATTTAATTGTATTGCCCGAAATGTTTACTACAGCATTTTCGTTAGAAAACAAATCCTTTGCAGAAGAAATGAACGGAAAATCGGTGGAATGGCTCTTGCATAAAGCGATAGAATTAAATTGTTGTATAACGGGAAGTATCCTGATTAAAGAAAACGAAAAGTTTTTTAATCGCTTGATATGGGCCACTCCACAAGGC
>JBBQSF010000076.1:0-14511 GCA_038214085.1 Bacteroidales bacterium | reverse complement strand
GTCAGTTTGAATTATTTTATTGAAATGAATCATGAAAATAATGTATATTTGATGATTGTAAAATATTTATTATGACACTCAAAGAAAATGCATTAAAGCAAATGGCAAATATTTCGGTTGCCGACATCAGAAGCCTGATCCAGAAAGTAGAGCCACAGCGTCTCGAAAAAATGATCATTGATGATAATGCCGAGTTGATTATTTCAAATTATTTTTACATAAAGTTCACTGGTTTGTCTGTGGCAAGGCAATGTAAAAAACTTGTATTTCCTTTGTTTCCATTAGTGAAAGATAGATTTTTATATCTTGAAGGTTCCGAAGCCGCTCATGGCCGAAAAGCCTTGTTAAGCGACATAAAAATGCTTGAGGATGCTGCCGCAATGGGATGTTTGCCCGAAAATATTGAGATTTTCGCGTCAATACCAGATGTGTTTGATTATCCTCTTGAAATTGATGGTGATCAGGTGTTTAAAACACAGCCGTATTATTATATTCCCTCTTTAACCAACAGCAGCGATTGTCCTAAATGTAAAAGTGAAAAATATATTACATGCGATAATCCGGTTTGTTTGGGAAAACACCAATGGGAATGTCCTGAATGTAAAGGAACACGAAAAATTAATTGCACTACTTGTTCCGGTTCGGGTTTTGTAAAGTGCAAATCTTGCAATGGTCGAGGAGAAGATAAATGTAAAACATGTTCAGGAACAGCTCAGGTTAATTGCAGTCATTGTGGTGGCGATGGTTACGTTGGACCCAAAAGAGATGATGAGTCAAATCGTTGTGCTGTATGCGAGGGTAAGGGCTGGCATACCTGTCGCGAATGTCATCATGGGTTTATCAAATGTAGTATTTGTTATGGAAAAGGAGAAGTAAAATGCAACATTTGTAATGGCATTGGTCAGGTTGATTGTAAAAACTGCAAAAGCATCGGACATATTATTTGTGATAAATGTTATGGCGATCAGGAAAAATATGGCAAGATTGATTGCCCTGTTTGTAAGACCAATGGAAGTTTAGCTACACTAACCTACGTCGAAACGGTGGTTACCGATCATCATTACGAAAAGGTGATTTGTAAGAATGTTAAACTAAACATGATTACCGATGAGCAGATTATGGGCTTTTGTAACCGTAACGGAAAAACGGAGCTCTGTTATTCAAATATTAATGGAATAATCAGGTCTGATTTTGATGAGTTTAGTGGTGATTTTGCCCCTGCTGTTGAAAAAGAACTTGAACTAAACAAGGACAGTTACCCCAAGCTGATTAGGGAGGAAGTGTTTTACGAAATGATTCCCTGTGTTCACCTTTCTTATAAGCATGTTTTGAGCAATACTGTTCACGAGTTAACAATTATAAACTTTTTCACAAATCCCGGTTTTGTTTTTCATTCTGAACCCGAAGAGCTTAAAGCCGGATTCGGCACTGCTATGAAATCGGCTGGAAATGTTTTCGGTAAGCTTTTTAAAACCAAAAGTTACTTGACAAAGCAAGATAAAATCACTGAAATAAAACTGATGATATATATTGCAAAAGCGGACGGAAAAATAAATGAAACGGAAAAGGATTATCTTGCAAAACATATTGGTTCGCTCGATGATTTTACAAATAAAGAAAAACGCGAACTCTACTCTCTTATGGAAATTAAACCTCCAATCGTGATTACTGCAGATGATGTTGAGTTCAGCGATCAGGCAGATAAGCAAACTATAATTTCCAACCTCACAAAAATTGCATTAATTGATGGTTCGCTTGATAATTCTGAGCAACTTCTACTTTCCAGCATAAAAGGATTCTTGCAGATAGGTTAATCCTATTAGAAAAAGTGTAAATGCTGAAATTAGAAACGTATTAAAAATTGTTAAAAAAAAGTTTATTTAATCTGGTATTGTAAAAGGATTTGTCCTTCTTAACCTCTAATAGATATAGCTTTTAATACGACTTATGCTATTTTCTCGTTTTATACTTTAAAATGCACAGCTGCGTCTAGGTAAATCACTTATTTTAGTACGATTATTAAGTCGTAACTTTGCTCTCTTTTCCCCAAATTAGAAAATTAGGCTGATTTAATATTTTGAAAAAACGATTATTCATATTGCTTATTGCCACTGGAATTTCCGGATGCTTGTCTGCACAAGATGTTTATATCAATGGGTATTGTTTGGTTGTTTCTGACAGTTCAATAGTATATATTCCCGGTCACCTAGAAACTTCGGGAAATAATACACAGCCTCTTATTGACCTTGATGGTAAAATTATTTTGAAAGGAGATATTGTTAATAATTCACTTTCTACTGTTTTTGCTGCCGTTGAGCCTGTTCCTAATGGAGAACTTATATTGGCTGGAAGCAATACTCAATATATTAAAGGAATAAATCCTATAGAATTCGAAAACCTGACAATTAGAAATTACCTAAAAAAGCTTCAGGTGAATAAATGCAAAGTTCATGGTGTGCTTAGCATTGATGCAGAACTTGATCTCAACAGAAACCGCTTAATCATTGCGAATTCCTCTGCTTTAGGGATTAAGTATGTTTCTGGATTTATTAAAAGTGAAACCAATCCTTACGAGGGCTTGAGCGAAATTGAATGGATTGTAGGCGATTCTGCAGGAAATTATTCTGTCCCCTTCGGTTCGGGAATAGATTTAGTTTCCTCTGCTGATGTGAGGGTAAAACTTAATATACATTCTTCGAGCAATTCTTCCACTGGTAAGGTTGTATTTGCAACCTATCCTACCGTAACAGAAAACAACCCCTTGCCTGATGGAATTCTTTCGCTGCCATCCCGGGCTTCGTTAATTGCCGACCGATACTGGATTGTAGATGCGGATTATTTGAAAAAACCTGAAACCAGTATCGAGTTTAATTATACCGATGACGATATTTCGTCGGTTTATAATCCCGACATTATTAAAGATAGTCTGAAAGCCTACAGATACAATTCTGTTTATCAGGAATGGAGTGACTGGAATCCTGTTTGCACTTCTGATCCTTTGAAAAATACAGTTACAACCGGGAACATCGATGGGAAAAATTTATTTCCTGTGTGGTTGCTTCAAAACCCCGAAAATCATTTGAGTTATTATGTGCCAAATGCATTTACACCTAACGGTGACGGGTTAAATGATACTTTTGGACCTGTATTTGAATTTACGCCTAAAACATATAAATTTTATATTCTTGACAGAAGAAAATACGATATTTTTTATACAGATAATCCAGATAGGCAATGGGATGGTTATGATGACAAAAATAACATTCAAAGACCCGGAATTTACATTTGGATTATGCAGGCAACTGATGAATATGGAAAAGAATTTAATGCAAGCGGATATGTAATGTTAGTAAAATGATATTTATGAAAAAGATAAAGTACTTCCTGATTTTTGTTCTTCAGATTTTTGTGTGTTTTTCTTCTTATGCACAAGAAGGTGTTGGTATAAATAAATTCGGAAACCCTCCTGACCCATCAGCAGCTCTTGATGTTTCTTCAAACAATAAAGGAGTTTTAATTCCTAGAGTTACTTCAGTATTGAGAAATGCAATCGCAAATCCTGCCGATGGTTTGCTCGTTTATGACACTGATTCTGCCGGTTTTTTCTTCTATAAGGCATCTGCGGCAAAATGGATATCAATAGCTAATGGTACCGGAACAATCGGAAACACCGGTCCAACTGGCCCAACTGGAGCACAAGGAATTCAGGGCATAACAGGAACAACCGGTCCAACTGGCCCAACTGGAGCACAAGGAATTCAAGGCATAACAGGAACAACCGGTCCAACTGGCCCAACTGGAGCACAAGGAATTCAAGGCATAACAGGAACAACCGGATCAACTGGCCCAACCGGAGCACAAGGAATTCAGGGCATAACAGGAACAACCGGAACAACTGGTCCAACTGGAACACAAGGAATTCAAGGCATAACAGGAACAACAGGATCCACTGGCCCAATCGGAGCACAAGGAATTCAGGGCATAACAGGAACAACCGGGCCAACTGGTTCAACCGGAGTACAAGGAATTCAAGGTATAACAGGAACTACCGGCTCCACAGGTCCAACTGGTCCTCAGGGCTGTGCAACTACAAACTATGTTTTAAAATTCGATGGGGCAAACACGACATGCAGCCAAATTTTTGATGATGCTGTAAATGTTGGAATCGGACAAAGCAGTCCCATGGAAAAACTGGACATTAACGGTGCCATTAAGGTTGGAACTACTTTAAATAATACATTGGGCGCAATACGATGGAATACGGGAAAAAGTTTTCATGAAGGAAATGTTTCAGGCACATCAGGGGGTTGGTATAAACTCGAAAATGATATGGTTGAGAACATCGGTTCTTATACTGGAGCTGTGCCAATGTCTTGTGGGGCAAATGGCAGCACTTGTACCACACCAACTGATTATGCAATTGGTACAGGAACATCGAGCATTACAACTGCAATTTCTCCATTTTTGGGTTTATGGGACGACCAGAGAAGTCAGTATCTTTACACAGCTGCCGAACTTTCTGCTTCAGGAATGCAATCAGGTACTATTAAAACCATTGCATTCAATGTGCTTACCAAATCAAGTACTCAGCCATTTAATGGGTTTACAATAAAAATCGGGTGCACAACTTCTACCTCTTTATCTGGATATATTTCTTCAGGATTGGTTACGGTTTATAGCTCATCTTATACAACTTATACTGGATGGAACCTTTTCCCATTATCTTCTACTTATGATTGGGATGGAACGTCGAACCTAGTAATTGAAGTGTGTTTTGATAATTCAACATGGACAAGCAGTGACGCCATACAGTACTCTACACTTGGATTTAATGCAACATATTATGGTTATGGCGATTTGACATCTGCTAGCGGATGCGGATACACCGGATGGTCTAGTTATGGAACTTCTACAAACAGGCCAAATATTAAATTTAGTACTTGTTCCACTATCTTTAGTGTAAATGCACCATATCTTAGCTACAGCGGAGGATTAGTGATTGGCACTCCAACCGGAGGATATAAAGGGCCAGGAACAATAAATGCAAAAGCAGTTTATGATGATAATGTGTTTCTTACTGATTATGTTTTTGACAAATATTATGATGGAAAACTAAAGTCAGAAGACTCTACGAAACATTCGGGTTTTAAAATGCTGACTATAGATGAAATGGCATTATTTGCTAAGACTGAAAGGCATTTGCCAACAATACAAGGGCGCGATGAATGGAACAAAAAAGGTTCATTTTCGCTCGGAGAACTATCACAGCAATTATGGGAAACGGTTGAAGTTCAGGCATTGTATATTACGCAACTCAATGAGAAAATGACTGCATTGGAAAAACAAATGGCAGAATACAAATTGCTGGTTGATAAATTGATTAACAATTCCAGCGCTTCTAATTCAATCGATAGTAAAAAAGTTTTTACAGATAACTCAGTAAGTGTGTCAAACGCTGGTGTACAAACAACAGAAGAACTCAATAAAATTATTACTTCCATTCAGAATTCAAAAGAGATTCCCTTTGTCTCAAAAGAAGAATTAATCCGACAGGAAAAATTGAAATTCGAAAGGAATCAATAATTTTTCAATCTTTGTTAGTTATTGTAATTCAGGATCTTTCGTTTTAATCCAGACAACGTAATATGTGCTGAATGTATGTGTTTCTTTTGGCTTAAATTTACTACATTTGCAAAAATTTAAATCTGACCTTATGTCATTAGCAAATGATAAATTTTTCAGCGAAGGATTAACATACGATGATGTTCTTCTGGTTCCTGCTTATTCAGAGGTTTTGCCACGCGAAGTTGATACATCAAGTTTTTTTAGCAGAAATATCAGATTAAATATTCCAATTGTTTCAGCGGCAATGGATACTGTTACCGAATCCGTTATGGCTATTGCTATTGCTCAGGAAGGTGGAATAGGCGTGCTTCATAAAAACATGACAATTCAGGAGCAGGCGAATGAAGTAAGAAAAGTGAAAAGAGCCGAAAATGGAATGATTCTCGACCCTGTTACCATTCATAAAGACGCAAAAGTAGCTGATGCCCTTAATTTGATGGCAGAAAACAAAATTGGAGGAATTCCAGTTGTAAACGAACAAAATATTTTGGTAGGTATTGTTACAAACAGAGATCTGCGTTTCGAACGTAATCTTGAACGCCCGATTATGGATGTAATGACCAAAGAGAATCTGATCACTACTTATGAAGGCACTGATTTTGAAAAGGCTGCTGATATTTTACAGCAATATAAAATTGAGAAACTCCCCGTAGTAGATTCGTCATACAAGCTCATGGGGCTGATTACATATAAAGATATAATAAAAATTAAAGCCAGACCTAATTCCTGTAAGGATAGTCGTGGCCGCTTGCGCGTGGCTGCAGGTGTGGGTGTAACCCCTGATGTGATGGAACGCGTTGATGCATTGGTGCGAAACGGTGTTGACGCCATAGTGGTTGACACAGCTCATGGACATTCAAAAGGCGTAATTGATGCTGCCCGTTTAATTAAAAGTCACTATCCTGATATTGATCTTGTTATTGGAAACATTGCAACCGCTGAAGCAGCAAGGGATTTAGTAAAAGCAGGTGCCGATGCAATCAAAGTGGGTATTGGTCCTGGTTCTATATGTACTACGCGTATTATTGCAGGTGTTGGTGTTCCTCAGTTACAGGCTATTTATGATGTTGCTAGAGCCATTGAAGGAAGCAATGTGCCAATAATTGCCGATGGAGGAATACGTTTTACCGGAGATATTGTAAAAGCACTTGCAGCAGGATCTTATTCAGTAATGCTGGGATCATTATTTGCAGGAGTGGATGAGTCTCCAGGTGAAACCATCATTTTTGAAGGACGAAAATTTAAATCATATCGCGGAATGGGTTCCATTGATGCCATGCAAAAAGGCTCTAAAGACCGCTATTTCCAAGATGCAGAGGAGGATATTAAAAAACTTGTTCCTGAAGGTATTGTTGGACGTGTACCCTACAAAGGTTCTTTATCTGAAGTGATTCATCAGATGGTTGGCGGGTTACGGGCAGGCATGGGATATTGCGGTACAGCAAATGTTTTTGATCTGCAAAAAGCAAAGTTTATCCGTATTACTTCGGCAGGTGTTAAAGAAAGCCACCCACATGATGTTACCATTACCCGTGAAGCTCCAAATTATTCCAGGTAAATCCTAAAATTTGTTAATATTGCCTTAGTCTCTAAGTAAAAAAAATATATTTGTAACCCTAATCGTAAAAAAAGATTGAATATGAAAAAAAATTTTGTTCGAACGGTGTTGATTTCTGTTATCGCTTCTTTGATTTCCTTTGGTTTGAAAGCTCAAAATGATCCTGTGTTAATTACTGTTGCAGGAGAAAAAGTTACCAAATCGGAGTTTATGAATGTGTATCAGAAAAACAATGTAAAAAAAGAAGTGCTTGATAAAAAATCACTCGAAGAATACCTTGATTTGTATGTAAACTTTAAATTAAAAGTTAAAGAAGCAGAATCAAAGGGAATGGATACTGTTTCTTCATTTGTCACTGAACTTGCAGGTTATCGCAAACAATTGGCTCAACCATATCTGATAGATAAAGAAGTTAATGATAAATTGCTTCTCGAAGCATACAACAGGATGCAATGGGATATAAGAGCAAGTCACATACTGATAAAGCTAAGCAAGGACGCTTTGCCTAAGGATACTTTGATTGCTTATAACAAGATCATGGATATCAGAAATAAAATTATGAAAGGCAGTGCATTCGATCAAATGGCAAAAGAATATTCCGATGATGTATCAGCGCGTGATCAGGTTTCACAAAAGAGCGGTTCTACTGTTGCTGGCAATGGTGGGGATTTGGGATATTTTACAGCACTTGATCTGGTTTATCCATTCGAAACAATGGCTTACAATACCAAAGTAGGAGAAGTTTCAATGCCGGTTCGTACGGATTATGGTTACCATTTAGTTAAAGTTACAGACAGAAAACCTGCAATGGGAAAAGTTCAGGCTGCGCATATCTTGGTAGCTATACCGGCTGATTCAGCAGGAACTGCAAACGCTGATAAATATAAAGCAAAAATTGACGAAATCTATGGAAAAATCCTTAAAGGTGAGAGTTTCGAAGATCTTGCAAAAACATATTCCGATGATAAGGCCTCAGCATCTAAAGGCGGTGTTATTCCTTGGTTTGGCGTTAGCCGTATGGTTCCCGAATTTATTGCTGCAATTGCAGATATGAAGGCAATTGGTGAAGTTTCAAAACCTGTAAAAACCATGTATGGCTGGCATATCGTAAAATTAATAGCACGTAAGCCAGTTGACAGTTTGGAAAACATTAAATCAGAACTCAAATCCAAAATTTCTAAAGATTCAAGAGCACTGATTTCAAAAGATATTATGGTTGAAAAACTCAAAAAAGAATACGGATATAAGGAAGATGCAAAAACCATTAAAGATTTTTATCCAATTGTTAACGACAGTATTTTTAAAGGCAAATGGAATATCGCAAAAGCTGCAAAACTTAAAAAAAGCATGTTTACTTTAGCCGAAAAATCATATACTCAACAAGATTTTGCAAAGTATCTTGACGAAAACCAATTGTCCCGTACTAACGAAGATAGCACTGTATATCTTGCTTCAATGTTTAAGAAATTTGTTGAAAAATCAGTAATGGATTATGAAGACAGTCGTCTTGAAACAAAATATCCTGATTTCAAGGCGCTTATGAAAGAATATCGCGACGGAATCCTTTTATTTGAACTAACTGATAATATGGTATGGTCAAAAGCGGTTAAAGATACTATAGGTTTGCAAGCATTTTATGAAAAGAACAAAAGCAATTATCTTTGGGAACAACGCGTGAATGCTGATGTGTTTACATGTGCAAATCCTAAAGTTGCAAAAATCGTTCGTAAAATGTTACTCAGTGGTAAATATACCGACGAAATGATTTTGAAAAAAGCAAACAATACATCACAACTCAACCTTTCTGTTTACAATGGAAAATATGCAAAAAAAGACAATGCACTTATCGATTCAATTCCATGGAAAGCAGGTTTGAGCGCAGATATATATCAAAATAATTCAGTTATAATGGTTCGTATCAATAAGATTATCGACAAAGAACCCAAAACCTTGAGCGAAGCACGTGGTTTAATTACTTCTGACTATCAGGCATTCCTTGAAAAAGAGTGGATTGCTCAATTAAAAATGAAATATCCAGTGGTAATTGATAAAGATGTTTTTTCTACAATAAAATAGGAAATTGGTAGTTTTGATAAGAAATCAATTTTAATTTTTATTGAAATTGGTTTCTTATTTTTTTAGTTAATATTTTGAAACAGATATTCTTCATTACATTCATATCATTGCTTTTTGCCTGTTCTCCATCCAAGAAATCAGACGAAAAGGCTATTGCAAGGGTATATGACGACTATCTTTATGTTTCCGACCTTGAAGGAATAGTGCCAATAGGCAGTTCTGCCAAAGACAGTTTGGTAATTGTTAAAAGTTATATCGACAGCTGGATAAAGTCAAAACTACTTATTCGAAATGCCGAAAAAAATCTTACTACCGATCAGAAAGATTTTGAACAACAAATTGAGGACTACCGCAATTCTCTGATTTTATACACATACGAAAAGGAGCTGGTAACGCAAAAACTGGATACTTCATTATCCGATACATTAATTAGTACTTATTACGAAGCAAATAAATCCGAATTTTTATTAAAGGACAATATTGTTAAAGTATGGTACATAAAAATGCCTTTGAAATCTGCCAATATAACTACTATTCGTTCACTTTACAAAACCGATACTGAAGCCAATAAAAAAACGCTTGAAGAAAAATGCAGTCAGTTTGCTGCAAACTATTATCTCGATGATGAATCTTGGCTGCTATTTGATGACCTTTTAAAGGAGATACCTATCAAAACTTACAATCAGGAAGATTATCTGAAAAACAACAGGTATATTGAAATGCAAGATTCGTTATACAATTATTTTGTAAATATCAAGGATTTTCAGGTAAAAGAGAGTGTTTCTCCTCTAAGTTTTGAGAAAGAAAATATTAAAAGTATTATTCTGAATAAAAGGAAACTCGCCTTGATTGAAGAAATGCAGAATAACCTTTTTAAAGATGCTTTAAAAGAAAATAATTTTGAAATATATTAATACTGTACCGATGAAAAAACTCTTAGTTGCTTTTTCCTTTATCGTCCTTTTTTCTCCACTCACTTTTGGCCAGGGAAAAGTAATAGATCAGGTGGTTGCCGTAGTTGGAACCAGAATGATCATGCTTTCGGATGTTGAGAACCAATACGCACAATATATTTTACAGGGTTATACAGGAGACAGCACACTCAAATGTATGCTCCTAGAAGAACTTCTGTTTCAGAAGCTATTGCTCAATCAGGCGGATATCGATAGTATTACCGTTACCGATGCCCAGGTTGAAACCGAACTCAATCGTAGGATACGTTATTTCGCTGCCCAAATTGGTTCGGAAGAAAAACTTGCAGCATATTACAATAAGTCTATTATTGAACTCAAGAACGAATTTCGTTTGGTAATAAAAGATCAGTTGATTCAGCAAACTATGGAAGGGAAAATTACTGAAAATGTCAAAATTACACCTACCGAAGTTCGTAATTTTTTTAACGATTATCCAAAGGACAGCATTCCACTGGTAAGTTCGGTGGTCGAAGTAGGGCAAATTGTAAAACAGCCCGTGGTTAGTCAGAAAGAAATCGATAGGGTAAAAGAAAAGCTAAACGAATATCGCGACAGAATTCTCAAAGGTGAAGATTTTTCAACGCTTGCAGTAATGTATTCTGATGATGAAGTTTCAGCAGCAAAAGGAGGAGAAATCGGGTTTACCAACCGTGGCGAATTGTACCCTGAATTTGAAGCTGTGGCTTATGGCTTAAAAGAAGGTGAAGTTTCGCCTGTAATGAAAACCAAAGCCGGTTACCATATTATTAAACTTATTGAACGACGAGGAGAGTCAATTAATGTACGCCATATCCTGATAAAACCTAAAATTGCAGTTGAAGATCTTTTAAAAGCCAAACAATATCTCGATAGCGTTTATACCCTTATCAAAAACGACTCGATTACTTTTGACAAAGCCTGTGTTAAGTTTTCCGATGATGTTTCAGCAAAATCCGGAGGTTTATTGATAAACACAGAAACCGGAACCACAAAATTTGAACCCGATCAACTAGATCCAACAGTGTTTTTTAGTGTGGACAAAATGAAAGTAGGCGATCTTAGCTTGCCTGTGCCCATGAAGAATGATGATGGATTGCAAGCCTACCGCATTTTGTATCTCAAATCGCGCACCGAACCTCATAAGGCAAACCTCAAAGAGGATTACGACCTTATTCAAGCTGCTGCTAAAAAGGATAAAGAAGCTAAAACAACCACCACTTGGGTAAATAAAAAAATTGCAAGTTGCTATATTCATGTACTTGATGAATATAAAAACTGCAAATACACATATAACTGGTTTTAAAGATAATTCTGAATATGCAATACAACTCTGACGTAGAAACCGTTAACGCGTTTTCTGAAAAATTTAAGGTACTGAAAAATGAAGTTTCCAAAGTAATTGTGGGGCAGGATACTGTTCTTGAAAATCTCATTATTTCCATTTTCAGTCGTGGGCATTGTCTGCTGGTTGGAGTGCCTGGTTTGGCAAAAACACTCATGGTAAATACGCTTGCAAAGGCACTCGGACTTACTTACAGCCGTATCCAATTCACACCCGATTTAATGCCAAGCGATATTGTGGGAACCGAAATTCTTGACGATTCGCGGAAATTCCGATTCGTAAAAGGGCCAGTTTTTGCAAACATCATCCTTGCTGATGAAATCAATCGTACTCCTCCCAAAACACAATCGGCATTATTGGAAGCCATGCAGGAAAGAGCTGTTACTGCAGCAGGAAATACCTATAAACTTGAAGAGCCATTTTTCGTGCTTGCTACACAAAATCCTATTGAGCAGGAAGGAACATATCCCTTACCCGAAGCGCAACTCGATCGTTTTATGTTTAATGTGTGGCTCGATTATCCTTCATTTAATGAAGAAATTGATATCGTAAAGTACACAACTACTGATAGTGAACCTCAGGTAAAAGTTGTGCTTACTGCTGAAGAAATTCTGAACTTTCAGAAAATTGTACGTAAGATTCCTGTTCCGGAAAATGTGCTACAATATGCTGTAAATCTAGCGGTAAAAACACGACCGAATCAACAGAATGCACATAAATTTGCAAATGATTACCTTACATGGGGAGCCGGACCACGTGCATCGCAATATCTTGTAATTGGAGCAAAATGCCATGCTGCAGTTTATGGAAAATATTCTCCCGATATTGAAGATGTGCAGGCTGTGGCAGCTTCTGTTCTAAGGCACCGCATTGTACGAAATTACAAAGCTGAAGCAGAAGGCGTTTCTGCTGATCAAATCGTGAATGAACTCATGAAATAGCAGTTTGAAAAGCAATGCGAAGTTTATTTTACAAATACTATTGTATATTGAGAATAATTTTCTAATTTTGCACTCCATTTTAAAAACACATTATTAATTAATTAACTAAAAAACAATGATCAACAATTACGAAACTGTTTTCATTTTAACTCCCGTTTTGTCTGAAGATCAGATGAAGGAAACAGTAAGCAAATTCCAGAAATTCCTTAAAGAAAAAGGTGCGGAAATTGTTTTTGAAAGAAATTGGGGACTAAAAAAACTGGCTTACCCCATTCAGAAAAAATCAACAGGATTTTATTATCTTATTGAGTTTAAAGCCGAAGGAAGTGTTATCAACGACCTTGAAATTGTTTACAAACGCGACGAACGACTCTTGCGGTTTCTTACCGTGAAACTCGACAAGCACTCACTTGCTTACAACGAGAAAAAACGTAGCGATGTAACCAAAACAGTAGTTAAAGAATCGTAATCAGTAACACTAAAAAAAACAATTATGGCTAATCAATCATCAGAAATTAGATATTTAACACCAATAAATGTTGATGTTAAAAAGAAAAAATACTGCCGTTTCAAAAAAAGCGGTATAAAATATATCGATTATAAAGATGCCGACTTTCTCACCAAATTTATTAACGAACAGGGAAAGATTCTTCCTAAAAGAATTACAGGAACATCTGATAAATATCAGCGCAAAATAGCTCAGGCTGTTAAAAGAGCAAGACATATCGCGTTATTACCCTACGTAGGTGATTTATTAAAGTAAAAGGAGGCAAAAACATGGAAATTATCTTAACACAGGATGTAATTAATCTCGGATATAAAGACGATATTATTAAAGTAAAAAATGGTTATGGTCGCAACTATTTGATCCCTCAAGGATTTGCAATTGCCGCCAGCGAATCAAACAGAAAAGTAATTGCTGAAAATTTAAAACAACGCGCTTTTAAAGACGAAAAAATTAAAAAAGAAGCCCAGAAAATTGCTGACGCTTTGCAATCAGTTACTCTTAAAGTTGGTGCTAAAGCAGGTACTTCTGGAAAAATTTTCGGTTCGGTAAATAACATTCAAATTGCTGATGCTATTAAAGAACAGTTTAAATTTGATATCGATCGCAAGAAAATTGCAGTAGATGGAGAATCTGTAAAAGAACTTGGAACATACACTGCAAAGGTTCATTTGCATAAAGAAATCCAGTTTAATATCAGTTTTGAAGTTATTGCTGAATAAATTTTACTACTCATAGATAAAACCTGCCAGAATAACGGCAGGTTTTTTTATATAAAATAAGATGCTTTCACGCGAAACAATTAAACACATTACTTCTCTGCAACAAAAAAAGTACAGAGAACTTCATGGCGAATACATAGTGGAAGGCGTAAAAGCTGTTTCCGAATTGTTAACAAGCAGTGCTGAAGTTAAAATGCTCTGTTGCAAAAAGGAATGGTTTGAACAAAATTCCGAAATATGTGCTGGCAGAAGTATTCAGCCGGAGTTTATTGACGATACTCAATTGGCACGGATCAGTAATTTTAAAAATCCGAACAGTGTTCTGGCCGTTGTAAAAATTAAACCAGTGTCCATTGATGATGTTGACCTCAATATAGGTATTACACTGATTCTTGACGACATAAGAGATCCCGGAAACATGGGTACTATAATCAGAAGTGCCGATTGGTTTGGGCTTACGCAGATTGTTTGTTCGCTTAGCTCTGTTGATGTTTATAACCCAAAAGTAATACAATCAAGTATGGGCTCGTTTTTACGGGTTTCTGTTGTATATTGTGATCTTGAGGAAGTGTTAAAAAAAGCTGGAAATATCTCAGTTTATGGCGCTTTTATGCATGGTGCTGCTGTTTATACTATTAAAAAATCAATTCCTGCAATAATTGTTGTGGGAAATGAAAGCAAAGGAATTTCAGAAAATCTGGAGAAATATATCAGCCAGAAAATTTCAATTCCCTTATTCTCAAAAACAAACCGAATATCTAATCCTGAATCGCTTAATGTTGCTGTTGC
>JBBQSF010000075.1:0-14575 GCA_038214085.1 Bacteroidales bacterium | reverse complement strand
CACAGCACAACAAATCTTAATCTAATCAATGGTCCGTTGAATCTGAATCAAAAAACCTTTACCATTTCAAATGCAGATATAGCAGGAATAACAAGAACTTCCGGATATATCCTAAGTAATGTCTTGGATATTGGATTCAACAGTAAAGTGCAATGGAATATTGAAAAAGCAACAGGAGTGCATGTTTTTCCTTTTGGTGTTAACAGCTCAACATATATTCCCTTTTCTTTTGATTTGAAAAATGGTGAAAACATAGGAAATGTAAGCGTTTCTACATATCCTGATTTAGGTTCGGCGGCAAATGTTTATACAAACCGCCCTACAATAGTTACAAATCTAGATGGTGAAGCTGGAACTGGAAATCCAGGTAATGCCGAAAATATCGTAAAACGCTTCTGGCGAATTGAACCAACAGGATCAGGAACAGTTGATGTTACTTATTCCTATGCAGAAACAGAAATTCCTGTAACGGGTGAAGAAGTCAACAGCATGGTGGCGCAAAGATTCAACACTACAACAAACAAATGGGAAGCAGCTCTGCCCGGACAATTGAGCAACACAACCACCAATACAGTAACAGTGTTGGGAGTAACAAATTTTTCCCCTTGGGCCATTTCAAGAAAACACAATCCCTTGCCCATTGAATTGCTGTATTTCAATGGTAAATGTGAAGATGAAGTTTCAATACTTAACTGGGCTACTGCTTCTGAAACAAATAATGATTATTTTACTGTTCAGCAAAGTGAATACGGAATAGAGTGGAAAGAAATTGGAGCCGTTGCAGGAGCAGGAAACAGCAACACGCTGATTAAATATACTTTTAGCGACTCTGAACCAAATAAAGAAAATACATTTTATCGCTTACAACAAACAGATTTTGATGGAACTCAAACCACATTTTCTCCTATTTTAATAAATTGTAAAAATCCCGAAGAAAATGCGCTCAATTTTATTAACGTATCATCAAATGAAAATGGCAATTTGAATGTTGCTTTCACTTATCCGCAAAATGATGGAAAATGCGTATTGATGATTTATGACAATACCGGGCGAATTTTATTTCAGAAAGGTATAGAGGCAGCTGAAGGAACAAATAGTGCTGGGTTTGATTTATCAGCATTTCCTAGCGGAATTTATCTGATAAGTATTTGTGATTCAAAAAATACAATTACAAAAAGAATTGTATTATAAAATCCCTAGGGATTAAATGTGAATACCCCACATATAATGCGGGGTATTCATGTTTTAGTCCTTCGAACTATTGCGTAAAGTGAGTTGTAAATTTCAGTCGAAAGAATTTCTGAAAGCCACAACAGTTATCCCATGCCCACCGTTTTCAAGGGTTTCATCTCTTGTGCTTTTTACTTCTTTTACCGATCTCAGAAATTCCTTTATCACATTTCGCAATATGCCGTTTCCTTTTCCGTGTAAAATGCGAACTTCGGAAATGCTTAACAATAATGCTTCGTCGAGATATTTTGCAATGGCTTCTAATGCTTCTTCTGCTCTGAATCCACGCAAATCAATAGTGGTATTGAATTTTGAAAGTTTCTCATCAAGGTTCATCGAAAAGCCGGCGTTAAGAATTCGCTGTTTATGACTCGTCAGATCCGGTTTTTTGTCAACTTTTTCAAGATTTGATTTTGTTGTTTTAATTTTTGAAGATCCAAACAATACCAGAACTTCTTTGCTGTCGCAACTTAGCACTTCTCCCACTGTGGACTGTCCTTTAATTCGCACATAATCGCCTTTGTCAATAAAACTTTCTAAAACCCTGACTTTTTTATCTGTATTTTTTTTAGTGCTACTTTGAATTGTTTTGCTTTCAACTGGTTTCTTCTCAAGTGTATCATTTGTCTGAAGTTGTTCACTAAAGATTTTCAATTCAGTGCGCAAAAGTTTTGTTTTTTCTTTATCGGCACTGCTTTCCCTTATTTCCTTAATAATTTTCTCAATTATACTGTTTGATCCGGAAATAATTTCCTCGGCTTTATTTCTTGCTTTCTCAATAATTTCAGTTTTCTGAACTTCTAGCTTTTCGCTAAGTTTTTGATATTTATCAATCATTTCCGAAAGAAATTCATCAGCCATTTTAAGTTCAGTTTCCCTCTTTTTGAGAACATCTTTTTGCAGTTCTAAATCTTGAAGTTGTTTCTCGAAATCGAGTTCTTTAACATCTGCTTTCTTTTTTGCAGTTTCAAGTACTTCCTTTTGTAGTCCGGTTTTTTCAGCTATTTCAAATGCAAAGGAACTTCCGGGATTTCCTGTTAATAATTTGTACAGTGGCTGCAACTTTTTTGTGTCGAACATCATGGCAGCATTCAAAACTCCACTGGTATTGGCTGCAAATAATTTTAAATTGGCATAATGAGTTGTTACTACTCCAAAAGAGTTCAAAATATTGAGCTTTTCCAGAACGGCTTCAGCAATTGCTCCGCCGATTCTAGGTTCTGTTCCTGAGCCAAACTCATCAATTAAGAATAGGGTTGAAGCTCCTGCCTTGCCAATCAAAACCTTCATTGCAAGCAAATGAGAACTGTAGGTGCTCAGGTCATCCTCAATGGATTGCTCATCGCCGATGTTAATAAAAATATCCGAAAATATTCCTGCCTGCGACTGGTCGTCCATCGAAACCAGCAATCCGCACTGTAACATATATTGTAAAAGCCCGATAGTTTTAAGACAAACCGACTTTCCACCAGCATTAGGTCCTGATATTACCAAAATTCGACTTTCCCTATTAAGACTAACCGACATGGGAACTACGATCTTTTTCTGCGCTTTATGTGAAAGAAAAAGCAACGGATGTCTGGCATTGAACCAATCGATTACAGGCTCAGCAACCAATGCCGGTTTTGATGCAATAATATCCAATGCAAAAATTGCTTTTGCCCTAATAAAGTCAATAATTCCAAGAAACCTAAAACTGTCAAGAATCAAGGGGATTTCCGGCCTCAGAATCTTCGTAAATTCAGTTAAAATCTTGTAAATTTCTCGTTTTTCTGCATTTTCAAGATCTTTAATTTCATTATTGACTTCAAAAATTTCATCAGGTTCAATAAAAACGGTTTGCCCTGTGGCAGATTCATCATGAATAAACCCCCTGATTTTTCGCTTATACGCAACTGCGACAGGAATAACAAGTCTGCCGTTCCTAATGGTAAGTTCTGCGTCACTGCTAACCCATCCCTCCTTTTTTGTTTTCTGTAAAATAGCATGAATTCGCTTTGATGCATTGTTTTGTTTTTGAATCAATTCCTTACGAATGTGTTTCAAATCAGGAGATGCATCGTCTTTTATCTGTCCTTTATCATCGATGATCTGCGATATAATTTCTGCTATTTTTGGGTTGTAACTAAATTCGTCGCTGAGTTTTTTTAACTCTGGTATTTCTTCCTGTGTTTTCTTTCTGAAAAAATTTAAGCATTCCGAAAAAACAACAATGGAAATTCTTAATCCAAAAAGTGTTTCAATATCAATTACCGTTCCTTCGAGCTGAAGCGTTTTTAACTCAACCGAAATATCAGCATAATCAGAAAGAGGAAACGAGGATCCGCTCAATAAAATCTGACGGAATTCTTCGGTTTGGTCGATTAGCTTTTGAATTAAAAGCAAATCAGCGCTAAAGTGCATTCTGTCGGCAAATGAAGCTCCGGGAGAATTAATGCAATGTTTTTTAACGCCTTCGCGAATAAGGTCGAACCCGATTTTATTTTCAAAATTGGAAGGATAAATCACTGAATAAATTTTATACAAAAGTAGTTAAATGGCATTGAATGTACTATTTTTGTATGTTCTTTTAATTCTTTAGAAAATGAAACTACTAAATAGTATTTTGCTTTTTATCCTTTTACAAACGCCTTCATTATTGTCGGCACAAAATAATTCTGCTCAATCATATTCGGGCAATTCTGTTGCGGACAGCATCACGCTTGAATTGCCAGGTATAATTAAAAGCAAGGTAAACGACATTGTCACCATTCAATATTCAGACGCCGAAAATATTCCAGCAAAAAATATAAAATGTACACTTTCAAAACATTTTGACTCGGTGGTGTTTGGATTCAAAACTACTGGATGGCTTGATATTGCAGATGTTCAGGTGATCACTTGCGAAAAAGGAATCTTAAAGGTCAAAATTATTTCCGAAAAAAGCGACATGACTATTAACGACCAAAAAGTAGATCATTTTAAACCAGGTAACGAAGTTAAACTTTTATGGAAAGAGCAAAACAAATAACTGATTTTTAAACAGATTCAAACCAATTTACATTTTTTAATCCTAGCTTTTTTAGTGAATTACAAAAAATTTATTTTTGATTCCGATAGGGCTAATCTAAAATTATTTTAAATTACGATTTCGGCTTTAGTTTTTAGAAACGACAACTAAAAATGTCGTTTTTATTGAGTAATTTCGTCGCTTGTAAAAAGATTTAACATCTTAATTTTACCGACAACGATAGTATTAATAATATTTAAACAATTATGGAAAAGAAAAATTTTGCAACATGCGATGGTAACTATGCCGCAGCGTATATTGCATACATGTTTAGCGAAGTAGCTGCAATTTATCCTATTACACCATCGTCTACTATGGCCGAATATGTTGATGAATGGGCAGCACATGGAAGAAAAAATATTTTTGGCGAAACCGTCAAGGTGGTTGAAATGCAATCAGAAGGTGGAGCAGCAGGCGCTCTTCATGGTTCACTTCAGGCTGGCGCACTAACAACAACCTATACTGCTTCACAGGGTTTGTTGCTCATGATACCTAACATGTATAAAATTGCCGGTGAATTATTGCCAGCTGTATTCCATGTTTCTGCACGTAGTCTTGCTGCTCAAGCATTATCAATTTTTGGAGATCATAGCGATGTAATGAGCGCCCGCCAAACCGGTTTTGCTATGCTTGCCACAGGTAGTGTTCAGGAAATTATGGACATATCAGTTGTTGCACATTTAGTTTCAATAAAGTCAAGAGTGCCTTTCATGCATTTCTTTGATGGTTTCAGAACATCGCACGAAATTCAGAAAGTTGAAATACCTTCAATGGATCAACTGTCATCATTGCTTGATTATAAAGCATTGCAGTCGTTCCGCGATCGTGCCCTCAACCCCGAACATCCTGTAACCCGTGGAACAGCTCAAAACCCCGACATTTACTTCCAATCCAGAGAAGCCGCTAATCCTTTCTATGATGCCGTTCCTGATATGGTTGACGGATACATGCAGGATTTGGCGAAAATTACCGGACGCGAATATCATCCTTTCACTTATTACGGCGCTCCTGATGCTGAAAACATTATTGTTGCCATGGGTTCAATTACCGATACTTTAAAAGAAGTAATTGATTACTTAGGAAATAACGGCGAAAAAGTAGGTTTGGTTTCTGTACATTTATACAGACCCTTCTCTGCAAAGTATTTCTTTAGCATATTCCCTAAATCTGCAAAAAGAATTTGTGTTCTTGACAGAACCAAAGAACCTGGTGCCAATGGTGATCCTTTATTCCTTGATGTAAAAGAATTATTCTACGGCAAAGAAAATGAGCCAATGATCATTGGAGGAAGATATGGTTTGAGTTCAAAAGATACTACTCCAGCTATGATGATCTCTGTTATAGAAAATCTGAAATCCGCCAATCCAAAAAACCAGTTTACTGTTGGTATAAATGATGATGTAACCCATCATTCACTTCCAATTCTTCCCGAAATTAGTGTTTCTCCTAAAGGAATATTTGAAGCAAAATTTTATGGGCTGGGAGCTGATGGTACTGTAGGTGCTAACAAAAACTCAATTAAAATTATTGGAGAAACTACCGATAAATATTGCCAGGCTTATTTTGCCTACGATTCCAAAAAATCAGGCGGTATTACTGTATCACATCTTCGCTTCGGAAACCACCAGATACGCTCACCATATTTGGTAAACACTCCTGACTTTGTTGCTTGTCATGTATCTTCTTATCTTGATAAATATGATGTGCTTAAAGGTCTGAAAAAAGGTGGATCATTCCTGTTCAACAGTATTTGGGATGTTGAAGAAACAAAAAAACGTCTTCCCGACCACATGAAAAAATTTCTTGCAGTTAATGATATTAAATTCTACATCATTAATGCTACAGCAATAGCAGAAGAAATCGGACTCGGTAACCGTACCAATACGATAATGCAATCAGCATTTTTTAAAGTTTCCAATGTTATTCCTTACGAAACCGCAGTGGAATACATGAAAACAGCAATCAAGAAAACTTATGGCAACAAGGGCGAAGATATTGTGAACATGAACTGGGCTGCCATTGACAAAGGCGGAGCAGTTACCGAAATTCAGATACCTACAGAATGGAAAACAATTGAAGTTGTTAAGAAAACCGATACCCGTAATATTCCTGATTTTATTAAAAATGTTGTTGAACCTGTAAACGCACAAAAAGGCGACGATCTTCCTGTAAGCACCTTCCTTGGTCGCGAAGACGGAACTTTCCCTGCAGGTACCACTGAATATGAAAAACGAGGTATTGCTGTAAACATTCCTGAATGGATTCCTGAAAACTGTATCCAGTGTAACCAGTGCTCTTATGTATGCCCTCACGCTTCAATTCGTCCATTTTTATTTACTGAAGAAGAGCTAAAAAATGCTCCTCAAGCAACCACCGCACTCAAAGCATTAGGTAAAGAATTTGAAGGATTGCAATTCCGTATACAGATTAGCCCTCTTGATTGCGCCGGTTGTGGAAACTGTGCAGATATTTGCCCGGCTAAAGTAAAAGCTCTTGTAATGAAACCTCTGGGAACACAAGAGGCTGAAATCAAACGTTGGGATTACATTGCAAATAATGTTACCTATAAAGACAATATGGGTGATAAATTTAAAACATTTAAGAACAGTCAGTTTGCGCAACCTTTGTTTGAATTCTCTGGCGCTTGTTCTGGTTGTGGAGAAACTCCATACATTAAACTTGTTACTCAACTTTTTGGAGAACGCATGATTGTTGCAAATGCAACAGGCTGCTCTTCAATTTACGGTGGTTCTGCACCTGCAACACCTTATACTTCAAGCAAACGCAACGGTAAAGGGCCAGCATGGGCAAATTCATTATTCGAGGACAATGCAGAATACGGATTAGGCATGGCTACAGGAGTTAATAAAATCCGCGATCGCATTGAAATACTAATGAAACAAGCTGTTGAAGGAAATGTTTCAGAAGAAATAAAAGCTGCTTTTACTGAATGGATTGAAAACAGAAATGTTGCCGAACCTTCCATAATTGCTTCCGAAAAAGTCATAAAACTTCTTGAAAACAGTTCAGAAGCTTTTGCAAAAGAAATAATGGATTACAAACAATATTTGATTAAAAAATCAATATGGATGTTTGGTGGCGATGGTTGGGCTTATGATATCGGTTACGGTGGCTTGGATCATGTTTTGGCTTCAGGAGAAGATGTAAATGTTCTGGTTCTCGATACCGAAGTATATTCCAATACCGGCGGACAATCATCGAAATCAACTCCAATTGGTGCCGTTGCAAAATTTGCAGCATCAGGAAAACGTATTCGTAAAAAAGATCTCGGAATGATGGCCATGTCTTATGGTTATGTTTACGTTGCACAGGTTTCAATGGGCGCAAACCACAGTCAGTATTTCCGAGCTTTAAAAGAAGCTGAAGCATTCCCCGGACCGTCAATTATTATAGCATATTCACCTTGTATCAACCACGGCTTACGCGCAGGAATGGGGAAAACGCAGGAACAAGGTAAATTAGCAGTTGAAAGCGGCTACTGGCATTTGTACAGATACAATCCAATGTTGGAAAAAGAAGGAAAAAATCCATTTATTCTTGATTCTAAAGAACCTAAATGGGAAGAATTCCAGAATTTCCTCAACAGTGAAGTCCGTTACACATCACTAAAAAAATCATTCCCAAAAGAAGCTTCAGAATTGTTTGAGGCAGCTCAGGTAAATGCAAAATGGCGCTTCGAAAGTTACAAACGCTATGCTGCTATGGATTACAGTAAACAAATAGTTGATTAATCTTAAAAAATATATATTATGGCAGATCTTACAACAAAATACATGGGGCTTACACTTAAGAACCCCGTTATTGTTGGTGCTTGTAATCTGGTTACAGATAGCAGCAACCTCAAAAAAATGGAAGATGCAGGAGCAGCAGCTGTGGTTTACAAATCACTTTTTGAAGAACAAATTCAACTCGAAAATCTTGAAATCCACGAAAGCCTTACCGAATATGAAGAACGTAATGCCGAAATGATTTCTTTATTTCCCGAAATTGAACATGCTGGACCGGAAGAATATTTGATTAACCTCCGAAAAGCTAAAGAAAGTGTATCAATTCCTGTTTTTGCCAGTTTAAATGCTGTTTACAAAGAAGTATGGGTTGAATATGCAAAACAAATTGAACAAACTGGCGTTGATGGTTTGGAACTGAATTTCTACAATGTTCCTGATAGTTTTGTAACAGTTGGACTAACCATTGAAGAGAAACAAATCAATATTGCTGCTTCAGTTAAGCAAGCTGTTAAAATACCTGTAAGCATTAAATTGAGTCAGTTTTACACCAATCCTTTAAAAATGATTGCCGATTTAGATAAAACTGGGATTGATGGCTTTGTACTATTAAACAGATTGTTTCATCCTGATTTGGATCTCAACAAAGAAGAACATCATTTTCCGTACAACTTGAGCAACCCGGAAGATGGCAGAATGGCAATGCGCTTTGCTGGTCTTGCCTATGGAAACATTAATGCATCTATCTGTTCAAATACAGGTATTTTCAGCGGAGCTGATGTTGCCAAAATGATTCTGGCAGGAGCTGATTGCGTACAGGTAGTGAGCACTCTTTATAAAAATCAGATTTCACAAATAACTACAATTCTTTCTGATTTGGATGCTTGGATGCAATCAAAAAATTACCACACTATTTCCGACTTTAAAGGAAAACTATCAAAGAAAAAAACCAAAGATCATTATGCTTATAAAAGAGCTCAGTATATTGACATATTAATGCGCTCAAGCGAGATATTTAAAAAATATCCAATGCTATAACAACAATTTAAAAAAGCCGGTTTTACCGGCTTTTTTATTAATAACTGCCTAAATTGTACTTGTTGAAAAAATTGTAAGAAACGCCCATCTGCACACACCAGGATGAATGAAACTCGCTTTGGTTTTCAAACTTCCTTTCATTATAATTGTATTGCCCTTCTAAGGTTAAATGAAGTGCATCTTTTACTGGAATTGAAAAGCCCATTGCGCCATTAAATCCAATGGAATTGTCATATTTTTTTGTAAAATCTTCAAGCGGAAAATTCTGTTTGTAAAAATCAGAATACGTTATTTCTTTTTTACTAAACCACATTCCCACTCCACCACGCAGAATAAAGGCAAAATCTCTAGGATCATCACCCATGTGGAATCGCAGCATGGCTCCAAGGTAGTTGTTCTTTATTTTATCGGTATAAAAAGGCTGCCCTGCTGAATCATTAATATTGAATTTTGGATTCATGGCACTTGCCGCATAATCTAAGCCAACCTGAACAGAATACATTCCTACGGCCGCACGCACTCCCAAAGGCATAAATGCTGCATTGTCATAGCCCTTCATGTTGTACATTGTTTGCCCGTATCCGCTATATATTCCTCCCATGGCAGAAAATTGCGAATAGGCTGTTTTACCAGCAAACAGAATGAAAACCGCAATAATAAGAAGTATTGATTTTTTCATAAATATTAATTTTATCAAACAAATATAATTCAGAGATTACCGAAATACAAATAATATTTCAAAAAAAAACCGGACAATTTTTTGCCCGGCCTTTAGAGGTTGTTTAAATTTTAAAACATGAGATTATTGTGCCCCTATTTTCGATACTTTTTCTATGGTCACTTCGAGTCCGCTCCTAAAAAATAATCAATTACAAAAATGTATGCGGGTATCGAGAAGCGACGATAGAAAAACTCGAATTGACGGGGCATAATAAAAATTTTATATGAAATTTAAACAGTTTCTTAATAAATCAAAAAAAATTATTCTCCTACCAACTGAACGGCATCAATTTCATTCCATCCGGCAACGGCTTTTGAATCAATTGTAATTTTTACAGTTTTGGTTTTGTAAGGGGTTTTTTCGAAAGAAGCTGTCATGTATTGTATTTTGTCATCTTTGGCTTCCACTTTTCCTTCATAAACAACATGGCTCATGTTTTTTGTATCAATTAATTCAATTTTAGATATTGCACCAGGTTTATATGTTTGCTTGATCCGAACTTCGGTGGCGTTAACTTCTTTTTCAAAAGTAAGTTTTACCCACTCTGTTCCTTTATCTTGTTCTTTGGATGCCCAAGCATTTCCGTTGTCGCCATATTTTTGAACATTTGGTTTTCCAATCATTTGCTCAGGCGACCATGAAGCCTGTTTTCCGCCATTATTTGCGTAAGTAGAACTTGCCTGAGCTCCAACAGCCCACTGTCCTTTTTCATCTTTTAAAAATGCATCATCACTATTTGCTTCTGCTTCTTTTTTTGCTTTTGCAGCTTTAATAGAATCATCTTTTGCAACAGCTTTTAAAGAATCTTCGGTTGCTTTTTTGTTGTCTTTTTTTTCTGTATTACCACAAGAAAATAAAGTAAATGTAAATAATACCGCTAATGGAATAATCAGTTTTTTCATTTTAATTAGTGTTTTAGTTAGACAAAATTGTTTAGCAAAAATACAAGAAATTATTGTATAAGGATTATATTGCTAAAAATAATATTAATCTTATGCATATAGTTGCATTCCGAAAAACATAACACCTGACAAAACAAATGCTCTGAAGTGCTCAACTTTTCCACTTGATTACAATACGGCCATTAAAGGTTACCCCCTTAATGCTGAGGCACTTTTATACCGCGGACTTTTTAAACTAGCGCTTAATAAGGATGGATGTTATGATTTGTTCAAATTTAGGGAAATGAACGGTGAAAACGCACATGAGTGCCTGAATAAATATTGCATGAAGTAAATCCGACATAAGTAATTGGCTTCTTGTCTATTTTTACAAAAAAGGCAAACGAAAATAATCGTACCTTTATAGGCTAATTAATTTTGAAATGAAAAAATATTTATTTGTAGTTACATTGTTGCTCGTAAATTTTGTTTACGGGCAAATTCCTCCGGGGTATTATGACAGCGCTGCTGGGCTCGACGGGCTTCCTCTCAAAACCGCTTTGTATAATATTATTAAAGGACATACTTCAATTTCGTATGGAAGTTTGTATTCGGGATATGTTACAACTGATAATTTGCCTACCAATAAGGTTTGGGATATGTATTCCATTAAAGCTGATGGCACAGCGAATTATTGGTTTATAAATTCATCGAACAATGCCGATCAATGCGGCAATTATTCTGCCGAAGGAGATTGTTATAACCGGGAGCATACTACTCCTTCAAGTTGGTTTAATGATGCAACCCCCATGTACAGTGATTTGTTTAATGTTTACCCTACCGATGGTTATGTAAACAACCGCCGTTCAAATTATCCTTATGGAAATGTTGGCACAACTAGCTGGACTTCATCAAATGGATGCAAAGTTGGATCATGCTCCAATGCTGGTTATGCAGGAACTGTATTTGAACCCATTGACAGTTTTAAGGGTGATTTTGCCCGCACGTATTTTTATATGGCTACCCGGTACGAAAATATTGTTTCAGCTTGGCCTTCTAATTCAACAGAGTGCGCAGCGGTTTATGCAGGTAATGGTGGTCTTGTTTTTAAACCTTGGTTTGTTACCATGTTGTTATCTTGGTCTGCTTTAGATCCTGTTAGTACAAAAGAAAGAAACAGGAACAATGCCGTTTATGCTATACAGCACAACAGAAATCCGTTTATCGACCATCCTGAATATATTGAATGTATCTGGGCTACATGTTCTGTTGGAGTTGCAGAATCAGATATTGATAAGAATTATTATACAATATTCCCAAACCCAAGCAGTGGAAATGTAACCATTTCCTATTCTTTGCCATCTGCTTCTCCTGATGTAATTGAAATATTCACTATTGAAGGAAATCTTTTGTTTTCAAAAAATTGCAGCAATGCTACAAAAAACACAATTGATGTTTCAACGGCAGAACTGGCAAATGGAATCTATTTTATTAAAATTATTTCTGGCGATGCTTCTGTTACCAAACAGTTGATTGTTCAAAAGTAAATCAGATGACAAAAATCAGAATTACAAAAGAGTTTAGTTTCGAAATGGCTCATGCCTTAATGGGCTATGATGGACCATGCAAAAATATTCACGGACATTCGTATCGTTTATTTGTAACGCTTATTGGTGAGCCATTGACCGATGAAAATTCGCCTAAAGTAGGAATGGTTATGGATTTTTCAGCACTTAAAAAGCTGATAAAAGAAAATATTACCCACAGGCTCGATCATGCATTGTTATTGAATTCTACTGTTTCTGAAGGGGAAATAAACTCCCTGCAAAAAATGTTCACCAATATTATTCTTGTGCCTTATCAGCCTACTTGCGAAAATATGCTTTGCGATTTTGCTACACGCATAAAATCTGTTTTGCCTTCTGGTGTAAAACTATTTAGTTTGAGATTGAATGAAACCGCCAACTCTTATTCGGAGTGGTTTGCTGAAGACAACGAATAAGAATTTTTACTCCTATTGATCAAAAAAAAACCACAGATTTTAGTTTTCTGTGGTTTTTTATTATAAGAATGAGCTTAGTTCACGAACTGTTTGGCATAATACTTAGCCGTAAGTTTTTCGCCGGTAGCTTTTGTAATCATATCATTCCATTGGTATTTGGCTCCAGGTTTAAATACCTTTTCAATCAAATAAGTTCCAACTTCTTTTTTGCCACTAAAACTCTGGTTTTTGAAATCGGTCGACTTTAAAATATTAGTGGTAATGTAGTAATATAACTGAGAGGCAAGCAATTCTCCTAACAAATAGTTGTGATAGTAACAAGGCGAGGTTGCAATATGAATTTTCGAAGCCCAATCTGGTGCATTTCTTCCAACAGGACGTTTGAGCAACTGATATTTTTCAACAAGATCCCACCACAATGTATTTAAATCCTGATCAGGGTTTTCGTAAAGTGCTTTTTCAAAGCGATACATAACCTGTGACCAGCGGCTAAAAACCAATTGCTCTAGGCGAAGGGTTTTGAAACAATTTTCTTCAATTTTGGATTTTTCAGCATCTGTAATTCCAAGGTTATCCTTTAACCATTGCGGATTTGACGAAAAACGACCAAACAACATAGCGATTGCTTCTGTGGTGAAAGTATGCGCAGGCTCTCTCAAAGAGAACGGCAGTTTGCGATCGATATATTTATCATAATTTGCATGGCCATATTCATGTAACAGTGTATTCATCCAATATGCATTGTCAACAACATTGCAAAGTACGCGAACATCACCTTCGTTATCGATATCTGTGCAGAATGCATGTTGATTTTTTCCTTCTTTTTCAAAAAGATCACTTTTTTTAACCATATCGGAAATATCAAGTCCTAAACCTGAATAATATTTTGTTGTAAGGTCAACAAGGTCTTTTCCTTTGTAATATTTATCGAGGTCAACTTCGTAAATTTTAGGACCTTCCTGAAAAAAGCGGTTCTGGTAATGCCATGGCATCAAGGAATCTTTGCTTATGGAATATCTTTTTGCATAATAAGTATCCATTTCATCTTTTATTTCGGCAAAGGCATCTTTGGTGAGGCTGTCGAGTTCATTGAATAATTTTTCAATTTCTTTGGGATCCTGATCACTCAACTTCAAACTCATTTCGTGAAAATTATTAAACCCTAATTCTTTTGCAGAAGCATTGCGCATTTTAACGAGTTTTAATATATCTTCAGATACATTTGTGCCAGCTTTTTTGGTTGATAGCCACGCTTCTTTAAGGTCGGCGGTATTGGTAGAGGTAGTTAAAATTGTTTCAATTTCGTTATCAGTAAGTTTTTTACCTTTCACTTCTGCTCTGAAAGTGTTGAACTTTTGAGTGATTTCATTTTGCAAATCAATCATCTTTTTAAGGCTTGTTGTATCAATCTGGTTCGAAAGATATTGGTTGTAAATTACTTCAAGTTGCCTCGAAAGTAATGTGTCAGTTATTAAGCCAGATTCCTTGATTTTTTTCAATTTTTCGTAATCTTCCTTACTGGTAAAAATTTTGGTAAGATTAAACTCAAGATCAGAAACAATTTTAAAGTCTTCTTCTTTGCCACTTATTTCTGCATTCCATGCTGCAACATTATACGATTTAAAAAGCGGAACAACTTTCGCTTCGTAAGAGGTGATAAAATCTTCAAGTTCTTTTTTCATTTTTTCATTTTTTTTGCCACCACAACTGATAATTGCAATTATCACGAAGCTAAAAAATGCAATTGTTGCAAGTGAGAGAATTGTTTTGGTTTTTTTCATAATTCTTTTGATTTAGAGCACAAATGTAAATATTATTTTAGAGCACAAATTATTAAAAATAGCTGATTCCGAATTGTTGTTTGTAAAAAGTTTCTTTAAAATCTTTTCGTGATCTTTCGGAAATTTC
>JBBQSF010000074.1:0-14797 GCA_038214085.1 Bacteroidales bacterium | reverse complement strand
GAGAAACAGGACTACATCAAATATTATCCTTTTACAAAATTTGAAAACTTTTTTAAATTCTTGGGTGAATATGAAACCAGAGTTTTAAAAAAACAAAACAAGAAAGCTGCGAAAAAAGGAAAAGAAATCAATGTAAACTATAATTTACTTGTTCATGACCTGATTTTAAAAAATGATGAATACATCATGATTGGTGAAGCATTTTATCCACAATACCACACCACCTGCTACACCACTTGTACTGGCGGAAAATGCACACAGCAGTGCTATACTGTTTTTGATGGTTTCAGATACACACATGCTGTTATTGCGGGTTTTGATAAGGATGGTGAAATGCTTTGGGACAATTGTTTCGAAATTGAAGACATTCTTACTTACAATCTTAAAGAAAGAGTTAAGGTTATGCACGACGGCGATGATATCATACTTGCATACAGCGTAGGTGGACAAATCAAATCGCAGATCATTAGAAATAATACTGTTATTCAGGGCAAACAAACCACAGAAATTGAAACTTCAAAAGAAGGTGATAAAGTTAAACAAGATTGGTCAAATGATATGTCTTTCTGGTACGATAATTACTTTCTGGCATGGGGATACGAAAGAATTAAGGACAAGGATAAAAACAAACGAAATGTGTTTTACTTTAATAAAATCGGACTCGAATAACAAAAAAAAGTTGTCTCAATGCGAGGCATCTTTTTTTTATCAGGAAAATGAATAAAAAAATAAAAGTAGAATATTTTTATAAAAATAGTTTCTATATTTGTTAAAAATAAATTTATGAAAAACTTATTCGCCACTTTATTCCTTTCATTTGCGCTAAGCTCAGTTTTCGCTCAGGCTGTTCCCAATAACAATTTTGAGAACTGGGTCACCAGTAACGGACTCGAAAACCCTGTAAGCTGGGCCACATCGAATGCAAAAATATTGTTTGTGACTGTAATAACGGTGACAAAGGACAATACAGCTCCTTATTCAGGAACTTTTTGTGCCAAACTTCAGAATGTAAACCCAGCGGGATTTTCAACTGTTGCTCCAGGATTGCTTACGCTTGGAAAATTTAATTTAGATGTTGTTGCACAAACAGGAACTGTGAGTGGTGGTATTCCTTACAACACACTTCCTGAAAATCTTCAGGGGAATTTTAAATTTTTTCCTGTTAATGGCGACAGTTGTATGATTGCAGTGGGAATTTACAAAACAAATATTATTACTGGAAACAGAGACACTATAGGAAAAGGATCATTAATAATTGGTGATACAATAAATGCATGGACTCCAATTACCGTTCCTATCAATTATACAAGCTTTGAAGTTCCTGATTCAATGAATATCATTATCATGTCGTCAACAGGAACAAACCCGCAATCAGGAACAATAATGTATGTTGACAATATTTCGCTAAATGGGATTGTAACAACAACGAGTGAAATAGCCAAAGAAGAATCTTTTGAAATTTTTCCAAACCCAGCAGAAAACAGCTTCAGCTTGAAATCAAATTGTTCGATTTTTGACCCAATACAGATGTCGATATACAATTGTATAGGCGATGAAGTGTTTAATGCTCATTTGACGACCAATAATGCTGTGAGTGAGGAATATTTTATCGGGAATTTGAAACCTGGATTATATGTTGTAAAACTATCAAACAATCAAAAATCATTATTAGGAAAACTTATTAAAAAATAATCAGGAGATAACATATAACATTAAATAAATGAAACATAAATAAATTACATACATTTGTATTTATTGTTTAAATTAATAACCAAATTATGAAAACATTCACCCTTTTTCTATTATTTTTTGCTATTACCCTATCGGTAAAATCTCAAGACACATTAGTACAAGCTGATGGCGAAAAAATAGTTTCAAAAATACTTGAAATCACACCTGATTATGTAAAGTACAAAAAGTTTGATAATCTTGACGGCCCTTTAATTTCAATCCAAAAAAGCAAAGTTTACATGATTGTTTATGAAAACGGGACTAAAGATGTATTAAATAAAAAAATTGAGTCTACTGAAAAAAATGACAATTCAGATGTTCAGTATAACCGGGTTGATAAGATGGATAAAGGAAACGTTACAACGGTTACATATTCAAAAATAGAATACAAACACAATATTGTAGACAATAAAATATTCAGAATTGTTAAACTTAACCCATTACTAATCTTTAACGGAGACATCCCCTTTTCTTACGAACATAGATTATCTGATCATGTTGGATTGGAAGCTGGGGTTGGGATTACGCTCACAGATTATTATTATTTTGTAATGAATGACGAAATTGCCATTGACAACATGAAATCTAAAATTGGATACAGTTTCGTATTGAGTCCGCATTTTTATACTTCCAAGTATTATTTAGGATTGCAAGAGTTGTATTTTAGCCCCGAAATAAGATTCAGATCATATCAATCAGAAGTATTTCAATATAACAGCCAACCAATCACTCCACCTATTGATCAACACAGATTAATTACCGATTTTCAATTAAAACTGGGTTTTATCTCTTACTGGTCGGACAATGTATGTGTGGATTACTATTGTGGAATAGGAGTTAGAAACAGAAACATTACAACTGCCTCATTTCATTATTCCGGAAATTCACTTATAACAACTATGAATACTACAAAAGATATTGTTCCTTGCATTTCTGCCGGAATAAAAATTGGTTACGGTTGGTAGTTTTAATATAATTAAAATCAGAAAGAAGTCTTTATTAATTGATTTTAATTTCTTCCAGATACATTAGAATTGATTCGTCCTTTTTATCATAGAGGAAAATTCCAAGATAACCAGGTTTTGATTTCATAACACCAACATTGCCACCTTTAATTGTTTTACGTGTTACTGGAATTTGATGAAAAATTGTTTTTTTATCTTTTTCAATAGTATTAATACCAACGTATGGTTCTTTATCAGAAAAATTTGCTGATATAAGTATTGGTTGCTTTGTATCTGGAAGAACAGAGGTAAACCCGAAATTAAAAAAGCCAAATTTCTTTACTGACAATGCAAGCGATAAACCGCCAATACCATTATAAGGAGGGTAGCATGAAATTTTAGTATGTTCCTTTTCAATCATAGTCAAATTATCGATATCCGCTGTTTTAGAAAAATTAAAAATGATAAAATCCAACACTTCAAAAGTAACAGGCTTGGAACCGCTATTATCGCTTGAGATATCCCCGATAAACCTTCCGGTGATCATATCCTTCAATTTAACACTCACCAGTTGCATACTCTTTTTAAATGTCTCTCCAATTACCTGATAACTGCCGTCAGTACTCTCTACTATTTCGTGAAACAGAACTTTTGGTTTACTGCTTATTGTGAATGTTTTCTCTGTTCCCGCTTTAATGAATTTTTGAATACCGTCCTCCCAACTGTTCTTTTTATATGCCAATTTTTCTCCAGTAGAGGAAACTTTTAAAAGAAATACACCATCGGAATTAGTAGCATCCCATTTTTCGCCATCAAAGTACATTCCTCCGGTTACAATATTGTTATCTTTATCGATCAGAAATGCTGTTGGCATGCAAGTAGCTTCGCCATCATATAAAGGATACGTATATAGTTCTTCACCAGTTTCATCAGAGAGACAAATCAACTCAGGTTTCGCTTTAGCTGAAAATGCACTCGGTGAAGTTATTTGTATGATTGCAATACGGTCTTTCCCGGATTCAACGGATTCAACGCCAATAAAACCTTTATCAACAGTGAATCTTTTCTCCCATAATGAATTCAACTCTCTGTCAACTTTTTCAATTGAGTAGCCCCATTTTTTTTCTTTAATAGGTTTAATAATAAAAAAGCCATCATAAGCCGAATAAACATCAGCAGTGGCAGCATACCTTTTCTCTTCTTTTATACCAAGAGTTTTAATTATTTCGCCAGTTGAATCAACAGTAACATAGGTCAAGGTTTTTTTTACATAATCATTAAAAACAAATAAAAAATCCTTTCCATTAAATTCAGACCCGTCAACATTTGATGATTTGGTTATAGTTATTGGAGTTTGTTTTATCAGATTCATTTCAATATCAAAGATAGCAATGATGAAATTTATTTTTCCCCCACCAACTTTTTCATTTACATAAAAGGTATAATAACCAGCTGCTTCATTTGTAGAATGATTAATGATTGGGTAAACTCCTTTGAATTCTTTTTTTCGAACATTTGTAATTTCGGCAGATTGACTATATGCTTGTTCAGATATAATTACCAAAAATGCCAGAATCAAAAAAAGGTTTTTCATAAAATTTTAGATTTTAGATTAACGAATAAAATTAATGGATTTGAAAATATAGATTAAACATCAAATATATATTATTTTGATTTAAATATGATAATTTATTATCAAAATAAAATTCTTGAACTAAATAACTTGCAGAGGGTGAATATTAAGCACAATAATAAAGTGATTCGCAGAAAAAAAAAGTTTCTTAATTCTATGTGCATGCTTTGTATTTAATGAATTATCTTAGCCCCTATTGTCGTTATCTTTAAAAAGGTCGCACATATTTTTCAAGAAAATTATTCTTTAATAATTTTCTTCACACAATTATAATTGCCAGCATTAATGTGCAGAAAATAAATTCCATTTGCAAAGTCAGAAATATTAATTTCAGTATTTGCAGTTGAAACAATCCGATGCATCAATAGCTGACCTTGAGTATTCATAATGGAAATATTCATTTGCTCAGTATTATTATTGGAGAAAATATGAAATTTTTCTACTACCGGATTCGGGTAGATTAAAACATCCAAATAATTGTTTTTAAAATCAATAATATCTGAGGCAAAACCAACCGAATCTGTTTTAACAAGAAATATATCAGACCAAGTAGGCACGCCGTACGAATAAGTATTTCCAATAACAATATAACCATTGTCATTGGTAGTTTTCACAGTAAATCCCATGTCATTTTCTGCTCCACCGAAAAAATTCTGCCAAAGTAAATTTCCTGCAGTATCTGTTTTCACAACATATAAATCCGAACTCCCCGCTCCAAAGCTATTGGTTTCGCCTGCAAGTACAAACCCATTATCATGAGTAAGATCAATTGAATAAGCTTTATCAGAAAGTACACCTCCAAAAGTTTTATAATAAGAAATATTTCCCAATGAATCTGTTTTCACAAGGTACATATCGTCAGAACCGTTACCATAACTGTTTGTAGAGCCTCCAAAACAAAATCCTTTGTCAATAGTTTGTCTAACACTTAAGGCTCTATCATTTCCCGCACCACCGAATATTTTCAACCATTGCTGGTTGCCGGCTGAATCCGTTTTTATCAGCATTGCATCATCATTTTGTGCACCAAAATTAAATGTATATCCAGCAAGTGCATATCCGTTATCAATTGTAATGTTCAAAGAATACGAACCATCGTTTCCTGAACCACCATAATAATTAGCCCATTGCTGGTTTCCAATTGAATCTGTTTTAATCAGAATTGCATCCATATTACCAGCCCCAAAACTATTTGTGCTACCGCAAATAATAAATCCTTTATCGTAGGTTTGTTATACACAATAGCCATAATCATTGCCAGTGCCTCCGAAAGTATTCTGCCATTGAAAATTTCCAATGGAATCAGTTTTTACAATATAAATATCATTGCCACCTGCGCCAAAACTATTTGTAAATCCGCAAATGATGAATCCTTTATCAAAAGTTTGCTGAACCGATTGTCCGAAATCTAAGTTGCTTCCTCCAAATAATTTTTGCCATAAAAAATTCCCTAACGAATCGGTTTTTATCAGAAGAATATCTTGTTGCCCTACTGCGGAATAATTTTGAGTATGACCAAGCAAAATATAGCCATTGTCTTTTGTTTGATCCACTGACAATCCAAAGTCAGGGCATACATCACCAAAATTTTTTATAAATTGAATTGATTGGCCAAACAAATTGGCGGAAATAAATAGAACTATCAGGGCGTACAGAAGTCTTTTCATAAAAAAATTTAAACATATTTCGCTCAATAAAGTCTACCCAGTTTTATAAAATCTAATAAGGATTTTTATAGAAGTCGTCCGATTTACCGCCAAAATGATCGATGCCTTTAATCTGATCAGGGTTATTTGTAGAAGTATTGCGGTTAACGAGTTTCATTTGCCATGAAGGATCAGAGATTTCTCCAATTGCATCGGAATGAAGCAATTCGTAATCGTTTGTTACAAGATCGGTATTGTAAAACACAAACTTTTTATTTTTTTGATTGTTCAAAGTATAATAATGCCAGATTTCGTAAGGATATGCACTTGGTTCGTTCACACTTTCAGTAATTGAATTTGGAGCGCCATATTGCAAATACACTCTGCCTCTGTCGGTTTCGTAACCTTTTTTAATGATGGTTTTGTATTCAGCATTTACTTTTTTAACCTCTGTATAATAAGTAAGCCATGCTTTTTCAGGACTCAGCGCATTGCGGTTTACCCAGAAATTATAAAAATACTGTTTCAATACTATGATATCAGATTTTTTCAAATGATTTTCCGCAAACATCTTTTCCATTTGTGTTGAAACAGGGTAAGTGGATTTAATAAAGTCCGTGAGAGAATCGATATCGTTGATTTTATCAGCAAAAGTACTTGTGACATCAACGCTTTTAATATCCGCCAATTCCAACTGAATGCCAGGATTGCTACGCTGAAAAAAAAGTTTATTGCTTGCCACACTTTTGTTGTCTTTGTCCTTTACTTCAATAACAAGATTATAATTGCCTGAAGGTAATTCAGTAATATCAAATTCATTAAAAACTACAACAACATTTTTTGCAGTTTCTTTTTTAAATGAATAAAAGCTATTAAGATATTTATTTGTTTCAAAAGACTCGATATAGTAATTAACAATAAACTTTGTGTTAGACCCTGTAAAGACCTTGTCAGTATTATAAATTTCGGAATAAAAGGTCAGCTTTTTGATTGACTGAGGATAATAATTTATAGAAAATGGTACCAGATCATATCCATTTTTAGTTAAAATTCCGGGATTGGTAGCAACTTTATAAGATTCAATAAGCTGCACACCGGACACACTAACTGAATCAGCTGGGAAGCTTACCAATAAATTTTCAATAGTCTTATAGGGAACCACCTCTTTAAGGTTTTTATCAGAAATCTGTATTTCAACGCTATAGTTTCCATTAGGAAGTAAAAATCTTTGCTGATCAATAAAAGTAAAATCAGTTTTTGAAGTATCATCAATTTCAGGACTCATCAAATTGGTTTTTTTGAAATCCTGAATAACGCCATCTTTTTTAAAAACCATCATGATTTCAACAGTCGCCTGAAATTTGCCATTGTCATTTTTAAGAAACTCAACAGTTTTTGCCAGAACAGTAAGGTAAGTTTCAATATATGGTCCGTCAGTAGGAGAACAAAAAGTGCTATATGACATGTAGGCTTGCAGTTTTTTTGCTGAGGCAGAAAACGACAGAACCGAAATTAAAATAATAAGAACAAGTTTTCTCATAACCGAAGTAGTTTAATTACAAAATTACAAAAATATCTGCAAATATGCGAAATACAGCTAAGGCATCATTTTATATTTTCTAGGAAAGAATAACAAAACGCATATCATAAAAAAGCTTAAGCGTGTGCCTTTTTCAATAGATTTATCTTTATCAATATTTTTTATTTCAGGTTTCATGGTTATATGAGAATTATACAGCAATATTAATCTGATTACAGATATTTAACAAGCAACAATCAGTAAGCGGTTAAATTATACAAGTATTCGGCAGGTATTTTTAAGTTAACGGTAAACAATAAATTGACACTTTGAAAAAAAACAATAAAAATTGCAACACAGAATCAGGCAATTGCAAAGAATCTTCAGTAAAAGCAAAAAAAAAAACTTAAAAATAAAAAATATATGTATTTTTGTCGCGGAGAGATGGCAGAGTGGTCGATTGCGGTAGTCTTGAAAACTATTGGGTGTAACAGCCCCGGGGGTTCGAATCCCTCTCTCTCCGCAGATAACAAAGGCAAATAAATGAAAACCACTGAAAAACAAAGCTTTCGGTGGTTTTTAGTTTTTAGGAATGTCAAAAAAACACCTTTTAGTGCATAGCTAACGGGAACAATTCGGGAATAAAATCTTCCGCTCTTTTCACTCCCGAATTAGATAATTTAGCATTGTTTTAAAGCCCTTTACGTTTCCTCGAATGAGTTTGTTTTAATAATTTTAACTCATTAAACCCAGATTCTACAATAAAAAATGCTGAATTATCTTTTAATTATTCTATATGAGATGCAACATATTCGGTTAGTTTCCCCAAACAATTTACATAACTACCGTATTCATTATCATACCAACCCATAATTTTTGCATGGGTTACAGGAATGTTTACTTCATTCATATTGGCAATACCAACTGATGATAATACTTCATAAGGAACTTTTAAAAATCCTGTTCTTGTGTGAATTTCGTTGCCTTCAATTACAACAGCAGCAGGGAACCCAAGCAAATCATTAGACACGTTTTGTTTGGTTGAAAAATAGAGAAGATCCTTTTGAGCGCCAGTTGCAGCCAATTTATATATTTTTTTAATATGTTCTGCATTAATAAATGGCATTCCATTATCATTCAGCCTTGAATTAAATGTTATGTTTAATGCAATTAACGAAACTGATGTTGTTGGAATTCTGATAGAATCAGCCATAAAACCAAAGTTGATTATTTGCGGTATCACCCTTTCAAGGGTTTTAGCAGCACCGGTTGTAGAAAGAATAATATTATTTAATACGGATCTGTTCTTTCTAAGATCTGTTGTACCTGCTGTTGGCACTGAATCAAGGACACTCTGTGTATTTGTTGCAGCATGAACAGTTGACATAGATGCAGTAAGAATATTGCTGGTTTCTTTATCTTCGAGTAAGGGTTTTATCATGTGCGCCAAGCCTGTTGTAGTACAACTTGCAGCAGATATTATTTGATGTTGTGTTGCATCAAAACTTGAATGATTAATACCATAAATCAAAGTTGGAAATTGATCCGAATCATTAATTACAGAACTTTTTATTTTAAAAGGTGCACTTGCAATCACTTTTTGCGCTCCAGCAGCCAAATGCCCTGCAATGCTTCCTTTGGGGTCATTGCTAGGTACTGTTGGATCCAGAAACTTGCCTGTACAATCAACAACAACTCTTACGCCTTCATTTTTCCAATTGATATTTTGGGGATTTCTCTCTTTAGTCAGGAATTTAATGGGAAATCCATCGATTGTTATTATTCCATTTTCGCTATCAGTAATTTCAATCTTGATCCTTTTACCCGCATGTCCGTTTAAAAAATGATTTAAAGAACCATATGTTGAATCGGAGCTTATGGCCTGTACAAGGTCTTCTAAACTTTTCCCGACATTTCGGCCTACATTTATTACAATTCCATCAAAGCTCTTTGAAACTAAATGATACCAAAGTGTTAATTTTCCGATACGACCTAAACCGTTAATTCCTAACAGTTTTTTTTCATTAATACTTATTGCCATGATAAATTTATTTAGTTGTTAATATTTTATAATTCCTGTATTTTTATTGGATAATTGCCTTTGTACACAATTCCATTATTTCCATCAATAGCAATAGGGTCATGTGATAAAAAGACAATGTTGTTAATAATGCATTTTTTCTCTTTTTCAAAAACCACCATATCATTGCAATTGACTACACAAGTTTTTCCTAATGTAGCAGCAGTTACGGCAGCATGTGATGTTGCGCCTCCCCTTGCAGTCAGCAGTCCCTCACATTCAAAAATCATTTCAATATCATCAGGAACAGTATCTGGCCTTACCAAAACTGCTTTTTTGTCTGGATAGTTTTTCTTCAAAAGTACTAAATCTTCTTTGTCAAATACAATCACACCATTTAAAACTTTATTCCCAATTCCAATTCCACAACCAACTCTTATCATTTTATTTTCGGGACTATCAAAAACCTCCATTTCGGTTTGTTTAACTATCGACATATCCCGTGTTTGTAAAATGTATAAATCTTCAGGTTCAGGTGTTTCAAAGGTAAATTCGATTTCCTGATGACCAAAGCCATGAACATCAATAAGCTCGTGTGCAATATTTTTAAGCTTGTTAAATATTTTTGGGAATGCAGATTCAAGTGAGAAAGGACTTTTTTGGTAATACTTTATACGTTGTTTTTCGCTAATTGGTAAAGTACTAATAAGCCCGGCAACAATGTCCTCGCCCTGACTTAGAAAAGAAAAATCTCCTGCTAATTTTATACCTGAAGCATTTTCATGAACATCATGTGTAAAGAGAACTCCTGATCCGGATTCTTTATGTAAATTACCGAAAATCATTTGTTGAACAATTACCGCAGTGCCCCATTCATCTGCAATTTGCATGTGTTCTCGGTATACTTTAGCTCTGGGAGTATCCCAAGAAACAAAAACCGAAATGATCGCTTTTCTTATTTGTAAAAACGGGTCGGTTTCAAAGTGAATTCCATTATCAATAAGCAATTGTTTGTATGCAAAAGCCATTTCTCTCATTATTTTTGGAGAAAACTCAATTTTTTGCGTAACATTATTCTTTTGTTTGTAATCAAGCATTATTTGATCAAAGTCGTTGCGTTCTAAGCCATGCGACATCCCCCATGTTTGCAGCAAACGACGGTAGCAATCCCACGATGTCCAGCCAAAATTATTTTGTTTGCTGAGCGCTTCTGTAATTTCGTCGTTTAAGCCAACATTTAAAAAGGTGTTCATTGCTCCAGGCATTGATATGGCTGCTCCAGACCGCACGCTTAATAGCAAAGGTGCTTTTGGATCTCCATATTTTAGACCAGTTAAACCTTCAAGTTCTGAAATGTAAAATTTTATCAGGTTGTCAATTTCTGCCGTTAATGAAGGTATTTTCAGTATAGAATTTATCCTTCTAAATACCTCTGTTGTAATCACAAAACCCGGTGGTACTGGGAATTTGTTAAGATAAAGTTTTTTGAGGTAGTATGCTTTTGAACCTAAAAATACCTGATTATCTATGGTTGATGTTTCTGAATATAAAGGGCTAATAACCATATCGAAATCATAAGTCATAATGCTTCTTGTTTCGTCATCGGAAAGATCATTAACCATTTTTCTAAGGTTTACGAGCACTTTGCCAATAAAATTATCCAGCGCCTGAATAAGAAAAGCTGACGACAACAATTCGCGATAGAAAATTTCTGATTTTTGAAGAATAATTTTCTTGCTGGTGTCCGTTGATATGTTTTCTGCTTGAGGAGTATGATGAGGAATAACGATATTCAGTAGTTTATCGTAAGGGCGTATAAAATATTTATTAATAATTTCTTTTATACTCACTTCCATAAACTGAAAGATATTGATATATTGTTTTATGGTAAAACTTCCTGAAGTAAGGCTGTACTGTAGCATTTTCAGGTTAGAATCGAACCCCTGATCATAAATTCCATCAAGACTCAATCCCTCTCTTAACAATTGAATAACAGAAAAAATTTCTTTTAGGGTCTTTGCTGTAAAATACTCTGTATTGATATCTAAAACAATATTGTCAACTAGAACAGAAGCAATGCATTCAAGTCGGAATGTCAATCCCAATGCTTCAAACTTTTTTTCTCTGTATTGTCCATACATCGAAGGAATGCCAAAAGCGATATGTCTTTTATAGTAAATACTTTCCCAACCTTCACTTATTTCTGGATTAAAAATAATTTCATTTAGTTTAACCATAAATGAATATATCAGCTTAAGAGCTTCAATATTATTTTTTGAATTCAGGGATGATTCGAGTTTTTCAATTTCTGCGTTTTCTATTAAATGATAACGCCTTAACATTGCGCTAATATCTGTTGTTTCAAAAAGATATTTCTCTTTTAAAAGTTGATATAATTCAATAATTAAGGATACTCTAATTATATCGTTCTGATCGTTATGATTGATAGCTGATAAGACAATTGACAGATCATCCTTGCTTTTTTGTAGCAAATCATTTATCGAACAATTGTTGTTTTTACATGTTTTTTCAATTACATCATGCACTCCTGTAACCCAAATACTTTCAATATCAATTAAATCAAAGACGTTCTGGGGGACAATATCTTTCAATTTTTTTATATCTAAATCAGTCCAAAATTGTATGATATCAAAAGTGATTTTAATATGAGAATTGCTTCCTTCGGTATGAATTTGTTTTCGCAGAAAATGAATAAGTTTATCATTTCTGTGCGACATCTCATCTATTTTTGTTGTAACCTCCCTTAATTTCCCTTCTGCTCCAATTTCATTAAAATATACCGGAAATATCCTTGTAAGTTGTTTAATTTGTTTATATATCGGCGATATTTTTGAATTTAGCAGTTTGGTAACATCTTTTTGAAATAAGTCAGTATCAAAAATAAATATTCCACCAATACGCAAATTGATGATGAGTGCCGAAAGAAGTTTTTTCATTGTCTCCGGATCGTGCTCAATTAAATCAAGCCAAACACGTATGTTTTTAATGTGGTTGGGGTTGACTTTTAATTCCCAATTATTGGTTAAATAGGCAACTCCGGGATCTATAAATCCGAATTTTATTATTTGATTTTCGTAATAATGAATGAGGTTTTTATTCTGTGTATTTATGATTTCCTTTCCCAATGTAAGGATAGAATCTAAAATATAATTAATGTGGCTATTTTTGAAATCAGAAAAAAGTAAAAAAAGCCCATCAATGGATTGAATGCATTGCTCCTCATTGAGTTCATTGCTTATCCTCTTTATTGCATTATTCAAATCTATGAGAAGGTAAGTACGGTGATATACCATGCCAGGAAGATGAATCAAATAAAAAATATAGCTGAATTGTTCAGTGGTTGTTTTGAAATCATCTATTTTTTTTCTGAAAGCATCAATAATATCCGAAAAAGTAAATGTAGCATCACAAAAATTTTTCCAAGATTCCGCTTCATCAAGTTGCTGAGAATAATAATTAAAAAAATCGCTGCCCAATGTCTTTATTGATTCTGTATAATCATTCGACATCTTGTTTTTATTGTCATTATACCATTTTTCAATATTTGTTGATTGTTTCCAAAAATTAATATTTTCCTTAATCAGTTTTCTCATAAAATCGAAAACTACTTTTTCAGTTTTTGGATTTAATGCACCTTTTGTCAGATCATTTCTAAAACGCCCAATATTGCTTATGTAACCAAAATAATTATTTTCAAGGTTTTTATCAAGAATGCGAATAAATTCGAGGGGTAAATTGTCAAATTCCGCAAAACTATCATAGTTTTTGCCAAAAAAATCAAGATATATAAATACTAAATGTTTTGACAATTCATCTTCCAGTTTTTTTTCGAACAAAGAGTCGAATATACCTAAGAGAATTAGAATAGCTTTTTCGCGCTTATCAACACATTTATATATCCAAAAATCGTCCAATGAAACTTTTGAAAGCGCGTCTATTACTTCTTTTCTATTAGAATAAGGGTGGTGTAATTCTAAGAAAAACTCTTGAGTTCTTTTATGTATTCCCCAATAACTTTCCGAAAGAGATAAAAACCATAAATGATCATCAGGAATAACATATTCCACATTTTTTGTTTGCGTTAGATTCGCTTCTAATGCTTCTGATTTTATCACTTTTTCCATAATTATGAAATATATTTAATTAAATCAATAATTCTGGCCGAATATCCACTTTCGTTATCATACCATGCCAGTATTTGTATCATGTCGCCAAGCAATACTTTGGTGGTAAGAGAATCGAAAATTGCAGAATGAAAATTATTACTAATATCGCTGCTTACAATAGGATCAATGCAATATTCAAGGTAATTTTTTAGGTCTGATTTTGAATGGTTTTTAAATGCATCATTTACATCTTGCACTTTCACATTCGTGCCTAATTGAGCTGTCAATTCAACAAAAGAACAGTCAACTACAGGCACTCGTGTTGCAAAACCATCGAAATTGTTTTTCATTTCAGGAAAAATAAGCTGAACAGTCTTGATTGCACTTGTTGTGGTTGGAATAATATTTTTAATTGCTGACCTTGCTCTTCTGAAATCTGTATGATATCCATCCTGTATATTTTGATTGCTCGTTGAAGGATGAACGGTATTCATAAATGCTCTTTTAATTCCGAATTCTTCTTTTAAAACTTTTAGCATTACAGCAACACAATTGGTTGTGCACGATGCATTAGAAATAATTTTATCAGTGGTCAGAATTTCATGATGATTTACGCCCATAACAATTGTTCTGTCAATTGAATTGTCATTTGGTGGACAACTTAATATTACTTTATTTACCCCATTTTTTAAATGCCCTTGCAAAAGTTGCTTGTTCTTATTTTTCCCACTCGAATCAACAACTATATCCACATTATTTTGCTGCCAGGTAATTTCAGAAGACTTAGAAAAATTTGTAACAATAATTTTTTTTCCATTAACAATAAGATGCCCTTCATCATGACTTATTTCATGCATAAATCGGCCATGCAAACTGTCGTATTTTAGCAAATGGGCCATTATGTCCGTGTTCATTTTGTCGTTTATATGAACAATTTCTATTTCTGGTGTTTCAAAAGCCAATCGAAAAACCAACTTGCCTATTCTTCCAAAACCATTTATACCTACTTTAACTGACATTTTTTATTTTATTTTTATGATATATTAATGCTCCTCAAAAGCTCAAACAACAAAACAAATTAAAACGCTGCTACAACTGTATAAAATTATAGAATTTTTCTCACAAGCAGATGATTTCTTCAATGTTATTGACAAAATGGAATCAAAGCAAAAAAGAA
>JBBQSF010000073.1:0-15289 GCA_038214085.1 Bacteroidales bacterium | reverse complement strand
CAGGACAGAGGCAAAATAAATTGATAAAAACCAATTTAGCAATCTTGGAAAAACCAAGCTCTTGTTTTTACAAAACCCGCAAACACTTCATTTAGCATGACGTTTCATTAATTTGCTTTATTTTTATCGGACAACAGTGATTAAGAAACAGTTTAAATTTTATATAAAATTTTTAAGATGCCCCGTCAATTCGAGTTTTTCTATCGTCGTTTCTCGATACCCACATACATTTTAATATTTGATTAATTTATAGGAGCGGACTCGAAGTGACGATAGAAAAAGTATCGAGAATAGGGGCTTAATAATTTTGTATTTTAAAATTTAAACAACCTCTAACTCTTCATCTAAATATGTTTTGCTTTTATTAGGGGAAGTGTGAAATAAAATTCGGAACCTTTTTCTGGCTCAGAAGTAAGCCAAATTCTACTTAAATCAGCTCAAGTTTTCAGTTTCATGAATGTCACTTTTAACTTGCTCCTTTTCAAAAGGGTTCTTCAATTTTGGAGCTGGTTTCTTTTTGCGTGCGATAAATGGGATTTTCTTTTTTACAGTAGGAACTGTATCTCCGAGCAAATAACCCCAAGGTTTAAGCGGTTCGATATGATCAAAAACGAGTTTTAAAATGGCTGTAAGTGGAATAGAAATAAACATCCCGTCAACGCCCCACAAAGCTCCAAATGCAAGGACTACAACAATAGAAACAAGCATGTTTATTTTGACTTTTGAGGCCACTATTTTAGGAACAACATAATTATTGTCGATCAGTTGAATGATATAATATAGTGCCAATACATATACAGCATACATGGGCGACGATTTGGTGGCAAGCGCGATCGCCATTGGTAATGCAACGCTTACTATTCCTCCTATGTATGGTATAATATTTAGCAACGCCCCGATGATGCCGAGCATAATGGCGTAATCAATTCCAAGTACCAGCAGTGCAGCAGTGTTTAGTATTGCCATAATAATTGCTTCGATAACCAGTCCTGATATATAGCGCTGTATTACTGTTTTAATTTGGGATATAATTTCCAACACCTGATCGCGATTGTTTTTGCCAAACAACCTATGAAAAAATTCAAGAAGAAGAGGTTGGTAATACAATATCATAAATATGTAAACGGGAATAATAAAGATTACAAAAACAGCACTGCCCATGGATAACAGTGTTTGTCCGATAGCTGATCCGCTTTTGTTGATGAGTTCGCCCTTGGTTTTTGTAATCCAGGCTGTAATTTTCTGAGCGTCAATATCAAAATATCCTGAGGCCCAGCTTGTGGATTGATTGATAATTAATGTAAATTTTTCGACCAGTTTTGGCCATGATTCACTAAAGCGAATGGCCTGTGAATAAAGCAAAGCCCCAAGAGCTGCAATCAGAATAAATGCAAGAGTCAGAGCAATTACAATGGCGAAAACACGGTTAAACTTTTTTCGAACAAAAAAACTTACCACAGGGTGAAGGGCAATTGCAATTACCGTAGAAAAAATAAGAGGTACTATTATTCCTTGGGCGATGTATAGCATTGAAATTAATGCATACGTGCCTACAAAAAAAAGAGATGCCTTAGCGTAAAACGGTAGTTTTAAAGGCATGTTGTTGGTTTTTTTTATTCCGCTTTCCAATTCTATTTCATATTAATTAACGATTCAAGAATAGTATTTTCGCTCATTGGAATTTAATGTTTTAAAATTTAAACAACCTCTTAAGCAATAATCTTTTATAAATAGATGTTTTATATTTCGATGTCAGCTTCTTCTTGTTCCAGATCAACTTCTTTTTTAGAATTTGAATGAAAAAGATTACCTACTGTAGAAATTATTTTTGTCATATTTTTTTGAATAAATGCAGCAGAGATTTTTTCAACCATTAATGCGCTCAAAAATCCTCTCAAGCTGTGGTTTTTCCCCAATACTTTATCAATTATATAGTTGGCGCCCATCTTTAGTCCTACGTTAGCCAAATCGAATTGTACATCTTTGTCAAATAACAAGTCATGAATTGAACTCTTTAAAATAGAAAATGGGCTATACGTTGAAGCTAATTCTTTTATTTCATATTTGATTTCCTCTTCATGCCTTAATTGTTCTGCTTTCAAAAACATTATGCGCGCTGACAATTGAGAATGGTTGGTGATTGTTGCGTTTTCCATTTGTAAAATTATTTTGTATCGATTACTGTTATTAATTGCCAAATACTTTTCTGATAATTTTATTGCGTAACGTTTGATCAACAAGTTTCTTCCTGGCTAAGAGCAGTATGAGCAGAATGAGTAAATAAAATCCACCAACAATTGCAAATCCTGTAAATGTGTCGCCTAATATGGAGGAAAGGTAAAACCCTGCACTTATGCTTAAAAAAATAACTGATAAAGTTGCAAAAAGTGCTACTATCATTCCGAAAATTATTCCGGAGCCGAGGTGTGCTGTGCGATCAATTAATTTGAGTTTATTCAACTCTATAGTTGTAGCTACGTAATTTTTTAAACTATCAGTAATTTCCTCGAAATTTCCTTGCTCTTTCATAAATTATTTTTTTGATTTGTTTAACATTCGGTGCAATACGAAAGCGGTCAACCAGCTGGCTTGTTTAAGCAAGATGGTTCACCGCCAGCAAAAATCAATATTATTTGCTTTGTTTTTTTTCTTCTGTTTTTTGCTTAATATTTTCGAATACTTCTTCCATTTTTTCTTCAGCTAGATCTTCAAGGTCTTCAGCTTGTTTGCGAAGATAAGCAGCTTCATTTTTCAGTTTTATTTTCAGATTTTCCGCTAAATCTTTTGCGCCGCCAACAATTTTACTTCGGGTTTTACTTCCTTTATCAGGGGCAAATAATATTCCTACTGCTGCTCCAACTAATGCACCGGCCAATAATGCACCTATTAATTTTACTGTGTTGTTTGAGTTTTCCATTTTGTTTGTTATTTATGTTGTGAATAATAATATGAAATTAAGAATCTGTAAATTATTTATAAAGTCTGTATCCTATGGTTGCCTGATACCAAACGTTTTTGTAACTTGGCGTAGTTGAACTTCCGTCGCCGTTATTTTTTTGAATGTCCCAGCCTGCTCTTGCTCCTAATACAAGATGTTTCATCGTAATATCAATGCCTCCGGTAAAACAGAAAATGTTTTTTCGGATGTTGCTATTTTCAAATTCTGCTTCCTGTTCAATGCTTGTAAGGCCGTTTTCAAATACATCTTTTTGTTTAGTTAGATAAGAATATTGCGGACCAGCTAAGATAGTAATAAATTCACTAGGTTTTAGAGAAACCATAATTGGGACATCAATAAATGTGCTTGTTCTGGTTATGCTATATGGACTACCAAGAATTTTTCCGGTGGCTTTGAAACCTTTTTGTGAATACAATATTTCAGGTTGTATTCCAAGGTAAGTGCCAATTGGGATTTCTAAAAATACTCCACCTGCAAGACCCAATTTGGGATCTGCAATAAATTCTTCGCCTTTAGTACTATATACATTAGAAGAGTTTCCTCCTATTTTGAACCCAAGTGAAAACTGATCGCGAAGGTCGGTAGTGTTGTCCTGTGCGTTACTTATATTGCCCATTAGAGCAATTGCCGCAATTGTTAAAATTAGTTTTTTCATTTTTTTTTAGTTTTTTAGTATTGATTTTAGTTTATTTAAATTCTACAGGGCCTTTCCCTCTAATTATTCGAAGAATTATTGCAATTATTGCAATTATCAGCAGAATGTGAATTAAACCACCAGCGCTGTATGCAAAATAGCCTGCAGCCCAAATAATAATCAAAATTACTGCGATGATATAAAGTAAATTGCTCATGATTTTTAGGTTTATAAATTGGTTTATAAATTTGATCTTTTATACTCTCTGATACGCTATACTGCTGGCTTATTGTATTTCATTTAATTCATCGGATTCGGGCTTGTTTTCTGATCCCTTTTCAGGTAAAGGATCTGTATCCCAAACTGGTGAAAAATTTTCTCTGAGTTGTTTTGGAAAATCGTCGAAATGTTTAATAATATTCGTGATTTCGGAATCATTTAATTGTGATGGATCCATGCTATATATATTTATAATATTACAATACAAAGATCGCATCATTTTATTCTTTAATTGTTACATAATTTTGGATTTATGTTACATGAATCACACATTGTTTTAGATATATGCTTTAAAATTCGGCATGAAATATTGCTTTTAAACTCCGGGTGGTTTGGTGGGGCTCTATTGAGATGGAGATTATTTTATGATAACCTTAATACCTGATTTAATTCGTTTGACTTTTCTAAAATGATAAGTGAAAGTTCGATTTTTTTATTCGCAAACAGTACTTACTACAAGTTTTGTTGAGTCAGTGTAAATAACACCATTCAAACATTTATTGCTGGCAACGTTTGCATTATTTTCCATACTCAGAGTTTGATTGTGTTCACTAATTAAAATCCATACGTTATCTACATTGCGGTAAGTTGTTGTTGTTTGTAAGCAGTCGTTACTTTTCTGGCAGCTGCCAAATAAAATGATTCCAAAAGCTAATAAAAATAAAGTTTTCATGATTTCTGTTTTTTATTGATGGTTATAAATTAATTCCTTTTTTGTTGGTTTAAAATTTTCCGTTTTTTATTACATAACAAAGGTACCTCCATTCAACACATTAAGTGTTACATAATGAGGGAATTAAGTTACATGTTTCACACATATTATTCTGAAAATCAGATATTTGAAAAAAATGTGTTTTGGCAGATAATGCATTGTTTGTGTGCTAATATTTCCTGTTTGGAGTAAAAAAAATCAAAACTGTAGAATATTTACACCAAGTATAGGGCTTTGCAATAAGATCCAATTTGAGTACCTTTGCCGAATTATTGCCTCAAGAAACGTCATAAATAATGTGGCGTATTGATGAAAAGGCGAAGTTTAAACATGAAAATTTTACTTTTATCTCCCTGTCTGCAAAGCGAAATAAGACCTAATCAATTTGCAATACCTCAGTTAACCTTATCCTTAATAGCTGCAATGACTCCTCCCGAACATGAAGTAGAAGTGTGCGAAGAAGTGTATGGCGAAGTGGCTAATTACGATGGCGACTACGATGTTGTAGGAATATCAATCATGAGCCAGACCTGCCTTCGAGGTTATGAAGTTGCAAATGAATTTAAAAAGCGGAATAAAGTTGTCATTTTTGGTGGAATTCATGCCTCTGTTATGCCCGATGAAGCTCTTTTGTATGGCGATGCAGTGGTTATAGGCGAAGCTGAAGGTGGTCTTTGGGAACAAGTATTGGCAGATGTGCAAAGCAAAACATTGAAGAAAAAATACAAACTTTCGCAAGTTCCCGACCTTCAGGCTCATATATTTCCCAAAAGAGACTTGATTAAATGTTCTTCTGGCAAACTGAAAGTTGCACCCATAGAAACTACCCGCGGATGCCCATACAATTGTGACTTTTGCACTGTTTCCAGGTTTTTCGGAACCAAACAACGACATAAACCTGTTCGTGATATAATTATTGATGCTGAATCGTGTACGCAAAAAAATCTCTTTTTTATTGATGATAACGTGGCTTTTAACCGCAAGTTTGCCATGGAACTTTTTGAAGAATTAATTCCATTGAAAAAACGATGGGTAGGGCAGGCTTCAATTGGCATTTCTAAAGATGAAGAGTTGATGAAAATGGCATACAGATCAGGCTGCCGTGGCTTACTAATTGGATTTGAATCCATGTCGGACGATGGAATCGGAACTTACCGAAAGACACTTAAAACTGTTGATGAAAATGTGCTGGCCGTTAAAAAACTTAGGGACAACGGAATCCTTACCATGGCTTCATTGATTTTTGGTCTTGATTCGGATACGGAAGCCGTATTTGACCTTAGTTATGAATTTTTGTCGCGATCAAAAACTGCATTTTTTCAGTCCTGTTTAATGACTCCATATCCTGGCACATTGGTGTTTGAAAAATTGAAAAGCGAAGGCAGGATATTAACTGACGATTGGAGTAAATATGATACCAAGAAAGTGGTTATTTCTCCCAAAAACATGACACCAGAAAGACTACTCAAAGGATATGATGATATCAGAAAAGAAATTTACGGTTACAATTCTATCTTAAATCGTTCAATGCCTTATGTGATAAAAGGTCTGGTAGAAACACTTTTATTCTTTTCGCTTAATATTGGAGCACGAAACAGATACAAGGAAAGCATTGGCGAAGTTGTTTACCGGAATACGGAAAATTCTCCTGTTGATTTTGATACTTCGAAGTATGTAAAGCCCTTTAAAGAAAGTTAAGCACAATAAGGGCTTTTACGATTTTTTTAAGGTAAAGCCTGTAATACCGATATTTACCATGTTTTTTGTCAAAGAAATTGTTGATAGTAAATCATAAGAAAACATTACGGAATGTTTCAAAAAGCATCCCGTTGTCTTTGAAATCAACCTCTTAGCAAAAAGGAATTATAAGCTAATTTTTTATTGAGAAATTTTTTAATGCTTTTTCAAGTCCTTCCATATCGCTTTTGAATTCACTTTTGAACACTTCCCATTTTTTAGCTTCTTTTTCTTTGTAATTTTCTAAGCGGTTTTTCAAGGCAGTATTTTCAAGTTCCATTTCTTGCAATTTCTTTAAATACTCCTCTTTGAGTTCTTTTTTTGCAGTTGCAGTTTTTAATTTCAAATCAGCAATTTGTTTTTTATTGCTGATGATTTTTTCTTCTGCTTCTTTTTTGAAATTTTCAAAAGCAATGGAATCCTTTACTGCTTGAGCTAAATCCTGTTTAGCATCCGAAACATTTTCTTTTGCATCCGAAACGTTATCACGGGCATCTTCGGTTTTTTCGGCAGGGGATTTACATCCGCCAATTATTACTGCTGCAAGTAATCCAGCAAAGGCCAGATTTCTTAAAATTTGGGTTTTCGACATTTTAATTGAATTTAATTTATGTTAAGATTGCCTTGCAAAGTTGCGAAGTTTATAACCCGAAAGCCTTATACAAATTCATGAAAAAATTACATCATTCACACATTCTCTTAACCTGATTAAGTTAAAAAAAAATAATCCAAATGAATGGGCTCTCTCATCGAGAAGAGAAACTTATCGAGATGTAACGTGGCTAATTTGTTCTCGATATTGGTTTGGAATTTTTTTTGCAATTCGTAAAAGCCGATCATGAAATCGTTGGGGTCCATTTTTTTGGACTACTATGATTTCAGTTTCGGTATAAATATTATTTTTTCTTTTTCGTCAATTTTTTTGCTTTTGGTTTTAGTTTAACGGCGTTGACTTCAGGAAGTATTTCGCCGTAGAACATGTCGGAATATACCTTAGTAAACTCAGCGCCAAAAAATACGATCATCGAAGAATATGATGTCCATAACAATATCAGGATAATTGACCCTGCAGCACCATAACCTGAGCCGGGACTGGCTTTTCCAAAATAATAACCTAAAGCTGTTTTGCCTAAAACAAATAATATTGAAGTTAGAAATGCGCCAAGCCATACCGAATGCCATTTAACCTTGGCATCAGGCAGTACTTTAAAAATAACAGCAAACAATAAAGTAATAAAAGCAAGCGAAAAAACAATATTAACGATATTGAATAGCGTAAGCAGTGAACCTGACCAGAATTGTTGTGTCCAGGTACCTAATGCGGCTATTAAAGAAGTTAACACCAATGAAATCAATAACAAAAAAGCAATTGAAAGGATTAAACCAAAAGAAAACAAACGTATTCTGATAAACATCAGGAATCCCGATTTTGAAGGTTTTGCTTGCACTTCCCATATAATGTTCAATGATTTCTGAAGCTCTACAAAAACTGCTGTTGCGCCAAATATTATTGTTGACAATCCAATGATAGTTGCCCACATTGAGCTTTTGCTTTTTAAGGTCATTTCAAGGATTCCCTGAACCTGATCAGCTGTATCGCCTCCAACTGCTTCTGCAATTTGTTTGTGTAAATGACCGCTCACTACATCTCCACCAAAAAAATATCCTACTAAGGTTATCACAACAACCAATAAACCTGGTATAGCAAATATGGAGTAGTAGGCAATAATAGCACCTTCGCGAAAAGGATCACGGTTAAACCATTTTTTAAAGGCAGCTTTAAGTATAATGCCTGTCTTTTTTAAATGCTGAATGTTCATTTTTAATTTTAAATAGGGTAAATGACTTATTTTTAAACAACTTAAAAAAGAGGACAACCTTTTGGTCAGTCCTCCTTTTTTAAAAATCAAAAATTCTGAATTTATAATTTAAAAGTCAACCCGAATTTACCTTCCGAAAAAGCATTTCCGCCGCCAAATTCAAGGTTGATTCCAATTTTGTCGGAGAAGTAATATCTGCCGCCAATTTGACCGCCTAAGCCTAGTCCAGAAGTATGATCACCATAATAATCATTAGGCGATGACCAAGAATAGAATCCTAAATTTAAACCAGCATAAAAATCCCAGTTTTGAGGAATACCAAGAACAGAATTAAAATGATAATTTGCATTGCCTGAAAATCCCATAATGCCATGATGATAGTAATTATCTTTCCAATGTTCGCGGTACGAACGATAAGAAAATTCTGCCCCAAGTGTAATATCTTTGTGTACACTGTAATCAAACCCGATATAAACAGGAATACCCCATCCGGATAATCCAACACCAAGATTGAGTTGTGCTTTGCCTAATGGCAATGGGCTTTGGCTAAACGAAAATGTTGTAACAAGTGCGAAACCCAGTGCGAGAATTAATTTTTTCATGATTTTTTAGTTTTAGAATTTAGTTTGTGATTTATTTTTTGAGTCAAACAGATCTCTTCCTCTTATAACGCGCGCCAATATTGGTAAAAACGCAATAATGAGCAGAATATGTATCATGCCATTGGCATCATATATAAAAAAGCCTGTTGCCCATATGATAGCCAGAATTAAAGTGATAAGATAAAGGAGATTGTTCATGTTATTTTGTATTAATGATCAGTGATATTTTTGTTTTAAAGATTAGCTAAGGATATCTCAATAATTATTTTTGAAGGGAAGAAATACCCTTGGTTAAACTCATTTATTCTTTATTTAAGTCCTCCTATAATTTGGTTTTCAAAACTTAATTCCACGCTACGGTTTAATTGATATTGTATGATGGAAGATTCTTTTGATGGTAAATTGTCGTTAGTTTATCTAAGTAAAAGAAAAGATTAATCAGGATACAAAATTAAATGGTTAGGGAGAGATATATGTTACACAATCTTGGAAATATGTTACATAGTTCACACATCTTTTAGCGCATTATGAATTTTATTTTTTCGTTGATAAAACAGTAAATATTCATTTCAGAAAGTTTATCAGAATAAGATATAATTTCAAGAAATTCAATATCAGTTTTTTGCTAAAAAAATGAACGTTTATTTTATTAATAATCTGAGTTCGGGTTAAGAAACTGTTGAAATTTTATATAAAAATTCATTGTTGTCCGATAAAATATTTTACAAGCAAAAGGATGTAAATTTTTCATTTTCTTCCTTTGCCTCATTCCTGAAGGATGAATTGATTTTTAGCAATTTACATCCTTTAGGACAGAGGCAAAATAAATTGATAAAATTCAATTCATCAAAACTATTAAAACCAACCCTTTGTTTTTACAAAATCCATAGATACCTTATTTAACTTGATATTTCACACATTTCCTTTTTTTTTATCGGACAACAGTGATATGAAAATTAAAAATTCAGCCTCAAATGTATTTAAAAAAAAATCATATAACAAAAATTTACTTGTTTTAATGTTCACATTTTTAAAAATAATGAATGAAAAATTCAGGGAAATAAGCGCAATGGTGTTTATTATTGATGCTTTTGGAATACTAATCCTTTATATTGATTTTTATTAGGTAAAATAATTCTGATTTAGATTATATTTGTCATGCTTTACTAAAAATATGATAATTACAAAAAAAATCAGCAATCCAATTTCCTCGATTTTCCTTGTCGGTTTATGCATTTTATGTTCCTGTAGTTTTTCAGACAAAAAGAAACAAACCGCAGTCACTGATTCCCTTCGCTTTCTCAAAAACACTGATGCCACCACTTTTTATTCCGACTGGTCGAAAAAAAATACGGTGGTGTTTCATGTGATGGCCGAGCCCGATAATTTACATCCTGCAAATGGAATTTCGGCAGAACGTTCGTTGGTTTTTTCATTGATTCATAAATTCGTTGTAATTACTGATATTGCAACCCTCACACTCTGCCCTGATATGGCCGATTCCATGCCAAAAATATCCACCGACGGTTTATCTTATACCTACCTACTGCGCAAACAAGCAAAATGGGACAATGGTTCCTGCGTTAATGCTGAAGACATTGTTTTTTCTTTTAAAGCATACCTGTGCGCCTATACCGACAATGCTGCATTTAAACCATACCTTACAAACATAAGCAATATCATTACTTACAAAGGAAATCCATTAAAGTTCACTTTAGTAATGAAGAAAAAATATATTCAAAATATTGCTTTTCTTACTGACTTTCCTGTTATTCAGAAAAGTATTTTCGACCCTGAAAATATTCTTTCTCAATATACATTTGCGCAATTGAGTGAACCCGATTCGGACAAAAAAAATAACGAGAAATTAAAAAAGTGGGCCAATAGTTTCAACAATCCTGATTACGGCAGAAAGCCAGAACTAATCAGCGGACTTGGCCCTTATGCTGTGAGCGAATGGAAAGATGGAATATCCATAACGCTTGTTAAGAAAAAAAATTACTGGAGCACTGCTTCAAATATGCTGCAAATAAGTGATTTTGCTTTGCCTGAAAAAATAATTTTTGTGATAAACAGAGATGCCAACTCACAAAAGCTGGAATTCAAATCGCAAACTTATGATGTAACTGCATCCATTGACACGCGCAGTTTAACAGAACTTTCCGAAAATGCGGATTTTATCAGGAATTATCATTTTGGTTTTTTGCAGACATACAATTACACTTATATGGCGCTGAACATGAAGCCCGATGGCATAAAGCAGAAAAAACTTTTCACCAGCAAAAATGTCAGAAAAGCCATTGCCATGCTTGTTCCCGTGGATGATATTATTGCGCTTGTGGATCAGGGGAAATCAAAGCGTGTTGTTGGTCCTGTTTCTTCGCTAAAACCGGAATTCAATACAGAACTCAAACCGGTTCAATACAACTTAAAAGCGGCGCAAAAGCTTTTGGAATCAGAAGGTTGGAAAGATCTCGACGGCGATAAAATTATTGAAAAACAAATTGATGGAAAAAACACGCCATTTGAATTTGAACTTGAATACATGAATACCACGCCAACATGGAAAGACATTGCCTTGCTGATCAAAGAATCAATGCTGGATGCAGGAATAAATGTAGTATTGGTACCCGAAGACATGCAAATGATGTTTGCCAATGCACAGAAACACGAATTTGATGCACTGCTTTCTGCATGGGGCGGCAATTCCCTACCCGACGATTTCACGCAACTGTGGCATACTTCGTCATGGATTTCTAATGGTTCTAACTTTACCGGCTTTGGGGATAAAACTTCGGATGCGCTCATCGATTCGATAAAATACTGTATTGTTGATTCGCTGCGAATCCCTATGGTTAAGCGCTTTCAACAAATGGTTTACGATGAACAACCTTATGTTTTTATTAAAACCGGCGTCAGGAAAGTGATTGTTCATAAAAGATTCGGAAATGCAAACATGTATTTTGAAACGCCTTCGGTTTTAGCCAACACATTGAAATTGCTTTACAATACTAATGGCGTAGTATACAAACAAATGTCGCACGACTAACAATTATGGGGGTTTATTTTATTAAAAGACTTTTTCTGATAATTCCTGCTGTGCTTGGAGTGGTGCTGGTTTCGTTCATTATCAACGCTTCTTCCGGAACGGATCCCCTGAATCGCATTTTTGATTTTTCGCAAAATAAAGCTAAACCAGATCCGGCTCAGATTCTGCAACAAAAAAAAATTATTAAACATCAGACCGGTCTTGATCTTCCCATTTTTTATTTCAGCATTACCAGCCTTGCAGAGCCCGATACGCTTGAGCGAATAACAGAAAATAATGAACAAAAAATGCTGGCTGCGCTGATCAAAACTTCAGGAAACTGGCCTTTGGTAAGTGCATATTACCTTCAGCTCAAAACACTTGAAAACACGTTGCTTTTTAGCAATACTGATTCATTGTCCGATTCCATAGTTGAATTCAGAAACAATATATTCCTCACAGTTAAAAACCTTTTAAATGAAACGTATTCAGCTTCCATTGACCGGTTTCTGAATGATCTCGGCAGATTCCAATCATCTGCTCTTTGTGATGTGGATATCAAAACACAAATCAATGCTATTTTAACTGCGCATCAGTCATTGCAGCAAAATCCTTGCAAGTGGAAAAACTATATTCCAACACTTTCATTTCATTTTCCAAACCAATTCCATTTATGGCTTTTTGGCGATTCGCGAAATGAAATTCAGGAAACATACAAACAGAAAGGCTTGCTGCATGGCGACCTTGGAATATCATACCGCAATAAACAACCGGTGTGGGAACTTCTGTTGCCAAAAATGAAATGGTCGTTTATTCTTGCACTATTTTCCATTCTGATTGCTTATTTAATCAGCATTCCGCTGGGTTTAATTATGGCAAAAAAGAACAATTCAAAAACCGATACATTTCTTTCGTATTCGTTTTACCTTTTGTACGCCGTTCCTGTTTTCTGGATGGGTTTGCTGCTGCTTATGCTTTTTGCAAATCCCGATGTTTTTCCAATACTTCCGGCTTCAGGCGTTATGCCTCCGCATGGATTCCCCGAAAACAGTACCATTTTTGAAAAATTATTCATCACAATGCCCTACTTGATTCTGCCTGTAATTTGCTACACATATAGCTTTGCCGCTTTTTTATCGCGGATTACAAAAGTAACGGTGCTCGAAACACTTCCCATGGACTTTATCCGCACCGCACGAGCCAAGGGAATCAGCGAAAATAGAATCATGTATACCCATGCGTTCCGAAATGCTTTGTTGCCGCTGATTACCGTTTTTGTAAATATCTTTCCATTGGCAGTCGGCGGTTCTGTAATCATTGAAACCATGTTCTCGATTCCCGGCCTGGGTTTTGAAATTTATAATGCAGCCATGGCAAAAGATTTCCCAGTAATAACGGCAGTTTTCATGCTTACCGCTTTTTTTACAATGGCCGGATACCTTGCAGGAGATATGATTTACGCTTTGGCTGATCCACGAATTAAATACAAAACAATTGAGAAATAAACGCAAAATACAGAGTCACATCCGCAGGAAGCCAATGTTTCTTGTGCCTGTGGTTATTTTGGCATTTCTCACATCCATGGCTATTTTTGCACCGATAATTTCGAACCAGAAGCCACTGGCAGCCAAAAGCAACGGTCAATGGGTGTTTCCGATACTTTCAGAAAATAAATATTTAATACAAGACCCCCAGCTTGATTATTTGCCCGAACCACTGCATGAAATTTACACTGCGCCTGTTCACTATTCCCCTGGAAAATCAGATATGCTGAATGCCAATTTCTGTTCGCCATTTCATAAACAATTCTATAAAAATGACACAGGAGAAATTGTTGAACTTCCAGTATTGGCACGACATTTTTTAGGAACAAATAAACGTGGCGAAGACGTATTGGCAGGAATAATTCACGGTGCACGCATTTCGTTGTTGGTTGGTTTACTTTCTATGCTGATTGCAGCATTGATAGGAATTTTTCTTGGTGCAATTTCTGGTTTTTACGGCGACAAAGGTTTAAAAATTTCACGTGGCAGCGCACTCATGCTTATTCCAGGAATTTTTATCGCATTTTTTTATGCATCACGATCCGCTGAATTATTTTTTTCGTTTATATCTCAATCAACAATTGTTGGAAATACCTTTTTATTTTTATTGCAAATTTTTATTTTTTTCTTGATTTTATGGTTGTTTGCACAAACAGGAAAAGTCTTAAATTTAATTCCATTTTTCAGAAAAAATATAGGATTGCCTCTCGATCTTATTATCGGGAAACTCACCGAACTTATGGTATCCTTTCCACGCATGGTTTTAATTATTACCATTGCAGCCATTGTGCGTCCGTCGGTAGCAACACTTATTGCAATAATTGGATTAACTTCATGGACTACCATTTCAAGAATTATTCGTGCAGAAGTTTTAAAGATTAAAGAAACAGGATTTATCGAAGCTTGCAGATCGCTGGGATTTAAAAATTTCAGAATACTTTTCCGCCATGCACTTCCAAATGTGTTTATGCCGGCACTTATTGCAATAATTTTCGGAATACCTTCGGTAATACTTATCGAATCCGGACTTTCATTCTTAGGAATTGGTGTACCACCGGATATCGTAACTTGGGGAAGCCTTATAAGCGATGGAAGCGAAAATTTTTCAGCATGGTGGCTTATTGTTTTTCCAGGGTTGGCGCTGTTTGCAACAATTCTTGGATTTAATTTACTCGCCGACAGGTTACAGGAAAAGGCGGGGAAACAGAAAGGATAAATAACTGCAGAGCTTTTCCTACCGTAAGTATTCGACCATTAACAACGCGAAAGCTAATGACTAAGTATTACAGCGCAGCTATTTGACAATAAATGACAGCAAAGCGTTTTTACTGCATCAAATAATTTTTAATATAATATTTGGCCTTGTCCCTATTGTTGCTTACAAAATCAACAAACTGGTCGTATACCGAATAGTGAAACATTGAAATAAAAACATAACAATCAAGATTGCCTTCCTTCTCCATTTTTTTTGCAAAATCAAAATCCTCGCCACTGGCGTATTGCAGCATATATTCCCAGCTATATGTTTCCAGATAATCCTTGGTAGTAATTTTGTTCTGCTTGATGATTACTCCAGCCTCGTCGCAATATTCTTCAATTTTTAATTTGGCATCGCGGTAATAACTCCAGGGTTCCTCTTTTAGCTCAAGCTGATCAACCCGCATCTGATTCAGTGAATTCTGCCGTGCCATCCAGTGCCTGTCGAACTTTTTTCCTAGCATTTTCGAAATACTGTCGAGCCGTGTAAACATTCCAGCATCAGGATAAACCAAAATGCCATCAATGCATGCATCCAGCGCCAACGCCCACGATTCAGTGCTCATGTATGCATCCGTCAAGAATTTTCGTGGTTCAAGCAAACCGGGCTGCATTTCCACTGCTTTTTTATAAAAAACTATTGCATCTTCATGCCTTTCTGTAAGCCAGTAGCAGTCGCCTGCGTACAAAGTCGCACGAAAATAGGACGAATCAATT
>JBBQSF010000072.1:0-15387 GCA_038214085.1 Bacteroidales bacterium | reverse complement strand
GTTTTGAAAAATATAATTAAAAAAATTAGGTAAAATGTAAAATAAATTTATAACTTCGCAAGATAAAAATCCAAAAAGCATTAAAGGGAGTTCATGCTTACTTGAATTTTTTGTAAAAAATGAATTTTTAGAACTCCCCTTTAATAAGTCCGATTTTCTCATTCCATTCAGGCGCAACAATGTCTGCAAGTCGCTCAATTGCTGTATTAAAAAATTCCGCTATTATCACAAGTCCTGATACTATTGTAATCGCAATCCATTCTGTTAATTCTAAATCAAAGAATATTCCTAAAACGATAACAAAAATTAATGCGATAAAATGTATTCTTGCATTGTGCTCTTTAACAATAAGCGTTCTAATTCCATTAAAGGCAAATGAAAAACTTTTTAATCTTTTTCTAAGCGAAAACCTATCCGAATTATTCATATTTATTATGGTAATAAAGCATTCATTTTTCCATCAAATAAATCAAGCCAACATAACACTTTTATTTTACAAATCAGCATAATTATTAATCATTATCCAATCAAAATAACAGTTAAGGTAGTATTTCTTAAATCAATATATTGACGGTTAAAATATTTTGAATACGTAAAAATCAAAGCAAACAGTATAAGTAAAATTATCGGTAAGTTTTATTAGCTAAATTTATTTCTTACGTATCGTTTCCAATTTATTTCTTACCAACGATTTTCAATTTATTTCTTATTTTCTTGTGGTGTTTTATCTGTCAAATCGTTAACCTATCTTGTTTGAAAATCTTTCAGCTCCTTGGTCTGAATCTACTGCATTGCAGCCATCAACAGTTCAATATCCTGAACAGGCATATTCAAGTAATCGCCAATATAGCGGTTGGTAAGTATTCCGTTATATAAATAAACTCCCTGTCGTAAACCGTAATCATTTTTAAGCAGGTTTTCAATGCCGCCTTCATCTCCTACTTTGAGAAGAATTGGTGCGAAAAAATTACTCAATGCATAAGAAGCAGTATTTGGTACTTTGGAAGGAATGTTGGGTACACAATAATGCGTTATTCCATATTTCTGAAAAACAGGATCGCTGTGATTCGTTACATGAGAAGTTTCGAAACAACCGCCCTGATCAATACTTACGTCAACTAAAACAGAACCTGCACGCATTTCAGAAACCATTTGCTCAGAAATTACGCATGGTGTACGTCCTTCGGATGAATGTATTGCGCCAATAACAACATCTGCAGTTTTTAGAGATTTTAATAAAACTTTTGGCTGAATAATAGATGTAAAAATTCTTGTATTTAAATTGTTCTGCAACCTGCGCAAACGATATATCGAATTGTCGAATATTTTAACTTGTGCACCAAGCCCCATTGCCGCACGTGCAGCAAATTCGCCAACAGTTCCTGCTCCCAGAATGATTACTTCGGTAGGTGTTATTCCGGAGAAACCGCCTAACATGGTACCTTTTCCATATTGAGGATTGCTCAAATACTCAGCAGCTATAAGCACCGCAGTATTTCCTGCAATTTCGCTCATAGCCCTCACTACAGGAAAAGTTTTTGTTTTATCTTTGATAAATTCAAATGATAAAGCAGTTGTTTTTTTTGCAATAAGACTTCGGAAATAACTCTGTTCTTGAACAGTATAATGCAATGCTGAAAAAAGTGTTTGTTTTGTTTTAAGCAATGAAATTTCCGACTCTGATGGTGGCGCGACTTTAAGAACAATATCCGCCTTAAAAACTTCCTCATTTGAATATACAATCTGCCCACCCTGTTCGCTGTATTCATTGTCGGAAAAATTCGCATTTCTTCCAGCATTTGTCTCCACAATCACTTCATGCCCGTTCTGTACAATCAATCCTACAGCTTCAGGAACGAGCGCCACACGGTTTTCTTGATATGAAATTTCTCTAGGAATGCCTATAGTTAAGTGTTTTGTTTGCCTTTTTATTTCAAGCATTTCCTCTTGAGGAAGCATGTTTCTGTGATGAGAAAATGAAAAATAATCGTTTGTATTTTCTGCCATAAATAAAAGAATTACAGCATAAAAGTAGTCATTTTTTCTATAAGTATGATTATTTTTGTGATATATCAGTGTTCTTCAATTCCTTAGGGAAGCAAAGAAAATATTTTGTTACCAATTTTGATAACACCTGAATGTTGAGTAAATCAGAAGCCTTTGCAATATCCACGATGGTTCCGTCCTTGAATAATATATTGATATTGTCATGCTGTGAAGTGTATGCATTGTTTTCAACTTGTTCTGAAATAATGAAATACTTGGTATCCTCATCAGAAACTGAATATAGTTTTTTAACTTTTTCTTTGATTGAAGCTAAAAAGGTTTCATCAAATGGGTGGTTTTGCAATTGCACTTCAAACAAATCGCGATTTACCAATTTTGTGCATAACAAACTTAAAATCTGATCGTCACAACCGCACCAAACTTTTATTGAAGTAAAAATATCATAGTCGTCTAGTTTGGCGAAGTTTTCTAAAAGCTCAGGGTTGTTTTCAAAATCGGATCTATTGTATTTATGTTTGAGAAACTCGAGAAATGCAGGTGTTGCAAACAAAACTATTCCTCTTTCTACCAAATATTTTGCTCTTTTCAGAATATTAATCAATAAATTTTCTGCAGAAAGAACAGTTTTATGAAGATAAACCTGCCAATACATGAGGCGACGAGCAATTAAAAATTTTTCGATAGAATATATTCCTTTTGCTTCAATAACCAGATTATCATTGGCAATATTCAGCATTTTAATAATTCGTTCTGTACTGATAACGCCTTCAGAAACACCAGTAAAAAAACTATCACGTTTAAGATAATCAAGCCTGTCAACATCAAGCTGGCTGCTTACCAACTGGTGCAGAAACTTTTTTTGATAGCGGTTTTGGAAAATCTCAATTGCCTTTGTCAACTTTCCGTCAAATTCCTCGTTAAGCTTTTTCATGAAAAGATTTGAAAGATCCTCATGCGTTAAACCATAAGCAATGCTATTTTCGAGCGCATGAGAAAAAGGACCATGTCCAATATCATGTAAAAGAATAGCAATAGTAACGGCCTGAGCTTCGGAGTCAGTGATTTCATGCCCTTTTGAGCGAAGAACCTCAATGGCTTCATTCATCAAAAACATAGTTCCAATAGCATGATGAAAACGGGTATGCAAAGCCCCCGGATAAACCAAGTGAGTTAAACCCAATTGCTTTATTCTGCGTAAACGCTGGAAATACGGATGCTGAATTATGTCAAAAATTAATTCGTCGGGAATTGAAATAAAGCCATAAACAGGATCGTTTAATATCTTTCGTTTGTTCTGATTCATAGTATTGCAAACAAATCTCAGATTTATTTTTTGTATGTTTGTATGCAAATGTAAATAATTTCTTTTGAAAGGATCTGCAATAAAGATTCTGAAATGAAGTTATTACGTCATACAAAAACAATTATACAAATGGAAAAAATACACATACTTTGGGCCGACGATGAAATCGATCTTCTCAAACCACATATCATGTTTTTACGGGAAAAGGGCTACGAGGTTACTACTGCAAACAGCGGAAACGAAGCCACCGAAATTATTAATGCACATTATTTTGATATTGTTTTTTTGGATGAAAATATGCCGGGATTGTCAGGGCTAGAAACGCTTAAAATCATCAAAAGCACAAAACCTAATCTTCCGGTAGTAATGATTACAAAAAGCGAAGAAGAAACCATAATGGAAGATGCTATCGGATCTAATATCGCTGATTACCTTATTAAACCTGTAAATCCCAACCAAATACTTTTATGTCTGAAAAAAAATCTTGAGAACAAACGACTTATAAGCGAAAAAACCACTTCCAATTACCAGCAGGAATTCCGCAACATTGGAATGTCGTTGATGGACAGGCTTGATTTTAGCCAATGGAAAGACCTACATAAAAAGATTTGCCATTGGGAAGTTGAACTTCACAAATCAAAGGATTCTGGCATGAATGAAATATTACAGAATCAACGCGATGAAGCCAATATGTTATTTTCAAAATTTGTTGAAGACAATTACGTATCCTGGATTTCAGGTTCAGCAAAAGAAAAGCCGATTATGTCGCATACTTTGGTAAAAGAAAAAGTGATTCCGATGCTGGCAAAACCAAATCCAACTTTTTTTATTGTAATTGACAATCTGCGTTTCGACCAATGGATGACCCTTCAGCCCATTCTTGAGCAAAATTTCCGCATCAGCGACGAAGATATTTATTACAGCATTTTGCCTACTGCCACACACTACGCCCGAAATGCCCTTTTTGCAGGATTAGTGCCAAGTGAAATTGAAAAAATGTATCCCAATCTTTGGCTTAACGAAGATGATGAGGGAACAAAAAATCAGCACGAAGAAGAACTTTTTGTTTTGCAACTGAAACGCAATGGCAAAGATGTGAAAACTTCGTACAATAAAATTCTCAACCTGAATGCAGGGAAAAAACTCCTCGAAAATATGTCGAATCTCATGTCGAATAAAATGAATGTTATTGTTTATAATTTTGTTGACATGCTCTCACACGCCCGTACCGACATGGAAGTGATAAAAGAACTTGCCGAAGATGAAGCCGCATATCGATCGCTCACATTATCCTGGTTTGAACACTCTCCACTTATCGAAATCATTCAGTTTATCGCCGATAAAAAAGCAAATCTTGTTATAACTACCGATCATGGATCAATTAGGGTAAAAAACCCCACCAAAGTAATTGGTGATAAAAATACCAATACCAATTTAAGATACAAAGTTGGAAGGGCCTTGCAATTTGAGAGAAAAGATGTTTTTGAAATCCGCAATCCAAAGGATGCATATCTTCCGCGTTTAAACGTTAGTTCAAGCTATATCTTTTGCAAGGAAGATAAGTTTTTTGCATATCCCAATAATTACAACTACTACGTAAATTACTACAAAAACACATTCCAGCATGGTGGCATTTCTATGGAGGAAGTGCTTATTCCATGCATTACTTTATCGCCTAAATAATATGGAATTTCTATGTAAAAATACAGGTGAGCTTCTTGAAATAGCTGGTAAAATAATTTCCATGGCGGGAACCAAGAAAGTTTTTGCTTTCTACGGAAAAATGGGTGCCGGAAAAACAACACTTATCAGAGAAATTTGTAATTATTTGCAAATAGGGCAAGAAGCGAACAGCCCGTCGTTTGCCATCATTAATGAGTACAGTCGGAATAATGGTGAACCTGTTTATCATTTTGATTTTTACAGAATAAAAAACGAAACAGAAGCATTTGACTTAGGCTACGAAGATTACTTTTTTAGCGGATATTATTGTTTTATTGAATGGCCCGAAAAAATAGAATCCATTTTGCCCGATGAACATTGCAAAATAATGATCGAAGATCATGATGGAATTCGAAAAATAGCTTGTTTATTTTAATCTGTTTAATCTTTCTATTGCACTCTAAATTAATTTATTGGGTATTAGGTTTTTTAGCAGGTAAAACGAAATGTTAATAAATCATTAAAAAAAACTCCATTTTCTCAAGTAATTAGTTCTAACTTGTGTCGCTTTTTATTAATAAATCATTAATGGAATTTTCGGCTAAACAAATTGCAGAATTGCTGGGTGGGATTGTTGACGGCAATAAAGAAATAAAAGTTTCCAACCTCTCAAAAATCGAGGAAGGGAAATCCGGTACACTTAGTTTCCTGGCAAACCCGGCATATACTCATTATATTTACAATACCCATGCATCCATTGTTATTGTCAATAAGGATTTTGTTCCAGAATCTCCTGTATCATCTACGCTCATTCGAGTTGATAATGCTTACGAATCGTTTGCTAAACTTTTAGAAATTTACAACGAAATAAAACACAATATTTCAGGCATTTCCAAGCTTTCTTCCATTGCGGAAAATGCAAAAATCGGGAATAATGTATTCGTAGGAGATTTTGTAGTTATAAGCGACAATGTAACGGTTGGAGACAATGTAAAAATTTATGCACATTCGTACATTGGAAATAATTCTAAAATTGGCTTCAATACAATTTTGTTTTCAGGTGTAAAAGTATATTCCGACAACACAATCGGAAACAATTGCACCATACATTCCGGCGTTATTATTGGTGCTGATGGATTTGGATTTGCACACGGATGCGATAACAATTACAAAAAAGTTGCTCAAATTGGAAATGTAATCATTGAAGACAATGTTGAAATTGGTTCCAATACCACTATCGACAGAGCAACACTCGGATCAACCATTATTCGCAAAGGTGTTAAACTCGACAACCTTATTCAGATAGCTCACAATGTAGAAATTGGCGAGAACACTGTTATTGCAGCACAAGCTGGAATTGCTGGCTCATCAAAAATTGGAAAAAACTGTATGATAGGTGGTCAGGTAGGTATTTCAGGTCATCTTAAAATCGGCGACAATGTTAAGATTGCGGCTCAATCTGGCATTGGTTCAAACATTTCAGACAACTCTATAATTCAGGGTTCTCCAGCATTCAGTGTTCTTGATTACCAGCGGTCTTATGTTCATTTTCGCAGGTTGCCTGATATTGTAAAACGAATAGACAAAATTGAAAAGAAAATTGTTTAAATATTTTTTTCGCTACTTTTCAAAAACGCATCAATCGCTTTTATTGCATTTTGGGTTCGCTCCTCTCCTGTTCCCTGGATTATTTTATAATTAAAATTATTTTTTTGAAGTTCTGTTTTGAATAACTCAAAAAAATAAGTTCGGTTATCTGGGTTTTCGCGCAATGGGTCAAATTTCCACTCAATATCAGTATCCATAAGCAAATACAGATCATAAATGTGTTCGGAAACTTTTTCATTTATCCATTCGCAAGGAGTATTGTACTTGTATTCGTGCCAGATTTTCAAAACAATAAAATCTGTATCGCATATTAATAGGCGATTTGCAGAACCAAGCATGTTTTGTTCAGCGCGATATTGCCCTTTTGCTATTTGAAGAACATCTTTTTCAGTATAATCCTGGCCTATTTTCGAAAGGTATTTGCGTGCAAACTCAGGTACCCATAACGTTTTGTAATGCTCCGCAAGTTCTTCCGAAATGCTCGATTTTCCTGTTGATTCAGGACCGGTTATGGCTATTTTTATCAATTTGTAATCTGATTTTTAATTAATTCCTTTTTCCAATTATAATATCCAATTATAGCCAGTATTGTAAAAACAAAATACAATACGAGCGTAATATATAATTCTTTATAGTAATATATCGCTACACAATTCAGGTCTATAACAATCCAAACCAACCAGTTTTCAATTTGCTTACGCGCCTGCATAAAAGTTCCGATTATTCCCCACACACTCACAAACGAGTCCCAGTAAGGAAATGAAGCATCAGTGTACGTAAACAAAAGCCAGCCAATTAAGATATTTGAAAATACTCCAGCCAGAAGATATCCGATCCAGAATCGAGTACTTGCCTTTGTAACTTTACGTCCAAGATGTTCTTTACCTCCGAATTTCCATTGATACCAGCCGTAAAGCGTCATCACAAAATAAAACAATTGCAAACCAAAATCAGCATACAATTTTGATCCAAAAAAAATGTACATGTATAAACTTACATTGACGAGTCCGATAGGCCAGCACCAGATATTCTGCCTAGTAGAAAGCCACACGCCAACAACACCAGACGAAAATCCGACAATTTCAATATAATTATCAAAAAACCATTGAAATAAAAAACTCATTCTTTATTTTTCAAGATCTGCATTAATGATCTTCAAAACAAATACAGAATGAGGCAATGAAAATGATTTTTCAATTTCGGCAGTCAGAGCGGTCATTACTTCAGAATAATCTCCGAATATTTGAGTACTCATTGAATTTGTTCTCACAACAAGTTTGGGGTACTTGTTAATGCGTTCAATAAAGTCTTTTATATGTGGAATGAATTCCTGATTAAGTGGATAATAGCTGATATCAACAGATGTTTTCATTTTTGTTAATTTTTTTCACAAAAGTAGTTAAAGCAATCTTATGAAAAAAAAGAAAAGCCACAACATTAATATTGTGACTTTATCATGGATAAAAAAAACGCCTATTTATCTAAAGCTTGTTTCTTCGGACCTTTAACTGCTTTAAGAAGTTCCTTTCTGAATTCTCTTTCTGCAATCTCAAGTTTTACAACTTTTTTCACAGATAATACTTTTGTGAATTTTCCAGTATACTCCTTTTTTAATGCAAGCAATTTTTCCTCGTTAGCCAACTGTTCATCAATTATAGCCTGTGTTTCCTTATCACTAAGAGTTTCAATATTTTTTATTTTTTTATTGTTCTCCCTGTTGGCTTTCATGATGGTTTCTTTTTTTGCATCATATTCGTTGTAAACAGGCCAGAAAACTTGTGCCTCAGCAGTTGTGAGCTCTAATTTGGTTGTAATGTAAGCCGATTTTTGGGCTTCAATAATTGCTTTCTTTTTAGCAAAGCTTGTGGTATCTTTCTGAGCCGAAGCAACAGAAAAAACCAATAAAGATAAGCAAAGAGAAAATGTAAGCTTTAGTGTTGATGCAATGGATTTTGTTTTCATAGTTTAAGTATTTAAGATTATTGTTAAAGATTATAGTAAGGGTCGTCAGAAATTTCTTCTTCTTCCAAGAGATATTGCATAATATCGTCGTAGGTTATAACAGTTGAATCGCCGGAATTTTGCAACATCGCATTTTGTAGAGCTGTTGGATCAATCATAACCGGTATAATCTGCTTTGATGTATCATCAGCAATAACTTCCAAAATATCTGATTCATCAAGCTCATTGTTATCAATTAAATTTTCGAGATAAGAATATTCGTCAGCATTGTTTGCCAGTTGCACATTCTGTTTATTCATATCCATACCTGAATTAAAGTTCTTTATAACAAGCAATGCTACTACAAGTACTGCTATTCCTGCAAATAATGGAAAATAAAACTTTGGCTTAAAAAGAAAATAAACTTTATAATTCGTTTTTGAGCTGTCCACACATTTTTCAACAATTGTTTGTGGCAAATTTTCAAAGTAGCCTTCAGGAACAGCAAAAGAGTTTTCTTTTTTTAAGCTGTTGAGGAATTCTTCGTTGTTTGAATTATTTGTGTGTGAAGTTTTCATTTTTTTTAAAAATCTGATTGTAAGACATTTGTTTTTAGAAAAGGTTTAACCGGAGGTAACAAATTTTTCAATTTTCTTAACAGCCAAATGATAACTCGCTTTTAATGCACCCACTGAAGTCCCTAGTATTTCTGACATCTGCTCATAAGTTACCTCGTCAAAATACTTCATATTAAAGACGATTCTTTGTTTTTCCGGAAGGGTTAAAATAGCTTTTTGCAGTTTCTTTTGAATTTCATCGCCGTTAAAAAAACGATCGTCCTCCATTTTTTCAGAAAGTTCTTTTTCCACATTGTGCATCGGGATAAATAACTTACGTCTTTTATGATTTAAAAAGTTCAAAACTTCATTGGTTGCAATTCTGTATAACCATGAGAAAATTGCTGCATCTTCCCTGAATTTATCCAATCCTTTCCAGGCTTTAACAAAAATATTTTGAACAAGGTCATTGGTATCGTCATGGTCAATAACCATGCGCCTTACATGCCAATAAATCTTTTGCTGATATTTTTGAACAATCAAATTAAATGCATAATTCCTGCTCTCACTCTTGTGGAACATTTCAATCAACACTTGATCTGAGTATTGTTCCATTTAAAATTAATAAGTGAAAGAAATAAAGAATCTGCCAGAAAATTTATTTTCGCGCAATTGCCCTGAGAGCGGCATCAACAATATCGGAGGAAGACAAACCATATTTAACCATTAATTGTTCGGGTGTTCCACTTTCGCCAAACGAATCGTGAACTGCAACCATTTCAATAGGAACTGGAAATCTGAGTGCACATTCCTGAGCAATAGAATCGCCAAGTCCTCCATTCATTTGATGTTCTTCGGCAGTAACAACACATTTTGTTTTTTTAACTGAAGATAAGACAGCTTGAGAATCCAAAGGTTTAATGGTGTGTATATTTATTATTTCGGCATCGATGCCTTTTGCAGCAAGTATATGTCCGGCTTCTATTGCAGGCCATACCAAATGACCAGTTGCAAATATTGTAATATCTGCTCCTTCGTTTAGCAATATTGCTTTTCCAATTTCAAACTTTTTATCTGCTGGAGTAAAATTTGGAACTTTCGGACGTCCAAAACGTAGATATACCGGCCCAATATAATCAGCAATGGCAATGGTTGCAGCTTTAGTCTGGTTAAAATCACAAGGATTAATTACAACCATATTTGGTAACATTTTCATCATACCAATATCTTCAAGAATCTGATGTGTTGCGCCATCTTCGCCAAGAGTAAGCCCTGCATGAGATGCACAAATCTTCACATTTTTATTTGAATAGGCAACGGATTGCCTTATCTGATCATACACTCTTCCGGTAGAAAAGTTAGCGAATGTTCCGGTAAATGGAATTTTCCCGCCAATAGTCATACCTGCGGCTATACCAATCATATTGGCTTCTGCAATTCCAACCTGAATAAAACGGTCAGGAAAATCTGCCACAAATGCATCCATTTTCAACGATCCAATAAGATCGGCACACAATGCCACAACATTTTTATTTGTTTTACCAAGCTCATGTAAGCCTTCGCCAAAACCCGAACGGGTATCTTTTTGTTCTGTATATTTATATTCTTTCATGGTTTTTTAATTCTGAAATAGTTTAACTGATGTTGAAGTTCCTGAAGTTACTTTAAAAGTTTTTTCTACGGTGTATCCCGATTTTGCAGCAAATTTTGTTCTAAAAACCACCTTGTATTTTCCTGGTTGCAAACTTAACGTTTCCTGCATCGTGTTTTCCCTGAGATTATATATCCATTTGAGTTCATTTTCCTCCTCAAGATAAACGCTTCCATAACCATTTGCTGATGCCTGAATAACGGCAATACCCGGTTGCGGAATTTCAACAGTTGTTGTATAACTCTGAGAAATATCCACGTCGTTTATATAAAGTCGAGGCATTGAAAGTACTTCTAAATCATATTTTCCGGTCAAGTACTTTTCGGTCAGGCCGAACGATTGCACATTTATTGTTTCCATTTTATCTTTCAAACGCACAATTGCCTGCAGTGAAATATTTTTCGAACTAGGTCCTCCGATTTTTAAAGTTAAGAAGCCCTGAGGTACATCTGCTGCAATTATAGTATGCTTTCCGGGAGTCAACACAATACTATCTACTGTAACTTTTGGAATTGTGTTTACAACCATTTTGTATGTTGATAATGGGTCAAAATAAAGTGTATCAGGTAAACCTTTGTTGTTGATGGTATGAATATAATTGTACTTAACTAAACCGGACAACTCATCGTAAAAAGTCATATTAACATTGGTTTCTGTAGGATTTCCTGATGCATCGAGCAAATTAACTTGAGCTGTAGTATTATTGAGTGCTTGTGAAATCACAATATTGAGCGCCTGACTAAACTCTTGTTCGCTCGCTGCATCAAAATAAGTGCCCACGCACTCAAAGGCAGTGGAATAATCTTTACCAATACCAATAATAAAAGGTTTTAATACAATTCCTTTTTTCTGCAGGTACAAAGAAACAGCGCAAGGGTCTCCACCGCATTCTTCTAGGCCATCAGTAATAAGCACAATAATGTTTCTGCAATTATCACATGGTGTAAAATCTTCTGCAGCAAGCTCAAGTGAAGCAGCAATTGGTGTGGTACCTTTTGGAACCAAGGTTTTTAATTTGTATTTAATTTTATCGAAATTATCTTTTGCAAAAGGGATTTCCAATTTTGTATCGTCGCAATCTTGCGGTGGATATTGCTTCTGATGTCCATAAACACGTAAGGCAACCTCTAAATTTTCCTTTGTCTTTAGGCTATCCAGTAATTTGGAAAGTAATTTCTGTGCAATAGTAATTTTCATATCACTTTGCCAACGTCCGTACATACTTTGCGAAGCATCAAACACGAACAGAATACGTGTTGTAGGCTTTGGCTTTTCTTTTTCTTTAACCTGAGCCTGAATTAGTGCAGGTGAGAGAAACAGAAAAATGACAAGGATTTTATAAAGATATCTTTTTATCAAATCAAAAATTATTAATAATCGCCTAAGGTTTCTGGAAGTTGTTCAAATGCCTTTGCAAGCTGCTCATTGGTTGGTGCAGTGCCATGCCATTTGTGCGTTCCCATCATAAAATCAACTCCTGAGCCCATTTCGGTTTTCATAAGTATAACGACAGGTTTGCCTTTTCCTGTATGTGCCTTTGCAATTTTTAATGTCTGAACAACTTCTCCCATGTCGTTTCCGTTCATTTCAATAACATCCCATCCAAAAGCCAACCATTTTGCTTTTAAATCTCCTAATGAAAGAACTTTTTCTGTAGGTCCATCAATTTGCTTTCCATTATAATCAATGGTTGCAATAATATTATCCACATTTTTTGCAGCAGCAAACATAGCAGCTTCCCAAACTTGACCTTCTTGCAACTCGCCATCACCGTGCAATGTAAACACAAGATGTTTATCGCCATTGAGTTTTTTAGTAAGTGCCGCGCCAATTCCATTGGATAAACCCTGCCCAAGCGAACCACTCGCCATTCTTACTCCTTCAAGATGTTCGGCCGTAGCAGGATGGCCTTGTAAACGTGAATTTAATTTTCGGAAGGTAGCTAACTCAGCAATTGGAAAATGTCCGGTTCGAGCCAGAACACTATACCAAAGCGCCGACAAATGCCCGTTTGATAAAAAGAAAATATCTTGATTGGCACCATCCATATCAAATGGAGTGACCTTATAATCCAGAGTTTCAAAATACAGGGCAACCATAAAATCAGCGCATCCCATTGCTGCACCAGGATGACCTGAGTTTACTGCATTTATCATACGTAAGCAATCACGCCTAACTTGTGTTGCTATATCTTTTAATTGTTCTGTAGTATGCATTTTTTTATATTATTTCTATGCAAATATATTAATTTTTTTTTAAGTCGGAGCAGGCTTTTTGAGTCGCTAAGGTCTAAAAAAAACAATATCTTTGCAAACTAAAAAAATTCAATATTATGGCGTTAAATTGCAGTATTATCGGACTAGCTAATGTTGGCAAAACAACTATTTTTAATTGTATGTCGAATACAAAAGCACTGGTTTCAAATTATGCTTTCAGTTCAAATAAATCAAATCTTGGAGTAATTCCTGTTCCAGATGAACGGCTCTACAATCTCGATAAAATAATTAAAGCTACAAAGGTAGTTCCTGTAACAGTTGAAATAGTAGATGTACCAGGGCTTACAAAAGGTGCAAGCAAAGGCGAAGGCGTTGGAAATTCTTTTCTTGCTGATATCCGTCAAACTGATGCGCTAATTCACGTGCTGCGCTGCTTTGACGACCCTAATCTCCCACATATTGAAGGATCAGTAAACCCAGTTAGAGACAAAGAAATTCTTGATTTGGAACTTCAGGTAAAAGACCTTGAACTTGTGGAACGGAAAATTCAGCGCCTTGAAAAAGTTGCTAAAACCGGCGACAAAGACGCAAAGCACGGCATTGATGTTTTAACAAAGTATAAAGATCATTTTGAAAACTTTCAGAACGCCCGAACCATAGATGTTTCAGAAGATGATAAACGATTTGTTACAGATATGTTTTTGCTTACAGACAAGCCTGTTCTATACGTTTGTAACGTGGATGAAAAATCTGTAACTTCAGGAAATGATTATGTTGAAAAAGTGAAAGAAGCCGTAAAATCAGAGAACACCGAAGTTATTGTAATTGGTGGTGCACTTGAAGCTGAAATTTCGGAACTGGAAAGCGAAGAAGATCGCATGGTTTTTTTAAACGATGTAGGTCTTATGGAACCTGGCGTTAACAAGCTCATTCGGGCAGCATATTCTCTATTAAATCTGATTTCGTTTTTCACTGTTGGCGGCAAAGAAAATCGCGCATGGACCATACGCAAAGGAGCCACAGCGCCCGCTGCAGCAGGAACAATACATAGTGATTTAGAGCGTGGATTTATTCGTGCAGAAGTAATGAAATACTCAGAATTTATTGCTCTTGGCTCAGAAGCAGCATGCCGAGATAAAGGGAAATTATACGTGGAAGGAAAAAATTATATTGTAGAAGACGGAGATATTTTGAATATTCGGTTTAATGTGTAAATGATTTCCTTAATTAAGTTTTTTCGCAATCAAATTCTTTCTACTTTTATAAAAAAATCCCTCAATGAAAAAACTTATATCCTTTTCAATCGCTGTATTATTCGTCATTTCTGCAAATGCGCAAATTACAATTGATCATAACGACATGCCCAACACTGGTGATACTATTAGACTGAGCACCACCACAAATCTTGGAAATATCGCTTACACACCAACAGGAACAAATTTTTTATGGGATTTTTCTTCTCTTTCAATGTTTAATCAAAGAGTTGATACGTTCCTTAGCGTTCTTTCCACGCCATTGGTATACATTGCAACTTTTAATAATCCTTTTGATCAGGAACACCTCGCAACAGTAGCTGGAACACAGCCCAATTATCCTTCGTTGCCAAATATTTCTATAACCGAAGTTTATAATTTTTACAAAGAAGCTACAGCATCCTATGCTCAAGTTGGTATCGGCGCCAAATTTAACAATGTTCCGTTACCTGTAAAGTTTGACAATCCGGATGTGCAGCTTACTTTTCCTTTAACTTATGGCGAAAAAGATTCCTGCGATTTTGAATTCCATCTAAACATTCCTGCACTTGGCTATTACGGAGAATCAAAACACAGGGTAAATTATGTTGATGGTTGGGGTACGATAATTACGCCACTCGACACTTTTGAAGTGATGCGAATCCGATCAGAAATTGATGTTCATGATACTATATTTGCTGACACTTTAGGTTTTGGTTTTGCCAACGACCACAAGGAAACCGAATACAAATGGTATGCTGACACTATGGGAATTCCTGTAATGAAAATTACAAAAAGAACAGGATTTGGTGGAGCCACAACAGCTGAATATATTGACAAATACCCCGTTCCTGCTGGAGTTTCGGAAAACAACCTTTTAGGTGAGCAACTTCTTGTTGCACCAAACCCGGCAATAGACTGCATTTCCCTGCGTTTTAATGCAGAAAACAAAAGTGAAGCTTCGGTTAAAATTATTGATATTTGCGGAAAGTTAGTTTATTCCAATTGTTTCCATGTTGCCAATGGAATCAACAACCAACATATTGATATAAGCGGTTTTGATAAAGGAATTTATTTTGTAACATTACAAAATGGTCAATTTTCAAAGGTTTCAAAGTTTATTAAAGAATGAAGTTTATTTGATAATTTTATCCAGAATCTTTTTTGCACCATATTTATAAATCAGAATATTCATCATTTTTAGTTTGAT
>JBBQSF010000071.1:0-15397 GCA_038214085.1 Bacteroidales bacterium | reverse complement strand
GAAACAGAAAAATTGCCGATAAAATTTAACCAGATTATTCCGATTACTCTTTTTGCAGCATTGCTATTAGGCATCGGTTATTTTGCACCTCAATTTATGCGACAGGAAGTGGTTTTAAATTACATTCCTATAATTGCTATTATTGTTTTATGGGCTCTGGACTTCCTGCCTTCTTGGATAAAAAACACGTTATTAATTGGCGCTTCTGCATTTTATGGCTACTATATCTTGCCGAACATGACAGGTTTTCCGCTTATTTTCGGAATATTGTTCATTGCCGGAGCAATAATTACCTTGCTTTACGGATATTCTGAAAAAGGAAAACGTATCGGGTTCTATCCACTTGCAGCAATGATGTTTGCAGGTCTCATTCTTTTGGTAGAAAGCAATAGTTTATTCACCTTCTTTTTTGCATGGGAATTAATGACAGCCGGTTCTTATTTCCTGATTCTACGTGGGAAAAAAGCTCAACCACATGCCTTAAGTTATATGCTTTTTAGTTATGGCGGTGCAATGCTTATTCTCGCAGGTTTTGCTTTGGCAAATGCCGCAACAGGAATCTTTACCTTTGATGCACTAAAAATGACAGGAACACTTGCTCCACTTGTTTTTGCAATGCTCACCATTGGATTTCTTACCAAAACTGCTGCTATCGGTTTACATATCTGGCTTCCTGGTGCGCATAGCGAAGCCGAAGCCGATGTTTCGCCAATGGTTTCCGGAATACTGCTGAAAGCAGGAGTTTTCGGACTTATCATTCTTTTCCTGAACATGGGACACCAATATGTGTTTGGAGTCGACCTGATGATGATAATCAGCTGGATTGCTGTTTTCACCGCTATTGGAGGAAATTTGATGGCTTCTATGCAGGAAGATATGAAACGTCTGCTTGCCTATTCAAGTGTAGGGCAGTTGGGTTATATACTTTTCGGACTATCACTCATGTCGCACCTTGGCTGGCTGCTTGCCATTTCTGGTGCCATTATGCACTTTATGTATAAAATAATGCTGTTTCAGGCTGTTGGAGGTGTTTATTCCAGAACACACGACCGCATGATGTACCGAATGGGCGGTTTGATTTATCGCATGCCGCTTACATTTATTGTTGTACTTATTGGTATTATTGCTCTTTCCGGTGTTCCTCCTTTGGCTGGATTTTCCGGAAAATGGATTTCATTTAATGCAGTTCTACAGCAAGGGTATTACCTTCAGGGAGCCGGTATGGTTTTGGCTGGGGCTATAGCATTTTTATATCTTTTCCGCCTTATACACGCCCCATTCCTTGGTCAGCTAAAGGATAACCTCCGTAAGGTGAAGGAAGCATCATTCTGGATTTTACTTCCCCAGTTTATTATTATTGCAATAATTATGGCAGTTTCAACAGTTCCAGGCCTTCTGCTTGAACGTATCGGAAAATTGCTAAATACTATTTTCACAACCGGAGGATTGACATGGGTTGATTCCAAACTTCCCTTTGGTGCCAGAACAGCCATAAGTCATTATGGTTACTGGAATGGAACTTATGTGATGCTTATTACCATGGGAATTTTTGCCATTGTTTTGGGAATTCAGTTTCTTATTCAGCGTAACAACAAAAAAGTTGGCCAGTTCAATATTGTTTACTCTGCAGAACGTCCTTCTACGCCTGAAACAACGCACCATGCTTGGAATTTTTACGCACATTACGAAAAAGCTGTCGGATTTCTGGTACGACCACTTGCAACCCAATTCTGGGACTGGGTTTCTAATTTATTTCATGACATTTCCGATAAAATCAGACAAATATATAATGGCAATGGACAAACTTACCTTATACATATTCTGACCTTTTTCCTTGTGTGTTTCTACTTTATTTACGGAGGATTTTAGTTATGGGCGAAAAAATATTATTTGCATTTATTTCCCTTTTTCTGACATTGAATTATGGATTTCTCTTAAACGGGGTTATTCGTAAGATATATGCCCGTGTAGGCCGACGCCACGGCATTCCCTTTTATCAAATGTATATTGATATGTTTAAAGCTTTAGCCCTTCGGACCAATATACGTCATGGAATAATGTTTTTCCTCGGCCCGGTTTTTCGACTAACAGGAGGTGTTGGATTGTTCCTTTTTATGCCGGTAGTTTTTGGATCCGTTCTTTTTGCCAACTTTTCCTTTTCAGGTGACGTTCTTTTGCTTTTGTCGTTCCAGTTTTTTGGAACCTTAGGTATGGCACTTGGAGCTTCGGAAAGCGGACACCCTTTTTCTGCCATAGGCGTTACCCGTGGACTTGCGCAAATGACGGCAGTTGAAGTTCCCTTTGTTCTAGCCTTGATGGCAGTTGCAGCACAATATGATAGTTTATCGCTGCATCAAATTGTGGCTGCACAGCAGGGAAGTTTCCTGAATTGGACACTCTTTACCAATCCATTTGCAGTGGTTGCGGCAATGCTTGCATTGTTGGGTTCATTTATGCGGCCACCATTTGATGTAGTTATGGCGCCTCAGGAAATACCCATTGGCCCGCCAACTGAATACCATTCTAATTATCTGGTTCTGCTGCAAAGCAATCGCGCTATTTTTCCTTTGGCAAAAGCTGTATTGTTTATGAACTTGTTCTTTGGAGGTGCCACCAGTTATTGGGAAATGATGATTAAAACTTTTTTTATTATCATGTGGTCAGTATTTGTGGGGGTTTCATTTCCCCGTTTTAAAGTTGAGCAATCCATTCGGTGGTTCCTGCGTGTTCCTCTGATAATTGGATTACTTGCAGTTGCTTATGTACAATTCTTTATCCGATAGCATTATGAGCATGGATGATTTGAAGAAAAAAACAGTGATTTCGCCCGATGGTGAATCATTTGAAGTGGATCCAATGACAGATTATTTTTGTCAGGATCGCCCTGAAGAAGTAAAACCTGTAAAAAGCATTATGGAAAGGTTTTACAACTGGGCCCGTTCGGAAAGTATCTGGGTTTTAGGATTCGGAACCGGTTGCGGAGCCATTGAAATGCGTCCATTAATGACTCCCCGCTTTGATGCGTATCGTTTCGGCGTTCAATGGAGGCCAACACCCCGACAAGCAAATCTGTTGATTGTTTCCGGGTATTTGTCGACCAAAACACTAAAACGTGTTATCAGGGTTTACGAACAGATGCAAAATCCGAAATATGTTATGGGCCTTGGAAGCTGTACGATAAACGGGGGTATGTATTTCGACAGTTACAACACCATTAAACGTTTGGATTATTATCTTCCTGTAGATATTTATGTTGCAGGATGCATGCCTCGCCCCGAAGCACTCTTGGCAGGTTTTCAGGGATTAAAAAAGCTTATTAAAGAAGGAAAAGCTGAAGGAGCAAACGAATATGCAAACAAATTCGACTGGTACAAAGCCAATCAGAAACAAGTAATTCGCGATTGGGACATGCCCGATTATAACTGGTAAAAATACGTAATTATGTTTGAAGATATTTTTAACGATCTGAAAAAGCAGTTTACGCTTTTACAAATCACTCAAAAAGAGGAAAGGCTTAATTTTATTACCATTCCTAAAGAACAAACCGTTTCGCTTGTTACTTATTTAAAAAATCTTGGCGGATTCAAACACTTGGTTCTTTTAACAGCTGTGGATTATATCGAACAGGATAAATTCCAGCTAACTTATATTCTGAATAATCCCGAAAAAAGAATTGATATTGGTGTCAGAACACTTATCGACCGGAATCCTGCCGAAATGGATTCAGCGCATCATTTATGGCCAACAATTGCAACGTATCAGCGTGAACTGAATGAAATGTTTGGTATCAATTTCCCTGGAAGCCCACGAGTGGATGAACCATTTATTTTGGAAGGATGGGAAGGAATACCACCTTACCGCCGCGATTTTGACACCCGAGCATTTGCAGAAAGTTTTTATCACCAGCGCAATGGAAGAAAATCAGAAGATCCGGCTAAATACATGAAAGAAAAACTTTATCCCAATGAGTAACAAAGGTATATTTTCAATGGAAGGCGACCGTAGCAAATATCCTGCGGTGAATGCTGAAGGAAAAGCCGACATCGATCTTTCCTCGCACAAATATCTGAAATTATGGCATGGGCCAAACCACCCAGGCATCACAGGAAACATGTCGGTGGAACTGACAGTTTGCGCTGATGAAGTAGTGGAAGCAAAAACGCATGTCGGCTATCTGCACCGCGGATTTGAAAAACTTATGGAACGCCGTCGTTATATCCAGAATTTCCCCTTGGTTTGCCGTATTGCTGTTCCCGAACCCGATTACAATGAATTTAACTATGCAACTTGTATAGAAAATCTGACAGGAATTTCTGTTCCTGAAAAAGGCATGTGGTTAAGAACGCTTACGCTTGAAATGGCTCGACTTCAGGGTTACCTTATGTGGCTAGGAGGAATGGCCGGTGCATTGGGATTTGGAACAGTAGGTCAATGGTCGAACTATCTTCGCGACTTGGTTCTTGATCGTTTTGAAGAACTAACCGGAGCGAGAATCTATCATATTTATATTCTTCCAGGCGGTGTTCGCAATGATATTCCCGAAGGCTTTGCCGATAGAATGGAAGCAACGCTAAAGGAAATTGAAGGATTTATGAAAGATATCCGCCGCGTTTTATTCGACAATTATGTGTTTAAAAAACGTACCAAGGAAATTGCAGTAATCGATCCTTCTTGGGTTTATCAATATGGGATAGTAGGTCCGAATGCACGTGCTGCTGGAGTTGCTAACGATATCCGCAAAGATTATCCGTATGCAAAATATCCTGAACTTGATTTTGAAGTGATCACAGCTACCGATAGTGATATTTACACCCGAACATTTCTTCGTTATCAGGAGTTGCTGATGGATGTAAACTTAATTCGCCAGATTCTGGAAAAAATGCCCAAACAAGGCGAACATGTGGCAAAGCTGCCAAATATGTTTCATTTGGAGATTCCTGCAGGCGAAACTTACGTCAGAAGTGAATGTACACGTGGTGAATACGGATATTATCTGGTTGCCGATGGCAGCGGATTTCCCCGCAGAGTGAATGTTCGCGGTCCAAGTTATACTCATGCAGTGGCATTGCTCGAAAAAATGCTGGTAAATGCCAACATTTCTGACGTGGCACAAATCATGGTTTCTTTACACACTTATCCACCCGAAATAGAAAGATAAAGCAATGGGAACACTAAAAGATGTATTAAGTCCTTTTTTAGTCTGGAAGCATTTCCTGAAAAACCCTGTTACGATTAAAGACCCGCTGAACAGACCGGGCGCAGACCGTTACAGAGGATTTCACCAGAATGATATTGAAAAATGTATTGGCTGCGGTACATGCGAAGCCATTTGCGAAAACGAAGCTATTGACATGGTTCCCGTAGAAGGTTGCAAAACTCAAAACGGTGACAGCGGACTCCGGCCACAGGTTGATTATGGTCGTTGCTGCTGGTGCGCTTTATGCGTAGATGTTTGCACTACAAGTTCATTAAAGCTTTCAAATGTTTACACATGGGTGGATACCGATCCGGATAATTTCCGTTTCATTCCAGGTGTTGATGCCAAACCATGGGATAATGCCGAAAAAGGGTATAAAAAGCCAGACAATTATGAGCTCTATCCGCTTGAAAGAATTGACATGGATCATTTGCATCCTGAACACCGCGACCAGTCGTTTATTGAAATAATGAAAGGATATTCGAAAGAAGAAGCCCTTGCCGAAGCCGACCGTTGCGTTGCTTGCGGAATTTGTACCGCCACTTGTCCTGCTCACATGGGAATTCCCGAATACATCAAAGCCATTCGCGAAGATAATATTGAAGAAGGATTGCGTATCATGTATCAAACCAATCCTCTGCCCGAAATTTGCGGCCGTATTTGCACACACAAATGCGAAACCGTTTGCTCCTTAGGGCATCGCGGTGATCCAATTTCAATTCGCTGGCTCAAACGCTACATTGCCGACCAGGTGCCGGAATCGGAATATCACAAAGTGTTACTCCAGGATTCCGTTGAAAAGAACAACCGCAAGGTCGCAATTATTGGTTCTGGACCTGCAGGTTTGAGCGCTGCTTATTACCTCTCATTATTGGGATATTCTGTTAAAATATTTGAAAAACTTTCATCAGCAGGTGGCATGATGCGCTATGGCATTCCTGAGTACCGGCTACCATACGATCAAATTGATAAGGATATCAATTACATTCTTTCGCTGGGCGTAGAAATAAGTTACAATGTTGAAGTGGGCAAAGACATTACACTCAAACAACTTCAATCAGAATACGATGTTGTTTATGCTGCCACCGGACTGCATCAGGGTCGAAGCACCCGTGTTCCCGGAACTGAGCATCAAAGCGTGTATCAAGCCATTGAACTTCTGCGAAAAATTACCGACAATGAACCCATTGAAGTTGCCGAAAAAATTGTGGTTATTGGTGGAGGAAATGTTGCAATGGATATCACCCGCTCTCTTGCACGCATGCAGAAACAAAAATATGGAAAAGTTCAGGTTATTGCTACCTCTTTGGAATCGGAAGATATTATGCCAGCGGACAGAGAAGAAATTATGGAAGCACGCGAAGAAAATGCAATAATTAACCCGGGTTGGGGTCCACGCGAAATCGTAATTGAAAATGGCAAAATCAAAGGGTTGAAAGTTGTAAAATGTTTATCGGTATTTGATGCTGAAGGAAGATTCAATCCTTCTTTTGATGAAAATCTCGAAAACTATTTTGAAGCCGACATGGTGGTAGAATCCATAGGTCAAGGAATGGATCTTGGGTATATCACTCCTGAATTTATGGAACAGCTTGAAAAAGATCACCGAGGCCGCATTTTGGTCGATACCTTAACGTATCAATCATCGCTTCCATGGTTTTATTTAGGTGGTGATATTATTGAAGGTCCGGATGTAATACATGGAGTTGCTAACGGACACAAAGCCGCAAAAGGAATTGATGATTATTTAAACAATAAAAAATAACTGTATGTCAGATATTCAGGATATTTCTGTAAGCTATTTGGGCCTCAAACTCAAAAGTCCGATAATTGCTTCGAGCAGCGAATTCACCAACAATATTGGTAGTATTGTAAAACTGGCGGAGGCTGGTGCAGGCGCAGTGGTTCTGAAATCAATTTTTGAAGAACAGATTCTCATGGAAATTGATTCTCTTCGCACCAATAACATGTTTAATTCATATGATTACACTGAAAATTATATTGCATACTACACCAAAAAGCATGAAGCCGATTCGTATCTGAATTTGATAAAAGAGGCGAAAAGGGAAACTAAAATCCCTGTTATTGCTTCGGTGCATTGCACAAACGACAGCGAATGGGTAAGTTATGTTAAAAGTATAGAAAGTGCCGGAGCTGATGCAATAGAACTTAACATTTTTATTCTCCCTTCAAATCCGGATCAAACTGCTGATGAAATAAGAAACAGATACTTTTCTATTATTAGAAATGTTCGTGAACACACAAAACTTCCTATCGCTGTAAAGCTTCACCACTACTTTACTGACTTGTCGGGTTTTATGGTTGAACTGAGCAAAGAAGTTCAATCGATCGTTCTTTTCAACCGCTTTTTCAATCCAGATATCAACATTGAAAATATGAAGATTGAATCGGCTGATATTTTCAGCACAAAGTCCGATAATTATCTGGTGCAACGTTGGGTTGGATTGCTGCATAGTAAATTACAATCTGATTTATCGGCCAGTGGAGGTGTTCATGATTCAGCAGATGCAATAAAAAGCATACTTGCAGGTGCTGATGTGGTTCAGATAGCTTCAGTGCTTTATAAAAAAGGTCATGAAGCCATAGCAGAAATGAATACCGGAATAAAGACATGGATGACACAAAAAGGATTCTCTGCAATAAGTGAATTTAAAGGAAGCTTGAGTTATTCGAAGATACCAAACCCTTCTTTATATGAGCGGTCACAGTTTATGAAATATTTCAGTGATTTTAAGTAAAGTTTTTATGAACGAATTTGATACAAAAGCCCTTACTTGGGATGATAATCCGCTTAATATAGATCGATCAAAAGCAATTGCAGAAAAAATCAGGGAAATGATTCCGCTTCAACCGAAAATGAACGGTTTTGAATACGGATGCGGGACTGGATTGATAAGTCAAAACCTTATGCCTTTTCTGAACACAATTACTTTAGCCGACAGTTCTGAGGGAATGCTGAATATGCTTAAACAAAAAATTCAGCAGGAGAAAATCACGACTATGGCGGTTCTAAAAACCGACCTGATTTCAGACGAACTTCCAACACAAAAGTTTGATCTTATTTATACCGCAATGACCATTCATCATATCATGGATGTGAATTTAATACTTTCCAAATTTTATAAAATGCTTAACCCATCAGGTGTTTTATGTGTTATTGATCTGGATATTGAGGATGGTAGTTTTCATGGTTCCGGATTTTCGGGACATCTTGGATTTTCAAGAGAAAACATGAAAAATATGTTTGAAAAGAATGGTTTTACAAATGTACAAAGTGAAACCTGTTACGAAATAGTGCGAAAAAACGAAGAAGGTCAAACACAGTCCTTCCCTTTATTTCTGATGGCTGGAAAAAAGCCAGAAATTAATTCCTGAGTTAATTCTCCAAAAACTTCCGTACTCCGATAGTTTTTAGTCTAAAAACATTTTGCTAGAGAAATCATGCCGATGAAGAAATCCAGAGTTTCTCATTGATCCAATTTCATTAATTTTTTAATGTCATGTTGCGCTGGATCTTTCATATAAGGAACAAGAAGTAATTGAACCTGTCAAAAACACTTTGACAATAAAAATAAATAGATTAGCGAAATTTGAGAAGAAATTACAACTTCGATCATAATGTTTAACACAAGGAATAAATAAACCAAATGAAAGCACTCAAATTGATTTATTTCAGAACAGCAATTTTCTTTGTGAAAACCACATCCCCGATTTTCAGCACACAATAATAAACCCCTGATTTAAGATTTTCAGCAGAAAATGTGATATTGTAGGAACCCGAGACCAAATGCTGATCTAAGAATAATCGCACTTGTTCACCATTTGTATTATACAAAACAAGCTTCACCTTGCTCTTGTTTGCAAGCAAAAATGGGATTGTACCAGAGGCTGATACCGGGTTTGGAAAAATGTCCAATAAATTGTTTTCCGTTTGATTGGCATTATCGTAATCAATGTCCGAAGCAAAAATTCCATGAGGCCCGGCACCACTTGGTGTATATCCATGGCAAACACTGCATTTACTTAATGTACCTTTGTGCCCTTGAAGGTTTATATTCTGTACGTTATCGTTGGGTTGAGAAGTTGGCATAATTGCATGAGGCGAATTGTGACAAGCACTACAATAAAGGCTGCTGTGTCCTTTTGAATTCCTGTAAAGTTTTCCAGGCTCAGATGCATGATTCGAGCCGTGGCAATAATTTGTACCACAATCAGGCTCCTGCAACCAGGCTTCTCTGCCATTTTCTATTGTTAATGCCACATTTGAAACAGACCCATGACAATCCTGACAAATCATACCTCTTGAATGCATTGTATCCCTTAAGCATTGTGTATTTGGTCCCGGGTGGCATTTATAACAGTCGTTGGTTCTGCTGCCATGTGCCCCATGGATAGCCTGTGAAAATGAAGGTGCGGCAGAAATTCCTGGCATGTTCAGCGCATTGTCTTTATGGCAATCTGCGCAAAGAATTGGAGTAACATTCGGATCAAATCCCGCTACACTTTCATGCTTGTTTAAAATATCCTGCTCGCTGGAATGGCAGCCACTACTTACACAATTCAATTCGTTTGAAACAGGGATAACTGATTGCGTAGATGCCAGTAAATTACTGCTGGCGTCATAAACCTTTATCAAGGTTAACTGATAGGGGTGTTCATTTACCAAATCATTGTCGGGATAAGGAGTTACAGGAATTCCTTCTACATGAAAGGTATTGCCTGAATAGGTCATGTTTCCTGATAGTCCAACACCTGTTAGTCCAATATTGTTTGCTAAGGTAACACCGAACAATGCATTTGCATACGACCAAAAATCAGTCTTTCCGACAGAATAGGTATTGCCAGGAATTTCATAAGTAACCGAGAAACCTGTTGTATCTATAACAGGAAGTGTTGTACTGTTGCCAACCTTGATAACCTGTGCTTTTTGATTATTGTATGGAGGCAAAACAGCAAATTTGTTGAAATATTTATTTGAACAGTGCATTCCAAGATCATTCCATGCAATAATTATATATGTTGGCGTTTTTGAAAAATTCTTTTTCTCCTTTATTGGAGAAGTCTGTACTTCACCCGATGTGAACAATGCGGATGATATAATAATCACCATAACTGCAAAAGCAGCCAATACAAATATATTTTTCATAATTCTAACAATTAAAGGTATCTTGACAATTACTTACTTGTTGGAACAAATATACAATAAAAAATCAATTTTCCAAATTTAACTTAAATTAAATGTATTATTTCATAAACAAATAAGAGATATTTATAGACTAACTTTTTGCAATTTGTAGTTTTTGCAAATTCCTAAAAAATAAAATTACTTAATTCAAAGTATAAAACACTAAAACAATCAACCGTATTATTTGGTCAGGCATCTGCTATAATTTGCTTTCATACTAAAATCAAAGGGCAGAAAAATTCCGAATGTAATATTTCTTCCGGGATTATAAATACCATTGTATTTCAGCCGGTTCAGGTGGTCATAATACTTTACATTCAGCAGATTTTCTGCATTTACAAAAACCGTCAGACTTAATTTACTTATTTTAATATCGGCTCCAACTGAAGTATTTATTAGAGAGTAGCCGGGCGTTTCAGTTTCAAAAGTATCGAAACGATCTTGCTTAAAGTAATATGCAATTCCTGCTTTTATATATGAATTGCGCAAAAGTGCGGTTTTCTTGCTTTTTATATACCATTTCACTTCATGCCGAGTATGAATTGCAGGTATTAGAGGCAAAGGCTTTCCGGTTGAATGATTGGTCCCATTTACATAAGCAATGCTGTTCTCAATATGAATTCCGGATAATGGATGAACATCAAATGAACATTCAAAGCCTTTCAGGAGTGAGTTTCCCTGAACAAAACGATACACGGGATAAAGCTGATCGCCGACTTGTTTTTGTTCGTTATTCACATTTCTTGAATAAATATAATCGTTTATGGTATTGTAAAATCCGCTGACAGTAGCATTGATAAAATTCGAATTGACAGAAACTTCGCCATCAATTTGAATGCTGGTTTCCGGTTTCAGATGGTCATCGCCCAGTTCAAATCGAAACGTACCTTCATGCACACCGTTTGACGCCAATTCAGCGATATTTGGAGCACGGTATCCTCTGCCGATATTCAGTTTTATGTTTATTAGTTTATTCACCTGGTATGTAAATCCTACTCCGCCAGTAATAGCTGAGAAATCAGCATTAAAAGCATGGAACAATGTGTCGCCAAAATCAACAGTATTCCCCAGTGAATCAACATAAAGAGCCTTTCCGCTCACTTTTCTAAAATCATAACGAATACCCGCATTCATGGTGAATTTTTCGTACGTTTTTTTTATATATCCGAATCCACCAAAATCCTGCAAATTAAAATCAGGAACAAGAAATTCAATTCCTTTGTTTTGGTTTGCCTGTGTCATGCCCGAAACGCCAAAAACAGTTTCTATATTTTTTTTATACGGATGCTGGAATTTTGCATCGTAAGTGAGCGTGCTCAGATGAAAAAACAATGAAGGAAAATCCTTGCTTTCGCCATATTCTTTGCGGTCGTTGGTTTGAAACCCAACATTGATTTTTAACTGACTTTCGTTTATAATGATGTTTGAGACCGAAGATAGTTTTGTATGCTGAACATTCTGAAATGGCACTTCAAGTTTTCTGCCCGTTAAAATATTTTCAGAAACAATATTTCCATCATCATCAACAAATTGCTGCGTAAGGGAATCTCTTTCGCCTTCCACTGCGCCAAGAAAAGCATTATACTTGCTGAAATGAAGATGAGAAAACCCCCATTTTTTATTTAATCCAAGCATTGCATTGTAATTGGTTTCATTAAATCCTGAATTGTAAACATGTTCTGATGGTGTTTGAAACGATGCTGCGTTTTTGTATGTACCTCTCATTCTCCAGGTAAATCCATTATGATTGCCTTCAGCCATCAAACTGTTTGCTGATAGTTTGTTATTGGAGGAAAAATCGGAAGAAATTTCCCCATGCTGAGTCCCAATTGAAGCTGGAATGGGTTCAAGAATATTTACCACTCCACCCATTGCATCAGAACCATAAAACAAGCTAGCCGGTCCTTTTAAAATTTCAATTCTGTCGGCTGAAAACTGGTCAATTTCAATTCCATGTTCATCACCCCATTGATTTCCTTCCTGTCGCACGCCTTCATATAGCGTAACAACATGGTTATAACTTAATCCCCTGATCACTGGTTTTGAAACTCCGCTGCCTGTAGTAATTTCAGAAATTCCAGGGATTGAAGTTAAGGTATTTATTATATTGGTTGAACCAGCAATTATAAGATCTTTTTTATCAATAGATACGATTGAAACGCTTGACTTGCTATTGTCGCTTGAAATAGCGCTACCGGTTATTACAATTTCCTGAGCTTCGATAGTGGAAGGCAGCATCGCTAAATCAAGAACCACACTTTCAGAAAAAACAATCAATTCAGATGTTGTGGCATAGCCTAAATATTTAATCTGGACAAGAAATTTTCCTTTTGGTAAATTTTTAATTTTGTACATTCCTTCTTCATTGGTAACAGAGCCTGTTTTCAGGTCAGGAATAAAGACAGTTGCACCAATTAACACTTCGCCGGTTTTTTTGTCGGTAATTTTCCCCGATAGTGTAATCTGAGAAAAACTATTGCTACACAATAGGAGCAGCAGCATATTAAGAAATATGATTTTTTTCATTTTATGATTTTTGTAAAATATATACAACTGCAATGAGCAAAGCAATGCAGTAACTTAAATTGATTAAGAAAACGCTTAATTATAAAGCCCAGAAACAATGGCGGCAGGAGGTGCTCTCAGAAGGCAGGAATAAAATAAGCGAGAATAAGAATATGAATAAATTGTTACACATTCTATGGCAAATTCAACCCGTTGATAAAAGTTGTCAAGTATTACATTCTCAGTGAAAACAGGCGCCTGATACTTTAAAATATCACAATGGTGATGCTGCTTTTCTATGGTTTTACATTCATGCGGAAAACATACCGTATCTTCATGACCGTATAAAGAATGAATAAGTTCCTTTGGAACGAGAAAAACACTTATTGTAAAAAGCAAAAAACAAGCAATAAGTTTACTTGCTTTTCGACAATGCTGTAATAGATTGGTAATATTTAATTTTTTGAAAATCAAATTTGTTATAATTTCTCACTCATTATTTCAACCGAATCTGCTCAGGACTTTCAAGTATTATTACTGGCTTACCTTTGTATTCCTTTATTTTTCCGGTAATAGATACTTTTTTCTTTAAATAAGAATCAATATTATTAAATAGGGCTGCATTATTAATAAATATTTCGCCTGTAAATGTATTGTTTGGATATTTACCGCCCATATTTAGATAAATTACTTTTTCTGTTTTTGAAATCTGAGATATTTTCCCTTCAACATTTACTTTTTGTCCAATATAATCCCCTGCAAATGCAGGAGTGATTGTGATTTTTGATTCAGAATAATCATTTTTTGTGTCGTCCCAATACTTTCTTGGCTCTGATGAAACATCCCATTTCCAAAGAGTGGTATCTATTTTACTTTCCAGCAAATTTTCGATACTATCTGGCAAAGCCGAGAAAAAATCAATACCTGTCATACTTTCAACAGAATCAATAGTTACAGCGTACTCTCTTAATTTTTTTGCACCTTTTTCATTTTGCAACACAAAACCAATAGCTTTTGGCTGGTTTCCTTTATAATCAAGCACTACTTTATAAAAATACTTGGGAATCGTAACCTCCTTTTTCCCAATGGTGCCCATGGGATATTTTAATGCGCCACCAGTAACAATATACAGCGTATCATATTCCTGAACCCAGTTTCTGACCTGCTGTTCAACACGTTGCCATATCCCACGGTTAAAATCAGGCAATTGCGGACTCATATTGGTTAGAAAAAACGATTCAGACATTGCCACTGAATCAAATTTAAAGTCGCCGGCAGGTGCTAAATGCCCGCGATCATAACCGGAACCTTTGTAATCTTCCAAGGTTGCCGAAGTAGAGGATTTCTTTATCAGGGGATCCTTACGGAAATTATTCGCTCTTTCATATTTCGCGTCCAAAACCTGTTGTTTTGTATGCATATATGCCACCCATTCTGCCTGTTTGTCAGCGGAAGAATACGAAAGCACATAAAAGGTATGAGGAATTATTTCTTTTGTTGTAGAAGTTGGATAGAAATAAAATCCCTGTCCGCACAAATTATTTATAAATGCCAATGATACTAAGGCAAGCAACAGAAGTTTGATTCTTTTCATATTCTTCGATTTACTAATTTTACCATATCTTCACAATTAAACTGTCTGGCCGCCACATTTTGTCGCCTTGTTTTACACCAAAGGTGGTATAAAATTCTGGCATGTTGGATAATGGCCCTAAAACCCTAAATTTTGCAGGGGCATGCTCATTGCTTTTTACCTGGATTGCAATAGCTTCGGGACGCATATTTACCATCCAGGCCAAAGCATATCCAAGGAAAAAACGCTGGCTTGGATTCAACCCCGCAATTATTTCGTTATCCTTAAATTGTTTTGTTTTTTTGAACGCTTCGTATCCCATGATTATTCCACCCAAATCGGCAATATTCTCGCCCTGTGTCAGCTCGCCATTTATATGCAGGCTATCGACAGCAATATATTGATTGAATTGTTTTACGATCATTTTGGTTTTTTTATAGAACTTGATGCTGTCCTCTGCTGTCCACCAGTTGCTGAGGTTTCCCAATTCGTTGTATTTGCATCCCTGATCGTCGAACCCGTGAGTAATTTCATGACCAAAAGTTGCACCAATAATTGCATAAAGCAATGCATCATCAGGCATTTTTCCTTCATATCCAGGAACAATAATATTACAGCCTGGAATTACGATTTCATTATTGGAAGGATTGTAATAAGCATTGTATGTCTGTGGTTCCATGTCCCATTCAGTGCGGTCAACGGGTTTACCATATTTTGAAATCATAAAGTTAAACTCCCATTTATTGGCATTTATAACATTTGCAACATAAGAAGTCCTGCTTATTTGCATTGCACTAAGGTCTTTCCATTTGTCCGGGTAGCCAACCTTCATGATTACTGCATCGAGTTTCTTTACTGCTTTTTCCTTTGTTATTGCACTCATCCAGTCGAGCGCTTTGATACGTTCTGCAAAAAC
>JBBQSF010000070.1:0-15587 GCA_038214085.1 Bacteroidales bacterium | reverse complement strand
TGTTTTAATCTGTAAAGAGCTGGACCATCAACAGGAGTGTAATCAAAGGCAAAATACTCTTTTTGTGAATTGCTGTTACCTGCTCCGCTAACTTTAAATATTTGTTGAAAATCACTAGCAGCATTTGCTCTCTCAATAACAAAATAATCGTTGTTAATTTCAGATGAAGTTATCCATTTTATTTCAACGTGCTGATCAACCACACTTGCAGTGAAAGAGTATAACTCAATCGGCATGGACTCAGATTCTTTAAAACTCCAGCTAAATGCAGCCATAGCATCAATTCTGTAACCATCCCACCAATTGCTCATGGTTCTTACATCTCCAAAAAAATATGGCCATGTATGTGTTGGTCCGTATTCTCCGACAACATTTGTTGTGCCATCAGTAAAATTTGAATCGTCCCAATATATTTTACAAGGACCAGCAACTGGCCTTATTCTATTTACAATATAACCATATTCATTTGTTTCGGGGTCGTAAAGAGGGAAATGTGTAACTCCGCAATAAAAATCAGCAGAGGAAACCACCAAATCTTCTGAGTTAACAAAAACTCCTTTTCCATCCTTGCCATCCCATATAATTGAGTCTTTTTGATTTGCATTTACTGTTTGAACTAAAATAACATCTCGTGAATTTGGCTGATATCCGGCAGTATCATTCAACTCAATGATCATTTCAATGGTGCCTGTTTTATTCATTTTAACTGTAAAAATGGCAGGTTCGTTCACAAAGGGCGTATCAACCAATGCCAGGTTTTCTATAATTACAGGGGTTATTCCTGAAGGAAAGCATATAGGGTCTGGATCATTCAGAAATATTTTATATTGTGGCCTTGTTGAATTGCCGTCAATTGATTTTCTATTCTCATCATTTAGGCCTGATGTTGCAGTTCCTGAATTATTACAGGAAACAGTAAATCCGAAAGGTTGAATTCCATTCATGTTGAATTCAGTTACATAACCATCATCCGTAAGACTGTAGAATTTCCCCCAAAAACGGTTTGTATATGATTTTAAATTTAAATCCCAGCAATTTGACCACAATCTGCCTTTTATTCTGTTTGCTGTGGTTGTTGCAACTGTTAAATCAAACAAATCAAGGTGATATGCAGTATTAGTACCAGCCAGAGAAGTAGTAAACTCAATATAGAAATCGCCGTTCATTGTTGGGGTAAAAACTACTGGAGTGTATCCCGTTGCTGGTAGATTAGAAATCTTTGGCCCTGCCATTGCTTGTGAGTAATATTTAATAAAACCAGTTCCACTGGTTGGGACATTTGCTCTTGCTTTTACAGTATTTCCGTTGGGATCTTTAATTCTGTAAGTAGCTGTTTCTGTACTAACTTTAACATGATTAAACCCTAAGTATACTTTTTCTTTTGTGTAATCATTAATACGAAAATATAAACGGTGCAGTGGGTCAGTGTTTGATTCTAATGCAAATGGCCTTTGAATATCATTTATTTGAAGGCAGCCAAAATAGGAAGAATCAGGTCTTATTTCTTTCGTCCCTTCAGCTTGGCTAAAGTGAACTAAAAGTAAAAATACTGGGAGTAAGTATATTTTTTTCATTTCTTATATTTTTTGGTCTTTTCAACAATATTTCGTACTAAAGTTACGCTATTGGCAAGCGCTTGTCAATAGTTTTTCGATTTAGTTTCAAATATTTAGACCAATAGTGATAATGTCTGAACAAATTGAATATATATTTACACCAACATATGATTTTTGTCAAAAAGTAATAATGTTCTCATTGAATCCTGTTTTTAATCGCTTAATTTTTTTTGTAAATTTTGGTTAGTATACTACAGTTGTTGTCTAATATGGCTTGCCACTTATTTTTGTCCAAATGTTCAATGCTAACATTAATTATGTTAATGAGTTATATGCTTTTTGGGAAAAAATGAAAATCGAATTCTATTTATATGTTTACAAATTCTTTTTAAGTTCAATTAAATAATAAAGAAATAAGGATATCGCTCATTTTTTATATTTCTTTGCAAAGAAATCTTAATTGTAAATAAAAATACCATGAAATCAATATGCTTATTTTTTGCAAGCTTTTGTATTTGTAGCTTTGCTTTCAGTCAGGCGTCCTATCTTCAGCGGATAAAAGATACTCCTAGTGTCATGTCGCATGATGCAGTTGCGGCTTATTTCCTTTCGCTTGATTCACTTCAGGAGGAAGTGAAAGCAAAAGTTAAAATTTTTAAGGCAGAAAACGAAGCTGTTGTCAAGAGCATTGACCCGGCAACTATTTCGCAGGCATATATGAACTATGGACAAACTGTTTCTGCAGCAGATATTCTAGCCATGCAGAGTGCCCAGCAAAAGCTTATTGCCGGTCAACAAATACTCAATGATCTTCAGGTAAAATTTGGTGCTCAAAAGGACAGTATTGATGCATTGTATTCCAAAGATATTGATGTCTTTAATACAGAGCTCTCAAAATACATGAGCAAATGTTCGGGCGAAGTTGGCAGTGTTTCTCAATGTGATGCTATGTATGCTGCATTAAACCAGTCAAGGACGAAATTTTTAAACAAGTATTTTTTCGGGCCAAGTGCACTATATGCTTCCTTTTTAAAAGAATATCGTGTGGCAATGCCTGCGCCAGCAATTGCGGCTGCTTTAAATGCAATGAAATCTGCCGAAATCACTATGCTTGGTATTGTTTTGCCTCACATAGAGGATCTTGCATATCTTGAATTGACGAATGACATTATTATCTTAATCAAAGAAGTATTTGTGATTGAATATAAATTGTGGCCTGGGAAGTAGTTAATCGTTTTAAGTTAATGCAAAGCCTTAATATTCCTATAAGTTTGGATTATTGGTGAAAACATTTCTCCGCTATTATTGAGGTACTAAATTATTTTCCGATTTCGTTTTCAAATATTCATAAATTTTTACAATCAGGCTGAGAATTTCTTTTGCAGGAAAAATTTCGGAATAATGCTGAAATGGAAAATTCGACACAGAACTGTCCCAAATAATTAATTTCATTGTAGTGAAGAATTCTTCGTTTATGTAACAGTCAATCTTATCAAGAAAACTGATTCCTTCATCAAATCGGATTGAATTTATATACTTAATTTCTACTGATTTATCAGGAGCATATATCCTGTTGTATGTAATCAAGAAACCATTTTCTTTTGTTTCGGAATCAACATACTTGATATACAGCAGCGGAGCTTCATACAAAGCCTGAGGGGCAAACGATTCTATAATGCCTGAATATCCTGATTCTTCAATATCGTTATAATAATAGATGTAATCGTTTGGCGAAACGGATTCACGAAACGTATCAATAATGCCGAATATTTCTTTGTCCTGCATCTGGCGGTATCTGTTTGCAATGAATTCAGGAATTTCTTTGGCAACATTCAGCTCAAAAACGAAGGAGAGCAGTTCGCACGAAATTTTGTTGCCGTAACTGAATAAATACTCATCAGAAAAATAGTTCAACTGAATTAAGCCTTCATCGTAGAGAAATTTTATTAAGCCAATATCTTTTATTCCCAATTCAGTGCTAAAGTCTTTAATTGTCAACTGAAGAAAATCATTTTCTTTAGAAAAAGAAACATATACATCCTCACCTGGATATTTTTTCTCAACAAGTTGGTCTATTGATTTGTGGCCAGAAATGTACAACAGATTTACCATAAATAAAATGATTTAATATTCATGTAAATTAAAGTGTCTGATTTTGGAATTTATTCAGCTATAAAATTCAAGCAATGGTATTGATTTATTCTGATAAAAAAAAATATTCTATAAGCTAATTTGCCAAATATTGAAAAAATATCAACTTAAATGATATTTCAAAAAATGTATCTTTGTTGCGAAAAATATACAATTATGATTAAAGAAATATTCGAGCACCGCAGTATTCGTAAATATAAGAATGATGCAATAACCAATGACGTTTTGAACAAAGTTCTCGAAGCAGGATTTCGCGCTTCTAACACAGGTAACATGCAAGTTTACAGCATAATTGTTACCAAAGATATTGAGAAAAAAAAGCAGTTATGGGAAATGCATTTTAAACAGAATATGGTTTTGGATGCTCCTGTATTGCTCACATTTTGTGCGGATTTTAACCGCTTTAACCAATGGTGTTTGCAACGTAAAGCTGTGCCGGGATATGATAATTTTCTTTCTTTTTTCACTGGGGCAATTGATGCTCTTTTGGCTGCACAAAACTGCGCCCTCGAAGCTGAAGCCAATGGATTGGGTATTTGTTATCTTGGCACAACCACTTATATGGCAGAGAAACTTATCGAATTTTTCAAATGTCCTAAGGGTGTAATTCCTATAACAACTTTAGTTGTTGGGTATCCCGCCGAAATCCCCGAACTTACCGATAGGCTTCCGTTCAAAGGTATTGTTCATCACGAAGTATACACTGACTATACACCACAGGTTATTAACGAGATTTACAGCGAAAAGGAAGCGCTTCCTGAAACCAAGGAGCTCCTTGAAATTAATCAGCTTGAAACACTTGCCCAGATTTTCGTTCAGAAACGTTACTCCAAAAAAGACAATGTTTATTTTTCTCAGCAGCTTCTGAAAGTATTGGAAATGCAGGGATTCATGAACAATGAAATTTAAACTAGCATGATAAAAAAACCGTTGAACCATATCCGAATCATATTGCAATGGGCTATTTTGCTCCTCATTACTTGGGTGTTTTTGCGTCCGATATGGGATGCCTCCTATATATCCGATTTTGAATCATATTGTCCTTTTGGAGGAATGCAGGCTCTTTCAACATATATGGTTTCTGATACTCTAGCATGTACCATGACTACGCTTCAGATTTTTATGGGAATTGCGTTGATTGTTGCAGCAATTATGTTTAGTAAATTATTTTGTGGTTATCTATGTCCATTGGGCACTTTAACAGAATGGATAGGCAAGGCAGGTAAAAAATTTAAATTGAGATATACGCTAAAAGGCATAGCAGACAGAGCATTCAGGGTTTTTAAATATGCACTTCTATTTATCACATTTTATTTTACTATAAGTTCAAGCGAATTATTTTGTAAAAAATATGATCCTTATTTTGCATTAACATCAGGATTCGGTGGCGATGTGGTATTGCTATTTGCATTGATTGGTCTTGCTGTGCTGATTATTGGTTCTTTTTTTATCACTCAATTTTGGTGTAAATATTTTTGTCCATTGAGTGCTGCAACAAACATATTTGCAAATTTTATTCTTTTTATAACAATTACCGCCATTTATCTTGTGCTCGTGTTGTTGTTCAAAATTCATATTTCCTGGATCTGGCTTTTGGCGGCATATACAACAGGTGGGTTTTTTGCAGAAGCATTTTCTTTGCGTTTGTGGATATTCCCATTATTTAAAGTAACACGAAACCCTGATACTTGCACACTTTGCAGAAAATGCGACAGAGCTTGCCCTATGGATATTAAAGTTTCTGAGTTGGGAAGGGTAAATCATATTGATTGTCATTTGTGTTGCGATTGTATTGTGAAATGCACTGAAAATGGCGTTTTAAAGATCAATAGAAAACCTTTACGTTGGCTACCTCCAGTAATTATTGTTGTTTTAATTGCTGCCGGAATATTATTTTCTTCAAAACTCGAAGTGCCTACAATTAGCATGATGTGGGGCAGCGAACAGCAAATGAAGGATGCGAAAATTGTTACACTCGAAAACATGAAAAGCATCAAATGTTACGGCAGTTCTGTTTCGTTTGCCGAACAAATGAAAGATGTAAAAGGCGTTATTGGAGTTAAAACATTTGTAAAGCACAAAACAGTTGAAGTGTATTATGATGAAGCATTAACTGATCCCGAAAAAATTAAAAAATCTATTTTTATTCCGTCAAAAATCTTCTTAATTAATCCGGAAATTGAGCAAATTGGAGTTATTTCTTTGCAAATTCAAAATTACTTTGATGCTTACGACGAATTCCTTCTGACAGAAATATTAAAACAACAAAAAGGTTTTTATGGCTTTACTACTATTTTTGGGGAACCCATTGATGCAAAACTTTATTTTAATCCTTCACTTTTTACTCCTGAAAAAATAAAATCAATCATTGAAGCCAAGGAAATTTCAATTCAAAATAATGACATAATAATTGTTGAAAAACTAGAATTTAAGGTTTCTTCTATTGATAAATCCATTTCTAAAATTTCCTTTTCTGAATATATGGATTCATTGATTCCAGCTTATGATGCAAAGTTTAATAAATTTGAAACTTATGCTGATAGCGACCTTGAAATATTCAAAGCTGAAATTAAGAATTTTACTGCGGGTATGAACGATCAACTTTCATATTTAGTAAGTCATGTTTCCGGGAACAAATACATAGTCCGTGTTCAAACAAAATATGAAGGAACAAAAATCTGGCTTTATGTTTTTTTTGTAAGAGGGAAAACTTCTCCTAATGATGTGAAAAATGCAATTCTTGCTAAAGAATTTGATGTAATGTACAGCGATGGCAGTTCAGAAAAGATATTGAATGAAATTGAATTTGGATTTAATTGATAAAAATCAAATATCATAAATCTGATTTTGATATAGCCAATTAATTTATCAATTTCTCGGGCAACTTTCTGGAATTAGTAGAGTCCTTATATTTACAATGGTAATTTTTTTATCTTTGTATAAACATTCTGTTGATGCGTAGAAATTTTCATAAAATAATTGCGGGATTATTCTTCGTTTTAATAGTTGTACCTGTTTTGGCGCAACATTCCCATAGCTCGGGAAATATAAATTTTACCGAAAACAAAAAACAATGGAACGATAATATTTTGTATCGTGCTGACATAGGTGGTGGAGTGGTTTTTCTTGAAAAAAATGTTTTCACATTTGTGTTTGAAGATGTTGAAAAAGTTCATAAACTATTGTCATATAAATTTGATTCATTACAAAAAGCTAAAGTTGAAAATCTTGTTGGATATCATGCGTATAAATTAATTTATCTCAATGCTTCGCCTGAAGTGCTTACAGAGGCAGAAGGTCAATCACCTGAGTATTACAATTATTATCTCGGAAATGATCAGTCGCGTTGGAGTTCGGGAGTGCATAACTATCAAAAAGTTAAATATTCAGGTCTTTATCCTGGCATTGATATGCAAATGTATCAATCGGACTATCATCTGAAAACCGATTACTTTGTTCATTCAGGAAGCAATCCTGAAATAATCCAGATTAAATATTCTGGAGTTGAAAAAATTAAAATAAAAAATAAAAATCTTCTTATCGAAACTTCTGTTAATAAAGTTACAGAGCTTAAACCTTTTGCTTATCAATTAATTGATGGCGATACTTTGCATGTAAAATGCAATTACATTTTAAAGGATAACGTTGTTGGTTTCAATTTCCCCGATTCTTATAATAAAAGTTACGATTTAGTAATAGACCCTGTGCTTATTTTTTCGACTTATTCTGGCTCAACTGCAGATAACTGGGGCTATACGGCCACTTATGATTATAAAGGTTTTGTTTATGCTGCCGGAAATGTTTTTGCAATAGGTTATCCTACAACTGTTGGGGCTTTTCAGACTACATATAACGGAGGCAATTGTGATATAGCCATTACAAAATATGATACCACTGGTTCTTTTCTGAAATACAGTACCTATTTTGGTGGCAACGGACCTGAAGTTCCCCATAGTATTTTTGTGAACAGCAACAACGAATTGTTTGTCTTTGGAACCACGGGATCTTCTAACTTTCCAGTAACTCCCGGAGCTTACGACATCACATTTAATGGTGGCACTGCTTACACTTTAACTTATGTTCTGAATTATACCAATGGTTCCGATATGTATATTTCTCGCTTTAAGGCTGATGGAACAGCTTTGCTGGCGTCAACTTATTTTGGAGGATCAGGAAACGACGGTTTAAATACTACGCCGCCCTTAAAATATAATTACGCTGATGATGTGCGTGGCGAAGTGTTACTTGACGCAAATGATAATTGTTATGTGGTTTCTAGTACACAATCTTCTGATTTTCCTGTTACTTCCGGCGCATTTCAAACCACTATTGGTGGCGGAACACAGGATGGTTGCATCGTTAAACTCGATAATAATCTCCAAAACTTAATCTGGTCCTCGTATTTGGGTGGTAGCGGTAACGACGCAATTTATGCTATTGCTATTGATACTTCAAACAATATTTATGTTTGTGGAGGAACCACCTCTACAAATTTTCCTGTTACTCCTGGAGTAATTCAGCCATCAAACCTCGGTGGCTCATGCGACGGATTTGTTACTAAAATTAACACAAATGGAAATGCAATTTTAAGATCGACTTATTACGGATCTTCGGGCTATGACCAGATTTATTTAATTGAACTAGATAAAAAAAATAATGTTCATGTGTTTGGCCAAACCACTGCTCCGGGAAATACATATATTTACAATGCATTGTGGAATATGCCAAACAGTGGTCAGTTTATCAGTAAATTTAATCCCAACCTTACTTCTAAAGTATGGTCAACTGCTTTTGGAACAGGCTCAGGGGTTCCCAATATTTCGCCAACAGCATTTCTTGTAGATCTGTGCAATAATATTTATTTATCAGGATGGGGTGGGAGTGTGAATGGTTTTGGTGGTACAACTGGAATGCCTATTACACCAAATGCTTTTCAAAGCACAACCGACAACAGCGATTATTATTTTATGGTATTAAAGGACGATGCTTCTGCATTGGTTTATGGCTCTTTCTTTGGTGGTTCGAGTTATGAGCATGTGGATGGCGGCACCAGCCGTTTTGATAAATCCGGGAAAATTTACCAGTCGGTTTGCGCCGGATGTGGCGGAATTGATGATTTTCCAACTACTCCTGGAGCCTGGTCGAACACCAATAACAGTTCCAATTGCAATAACGGTGTTATAAAATTTGATTTTTTGCTTCCAATAACAATTGCTGATTTTATTGCTCCTCCTGTAGGTTGTGCTCCTTACAATGCAAACTTTCAGAATACATCACATTCTACAAGTACATCGGGTGTTACTTATTTTTGGAATTTCGGCGATGGCGGAACATCAAGCCAGATTAACCCCAGCCATTTATACACTCATTCAGGTATCTATTATGTTTCGCTGATAGTTACTGATAACGGGACTTGTAACGGTGCTGATACCATAACCAAAAGTGTTGTTATTCTTGTAGGTGAAAACGATACCTTGCCTGATAAATTAATTTGTCAGGGTGATTTTATCCAGATTGGAATGCCTCAACTCCCGGGAACAAATATAACCTACAACTGGATACCATCAACTAATTTAAGCAGCAGCACTATTTCTAATCCAATAGCTTCACCCAACATTACCACAAATTATTTGTTGCTCGTGTCAAATGGCGTTTGCACGGATACTATCCTTCAGAAAGTTCTGGTGGTTGTTTTAAATGTAAATGCTGGAAATGACACCACTATCTGTTCGGGATTGGTTACCTTGCATGCCACAGCATCGGGGGGTGCAAATACTTTCGTCTGGTCAACGTCTCCAAATTTGACAGATACTTTGAACCACCCATTGACAAATAGTTCTGTTACGATTAATGTTACAACCAGCACCACCTATTACGTTTATGCTTCAAATCAGTCTTGCTCACAATTAGATAGTGTTAGAATCAATGTTTCGCTTGTTTCAATAAATGCAGGAAATAACCAGACAATATGCGCAGGAAGTTCAACAGTACTTAGTGTTACAAATCTGAATCCTGTTAATCCAGTTACTTATTCATGGACGCCTTTGTCTTCAATTGTAAGTGGCGCTAATACGTCAACTCCTACAGTTAATCCTTCTGTAACTACTCAATTTATAGTTACAGCCACTGATGCTTCTGGTTGCCAGAAAAAAGATACAATTGTTGTATTTGTCTCTGCAATTGCACCACATTTGTTGGTTCATAATGTTAGCTGTTTTGGGTTACACAATGGAAGTGCTTCGGTAAGTCCAACCGGAGGTATCGGTTCGTATATATATAACTGGAGCAATGGTAATTCTTCAAATAGTATAAATAATCTATATCCCGGAACATATTATGTTACTGTTACAGATGGTGTTCCATGCAGCAAAGTGCTTACTTTTGTTATATCAGAGCCACCACAGTTGTTGGTTCAGAATTTTACAACTGTTGGAGTGGAATGCGACAGCGTTTGCGATGGCTCAGCAACCGCTTTTCCAGTTGGAGGTACATTGCCTTATCATTATCATTGGATTTCTGGTGATACTGTTCAAACAGCAGACAGTTTATGTGCTGGAAATTTTCAGGTGATCGTAACCGATTCAAATGGGTGCACAACTCAATCTGTTGCTGTGGTTACAGATACTTCATCATTTGATGCATTGATTGATAGCATTATACCGCCCTTATGTTTTGGCGATTGCAATGCTTTTGTATATGCAAGTGCAACCGGAGGACAGCTTCCGTATGCATATTATTGGAGCAATGGCGATACAAACAACATTGCTGATGGCTATTGTGCCGGAATACATAATGTACTTATTCATGAAAAAGAAGGTTGCCTGAGAAATATTTATTTTACTGTAGAAAACCCCATTCAGCTAATGAGCATGCAAGGTACATTGGTAATGCCTTCGTGTTATGGTTTCTCAAATGGTCAGGCTGAAATCATTGCTTCTGGTGGAACTCCGCCTTATTTATACAGTTGGGATAATGGTCAGGATTCTTCTGTTGCAACTGGTTTATCAGCAGGAGTTCACTATGTAACAATAACGGACGATCATGATTGTGAAAAAAATGATTCTGTAATTATTTCGCAGCCTACGCCTCTAATAAATTCAATTTCTGCAACAAATGTTCCCTGTGTTGAAGTATGCAACAGTTCGGCTACTGCTTTTCCAATTGGAGGAACAAACCCATATCATTATTTGTGGAGCAATAATACTTCAGTGAATCCTGCAAATTATTTATGCGCCGGAATTTATTACGTTACTATAACCGATAATCAAGGATGCACTACCATTGATACAGTTATGGTTCATGATTCAACAACTTTTCCTCCGAATATTTATTCTTATGCCGATGATACTGTAATTTACAGTTCTCAAAGCACAGGAATTCACACTACTTTGATTCCCGGAAATACTTATTCATGGTATCCTGCAACCGGACTCTCGAATCCAGCTTCAGCAAATACAACTGCGTCACCAATTACTACCACAACGTATTATGTTACAATTCAAGATGCCTACGGATGTGAATATACCGACAGTGTTATTGTTTATGTAATTGATGTTTTTTGTAATGAATCACAGGTTTTTGTTCCCAATGCATTTTCTCCTAATAACGATGGCAATAATGATGTATTGCTGGTTCGAAGTAATGTAGTTAAAGATGTATATTTTGTGGTTTATGATCGCTGGGGCGAAAAAGTATTCGAAACATACGATATGGGTAAAGCATGGGATGGTACCTTTCGTGGGCGTTCTTGCGACCCTGCTGTTTACGATTATTATTTAAAGGCCACATGTATCAATGATATGGAGTTTGTAAAAAAAGGAAATGTTACATTAATACGATAGAATGACTAGAGGTATAAAAATATTCTGCTTCGTTTTTTTGTTTCTGAGCTCCTTGATTTCGGTTGCTCAGGATATGCATTTCTCACAGTTTAATTCGAGTCCATTAACACTCAATCCTGCACTGAGCGGATTTTTTAGCGGAACCCACCGCTTCACACTTTCAAATAAAAACCAATGGCGATCAGTATCCGTGCCTTTTCGTTCGGTTTCAGCATCCATGGATATGCCTATCATTAAGAGGTATCTTAAGCATGATTTATTCGGTGGTGGATTTGTTGTAAACCGCGATCAGGCTGGCGATTCAAAGTTTGGGACTACTCAGGCAAATCTCTCTTTTTCATATATCCGTTCAATTAACAGAATCAATAATCAGTTTGTTTCCTTTGGAATACAGGCTGGTGCTGCACAAAGAACAATTGATTATGCCAGTCTTATTTTCGACAACCAGTTCAACGGAAGTTTTTATGACCCACAACTCAGCAATAACGAATCATTTGCAACATCTAATTTTGTTTTTTTTGATCTTTCAGCAGGTGCTTATTGGCATTTGATGTATAAAAATAAAATGGATTTTAATGCTGGTCTGTCCGTATTTCATATTAATACACCAAGGCAGTCACTTTTTGGAGATGAAAATATCCGACTTGATCGTAAAATTGTCTTTCATGCCACATCCAAGGCTGATGTGTATAGGAGAACCATGGTAATTCCATCTCTTTTGATTATGAAACAGGGGACTTATTTTGAGGTGAATATCGGATCAATTGTAAAATATGTAAAAACTTCAGCAATTGAAAATTATTTGGCTGTTTCATTCGGAACGTATTTCCGAGTTGGTGATGCCTTGAATTTTGTTACAGGGCTTGATTATAAAACCTGGAGTCTTGGTTTGAGTTACGATATTAATATTTCAAATCTTACTCCTGCAAGCCAGGCACGCGGAGGATTTGAATTGTCGATAATTTATATCATAAATAAGAACCAACAATATTATGTAAAAAAGATTCCTTGCCCAATTTTTTAAATGGAATGAAACGAATAATATGTTTATTTTTTATTGTATTTGCTGTTAATTCAGTAATATTAGCTCAAACAGCTGAAGAATCATTACGTTTTGGTGATGCAGCATTTGCTGATGGCGATTATTACAGCGCTTCCTTATATTTCGGGCAACTGATCTTACAGGACAGCTCAAATATGTCATTGGCATATAAATATGCAGAATCGTGCAGACTTTTTAATGATTACATTCAGGCCGAAAAATGGTATTCAAAAGTTCATGAATCAGCTAAAAATAGTGATTACCCTCTTGCATTGTTCTGGATGGGCTGGATGCAGAAAAGCAATGCGAAATATACCGATGCCAGAAATTCATTTTTTTTGTATTCCGAAAAACATTCAAAAGACAATGATTTTTACTCACGAAAAGCAAAGCATGAAATTGAATCCTGCGAGTTTGCCAAAAAGTTTGTTAAGGATACCGTAGCTGTTTTAATAGAGCATTTAGGCGAAAATATCAACACACCTTATTCTGAATTTGCTGCATTTCAACTGGGTGATACTGCTCTAGTTTTTTCAACATTAAGGCCATATATGTCTGAAGAAAATGAATTCTTGCTTCCAAATGTTTATTTGTCAAAGGTATTTATTTCGAAAAATTCTATAGCGGGCTGGGCTTTAGCGAAAGAATGGAAAAGCAAAATCAACGGCAAGGAAACAAATAATGCCAATACTGCTTTTACAAAGGAGCATAAAAAAATCTATTTTTCCCGCTGCTCACCTTCAAAATACGCAGAAATTGAATGTAGCATTTATATGATTGAATTCTTGAATGGCAAATGGCAAAATCCTGTTAAATTAAATGATAAAATCAACCCTTCAGGATATTCATCCACTCAACCAACTATATCGAAAATTGACAGCCTTGGAATTGAAGTTTTGTATTTTACTTCTAACCGACCAGGTGGATTTGGTAAAAATGACATCTGGTATTCCATGATAAAAAATGGAAAATTAGGCGATCCTGTAAACCTCGGGAGTTTCATAAATACCGAAGGCGATGAGATCGCTCCTTTTTACGACAATAAAACAAATGCACTTTTCTTTAGCTCCGACTGGCACAAGGGGCTTGGTGGTTATGATGTTTTTAAATCAGAAGGTGCATTAAATGAATGGACTTTTCCTGAGAACATCGGATTCCCTCTAAATACAAGCTATAACGACATTTATTTTACAGTAAATGAAAACGATTCCGATGGCTATTTTACTTCTAACCGTCCGGGATCATATTATATCAAAGGCGAAACCTGTTGTAATGACATTTATTCGTACGAATGGCAAAAGAAAAAAAATATTATTGTGAAAAAGGATTCTCTTGTTGTGTTGAAAGATACTGTGAATTATGAACAATCAATCAAGGATTTGTTGCCATTGACGTTGTATTTTCATAATGACATACCCAGTCCGGCATCATGGGACACAGTTACCAAGTTGAATTATAAGACCACGCTTGCTGATTACATTCAGATGAAGGATATTTATAAAGGTGAATATGCAAAAGGATTGGTGGGCAATTCATCCATGAAAGCCGAACAAGATATTGAGGAGTTTTTTAACAATTATGTTTCCAATGGATTTATTAAACTGGAGCAGGTTTCTGTATGGCTTTTAAAAGACTTGCAAAAAGGAAGGGAAGTAAATATTACAGTAAAGGGTTATTGCAGTCCGCTTAATACAACAGCATATAATGTAAACCTTGCCAAAAGGCGAATCAGTAGTTTGAAAAATTATTTTGCGGAATACAACTATGGCATTTTTAAACCTTATCTCAATGGTACTTCTGCCGACGGCGGTAAATTGAATATCTATGAAGATCCTGTGGGCGAATCCATGGCCAATGCTTTTGTAAGCGATAATCCGAACGATCAGCGCAACTCCATATACAGTCGTGGAGCGGCATTAGAGCGCAAAATTCAGATTATTATGTATGAATCGTTAGATACACTTGAAAAGAAAATTAAAAAGCCGGATATTAAATTTTTACAAACGGTTCATAATTTCGGAAATATAAATTCTGGAACTAAAAAAGTTGCCAGTTTTACTTTTCAGAACACTGGCAATTCTGATCTTATAATTACAGGTGCAGAAACAAGTTGCGGATGTGTGGTGAGTGATTTTCCCGTAAATGCAATTCTTCCCGGAGCATCCGGACAAATAAATGTTTTACTAGATACCAAAGACGAGCTGGGAACGAAAAATGAAACCATTACGGTTTACACCAATTCGGTAAATCCAAAAATTGAACTTTACATTACTGCCGAAGTTCTTCTTGCTCCTGTTATTAAAAAGGAAGATTCACAGCCGAAGAAAAATATACCTAAAAAACCTGGTAAAAAGTGATACGATATCTCTTGTTTATTTTAATCGTTGGTTTCTATTCGTGTTGTGGAATTAATGCTTCTGACAAGTCTGAATCATGCACAAAAGCGAAACAAAGAACCTCCGGAAAACGATTGCATATCACAGCAATTGAACAAAGTTGTATCAATAACGGATTGGTAGATATTTTGGATTTTGATTCTTCCATTAGTGTGAAAATGGTTTATTCAACCGATAGTAATTTTATGGGATTTGACGTTTATGGAGATTTTGATAAAGCTTATTTTCAAAAAGAAGTTGCCATGAAAATAGTAAAAGCAAATAAAATATTAAAAGAAAAAAATGCAAACTATAGCCTGATTATATTCGACGCAGCCAGGCCCCGCTCAATTCAGCAATTGTTCTGGGATTCAGTGAAAATACCACTTTCTCAAAGAGCAAATTTTATTGCAAATCCTGCTGTAGGTTCATTGCATAATTATGGATGTGCAGTAGACATAAGTATTGTTGATGATAAAAATGTTCTTCTGGATATGGGTACAGTTTATGACTCACCTGAAAAACTTGCGTATCCAATTTTTGAAACTAAATTTTTAGCCGAAGGAAAATTAACAAAGAAACAAATAGAAAACAGGATACTCCTGAGAACAATTATGAAAAG
>JBBQSF010000069.1:0-15715 GCA_038214085.1 Bacteroidales bacterium | reverse complement strand
GTGCTAAAATCAAACGGAAAGTACGATGAAGCTATTTCACAATACGAAATTTATGAATCAAATAATCCTTCACAGAAATTAGTTGCTGAAAAGCAGATTGAGTCTTGTAAAAAATCACAGGAATGGATAGCAAATCCGCCTTACATAAAAGTTAACAATGTAGAAGGAATAAATACTAAGTATTCTGAATTCGGTCTTATTCCATTTAATAATTCGTATATTTATACTTCTGATAAAAAAATTAGTGGTAAAACATATTCTGCAAGCGAAATATATGGTTGGACTGGAAATCCATATTTAAAACTTTTTTATGTTAAAGCAGACAATTCAGGGATTCCCTCTTCAATTGGTGATGAGATAAGCAGCGTTAACAATGAGTTTCACAATGGTCCTGCAACATATAATACGCTGAGTAAAACCATGTTTTTTACACGCACTAAAATGGTAAAAGTTACCAAAAAGCCCGTAAATAGCGACCCTACCAGTTGGTTCGAGAATTACTCTGTTGGCGATTACATCAACCGTTTAGAAATTTATTCTGCAACGTATGAAAACAACAGTTGGAAAGCTGTTAAGCCTTTCAAATACAACAATGCACAGGAATATTCTGTTGGTCATCCTACATTATCAAGTGACGGGAAAATTTTATACTTTGCATCTGATATGCCAGGTGGTTATGGCGGATCTGATATTTATTACTGCGAACTTCAGAACGATGGACAATGGTCTGCGCCCAAAAATGCGGGTATCAATATAAATTCATCTGGTAAAGAAGTTTTTCCATTTATCGACAGTACAGGAGTGCTTTATTATTCAAGCGATGGGCTTCCGGGAATGGGTGGATTGGATTTGTTTTCAGCAAAAGGAAGCAAAAGCAATTGGGAAACACCAGAAAATTTAAAATATCCTATGAATTCACCAAAAGATGATTTTTCTGTTTACTTCACCAAATCTGCAGAAAAAGGATATTTTGCTTCTAACCGCGACGATGGAAAAGGTCTTGATGATATTTATTCATTTATGCCTGATCCTCCAAGAAACTTGATTTTAGCCGGAATAACAAAAGTTGTTCTTGCCGACAATTCAATTGTTCCTTTCAGCGGCGTTAACATAAATATCATTAATAAAGGACAGAATATTATCACAGATTTGAGTTCTGATGATAAAGGAAAATTTTTCTCTTCAATTGATTGCAATTCTTCATATTCTGTTTCAGGTTCAAAAGAAGGTTATTTTACTCAGGCAAAGTCCTTTGCAACTGAATGCAAAACCCACAACGACACGGTATTCGTAGAACTGATATTTCAGAAAATTGTCATTGGCAAACCTGTTGTCATAGAAAATATCTATTACGATTTTGACAAATGGAACATACGTCCTGATGCAGCTATTGAACTTGATAAAATTGCGGAATTACTTCTGATAAATCCTAATGTTACTATTGAATTAGGCTCTCATACTGATAGCAGGGGAAGTGATGCATACAATGAAGCACTCTCGCAAAAAAGAGCTGAATCGGCCGTTGCTTATATTATAAGTAAAGGTGTTTCTGAAAAAAGAATAACAGCCAAAGGTTATGGAGAAAAGGTGCTTAGAAATAATTGTGCCGATGGTGTTGCTTGTTCGGAAGAAGCTCATCAGCTAAACCGCCGTACCGAATTTAAAGTTACAGGTGTTTTGTACGATAAAAAGTAAAACAAAAATTGTTCATTAAGAAACTGCCGGATTTTTTCTGGCAGTTTTTTTATTTTTTTGTAATACCGGAACTTCCAAGAGAATTGTTTCTGATGTGAAAATCAACTTCAAGCAAACCAACATCGTAATTATAAGTATCTAGGGGGTTTTCTGCATCGCGGAATATACGGCAAACAATCATACTGCTAATGGTTTTCCCTGTTCCGTTTACCATTCCAAAACTTGAATATATCTGCTGATCATTAGAACTTGCTTTTGTTTTATTGTAAGAGTATATTGTTTTTGTATCGGCAAATATGTCGCCAATATTGGTCCATGTATATTCCAATCCCCAAACAACAGTTCCCGTATCAGAATTTGGTCGCACATAATGAACATGGGGTTCAATGTCGGATCCTTCAATCCAGGAATGAGGTAATTGTGCCGTAAAAAAAAGTTCCTGAAGATTATCCTTGTTAAAGTAATAAACATAAACTCCATGGCTTATTATGGTTTCAGAAACAAGACCTTGCGCAATATCCGGAGTGTATTGAACAATTGTTGAGTATGCCATTAATGGAGAATTATTATTAGAGCTTTGAATTTGTGTTTCAATATCATTAAAGCTAAAACCAAGAACCAAATTGCTCTTTGCAATATTTTTAACAGTACCCTTGCTGTTATTCCATAGCGAATCTCGCTCTTCGGTGGTTAACACTTTGTTCCAAAAATTTAGTTCATCCAAAACGCCTTTATAATTGTTTCCATAACCTTTTGATTCAGGTTTTCCAATATAAACATGAGAAGTATTGTCGATTATTTTAGAGAAATAATTTTGTTTTCCTGCAAATTTATTGTTTACATATACATTTAAATTACAACTAGTGGCGTTGTTTTTCACGCTGATAAGTACATAATTTCTGCCACCCATATTCAGTTCAACATTCGATAGAAATACCTCTTTCCCTTCAAGGTAAACACGAATTTTTTCCTGATATATTCCAATATTCCAGCCGCCTTTTTTATATAATATTTTAGAATCGTTTAGCAAACCAGGTTCCGGTTGTATCCAGAATCCTATACTGAAATCTGTTTGCAAAAAATTTAACACTTTACTTGCGGGAATTGAATCATAATCATCAATACCATCAAATTTTTGAGCTGTACCAATATATTCACCTCCACTGTTTTTTAATGAAGAAAAAACGGGTGGGTTGCTTCCGTCAACAAGGGTTGAAGTTACGGGTACACGCATATCGTCCCATGCTTCAGCTTTTCCCATTAATTGTACTGTTTTGTTTTTTTGAATTTTTAAATAATCTTTTCCGTCAATTTTAAGATAGAAACAGGAATCAATCATTAGTATCTTAGCAGTATCAGTATTGCTTTTAACAATCATTTCCGATTGCGAAAAAAGATTAACGGATGCAAATATTAAAATTAAAAATATCAGTTGTTTTTTCATGATTTATGTGTTATTTAATCGATACAAATTTACAAAAATAACATTCTGTTCAATCAAATAATGCTAAGCAGCAAACAAGATAATTGAAAACAAATGGTATAAGCTGACTTCGATCCTACACTTCTTTGAACCTTTGACCTCATGGATTTCGATTTTTTCTGTCGCCATATTTGAGTTCAAAACAAAAAACTGACTAAATTTTCGTTAACCAAGTCTGCTGTTTTTTCAAATCCCTAAGCTACAATAATCCAAAATTCAGCATTAGAAAATGCTGAATCGCAAAAGCATTTATAATCAAAGATTTATTCAATAATCTTTGAACAAATGCTAAGCGGGATTACCCTCATGGAATCATTAGTTCATTTTTTCAAAATTCTTAATGATTAATTCGGGATAATCCCAATGGGTGGCTATTGAATCCCGAGTTTTTTCATTTTTTTCCAAAGAGCTACACGGCTTATTCCCAGTTGAGCGGCTGTATTGGTTTTGTTCCAATGATTTGTTTCGAGTAAGGCAAGCAATTGCTCTTTATCAATGGGCGAGCGGTTTTCTGGTATTGCGACAAATGTATTTTTTTCTGAAAGATTTGTGTAAAAATAGGATGGCTTATTTGTTAAATCAATACCTTTACATAAGCCTTGTCTCAAACTTACCAATCGAATATCCTGAGGCAGGTCAAATACATCAATCATGGGTTTGTTGCAAATTACAAATGCGTGTTCAATACTATTTTCAAGTTCTCTTACGTTTCCAGGCCAGCAGTAGTCAAGCATAATGCGAAAGGCATCTTCAGAAAGACCTCTGATATTTTTGCCTGTTTGTTTGTTGAACTGTTCAATAAAATGAGTGCAGAGTAAAGGGATATCGTTGCGGTGTTCGCGTAATGGAACGGTTTGTATCGGGAAAACATTTAAGCGATAAAAAAGATCTTCCCTAAAAAGACCTTTTCCAACTTGTTCCCTTAGGTTTTTATTTGTTGCGGCAATAATTCGCATATTCACTTTTATGAGTTTGTTATCGCCTACTCGTTCAATGGTTTTTTCCTGTATTACTCTGAGCAGTTTCACCTGAATCATCGGGCTTATTTCACCAATTTCGTCCAGAAAAATAGTTCCTTCTGAAGCAGACTCAAATTTCCCTGTTTTATCCTTATATGCGCCTGTAAAAGAACCTTTAATATGCCCGAACAATTCACTTTCCAATAGTGTTTCGCTTAACGAGGAGCAATTTACAGTAACAAATGGTTTTGATTTTCGAGCCGAAAGCTGATGAATGGCTTTTGCAACCAACTCTTTTCCCGTGCCACTTTCGCCACTTATCATAACATTAGCAATAGAATCGGAGGCAAGTTCAATGAGTTTGTATAAGGCCTGAATTTTTTCATCCTTGCCCACGATAGAACTTAATGGCGATTTCGACAACAATGTCAACTCAGGAATTTTTCCAATTGCGCAATTAATTTCTTTTGAAATATCCGTTACGCAAATTGAAAACTCATTTGCAGAAGTTTTTTTTCCAGTTAAAAAAACCAGGATTTGCTTGCCATTTTTAGTTCGGAGCATAGCGCTTTTATGCATTACCGGATCCTTTGAATTGCCAATACACTTAATAAAATTTATCCTCCGACTTTGAGATTCGTTTATTTCGTAAAAAGGCAATTTACTTATGGGCTCATGTATCCATTCCTTTTTCTCTGTCCCAGTGAGATTCAGGATTTCTTCATTCACTTTTTTAACACTAAATTGTTTATTTAAAACAATCAGTCCGCAAGGAAAGGAACTTATTTCGTCGGCAACCATAATATTTTTTTTACAAAGTTAACACAATTAACATAATGATAATGTAAGTTAACAAAATAATGCTAACCAAATTACAAGTTATTAACTCGCAATGTTTGTATGTAAATGATATACAGTATGTTGAAAACTTTGGCATACATATTGAATAAGACAGCAAAAAATATTAACATGATAGCAGATAAAACAAAAGTAATTCACTTAAACAATTCAAGCTTCGAAAGTGCTATTAATAAAGGAATTACACTCGTTGATTTTTGGGCCGAATGGTGTGCTCCTTGCCGCATGCAAACTCCTATTCTTGATGAGCTCGCTTCACAATTAAACGGAGATTCTGTTATTGCAAAATTAAACGTTGACGATAACCGAAGTGTTGCCGCAAAATATGGAATTATGAGTATTCCAACTTTAATACTTTTTAAAAACGGAAAAATAATAAAACAGTTTGTCGGTGTTCAACCAGCATCAACATTGCTGTCTGCAATAAAAAACGCTAACAATTAATGTATGAATAATAAAAACCAAAAACCAAAAAAAATGGGATTTTTCAGAATAAACTCAGTTTGGATAGTTACTACTGTTATTGTATTGGCTGCTGGAGTTACTATCGCTAATTACTATAAAGGTAACAGCAAAACAACAAATAAAACCAATCAAACAGCAACAGAAACCGCCACAGAATTAAGTTCGAGTGTAACTCATATAACTGATGCTGATTTTGCTTCAGTAACCAGTTCGGGCGTTGTTCTTGTTGATTATTGGGCAACTTGGTGTATGCCATGCCGTATGCAGGGCCCAACCATTGATAAAATTGCTGCGGAAATGGGAAGCAGCGCCAAAATTTGTAAAATGGATGTGGATAAAAACCCTGCGACTTCCGCAAAATTCAATATTGTGAGCATTCCAACAATTATGATTTTCAACAATGGTAAGTTAGTAGAAACATTTGTTGGATTGCAGAAAAAAGAGATACTGGATGCTGCGCTTGATAAATATATCAAAAAGTAATTTAAATTAAATTCACATGGATAACCTTGAACTTTTTTCAGAATTCCTAAGTCCGCTAAATATGGCCGAAACGGAAGCATTATTTGTGAAAACAGCAGTTGATGCCGGTTGGAAACTGCCAGCAACTCATAATCTTCAGGAAACAATGTTTAACAATGGTTTTAGTGTTTTGCCTGTAAAGGTTTTGGAATTATGTAAGCCTCAGATTGCATATCAAATTCTTAAACACAACACCGAAAGAATTATGAGTAACATGATGCCTTGCCGAATTTCGATTTACGAAAAATCCGATGGAAAAACCTATGTGTCAAAACTTAATGCTCCGGCTTTATCTGCCTTTCTTAAAGGAAGCCAGGCCGAATATATGCTTGAAGCCGATAAGGAAATGAATCAAATTATAGTATCAATTTTAAAATAATCACAAACAATTATAAAAATGGAACATTTAACATCAGAAACCTTTAAACAAAAGGTATTTAATTATGAAACAAACAAAGATTGGAAATTTGAAGGAAAAAATCCTTGCATTATTGATTTTTATGCCGACTGGTGCGGTCCATGCAAAATGGTTGCTCCTGTTCTCGAAGAACTTTCAAAAGAATATGAAGGGAAAGTAGATATTTATAAAGTAGATACAGAAGATCAGCAGGAACTTGCCGCTGCTTTCGGAATCAGAAGTATTCCTTCTATTTTGTTTTGCCCTATGAATGAGCAACCGCAAATGGCAATGGGCGCAATGCCAAAGAATTCCTTTGTTCAAATGATTGACGAAGTTTTGCTTAAAACAACTACGGAACAAAATTAGCATGGAACTTAACGAAAATGATAATTCCACAATGAGATCAGCCCCCAAAAGGGCTTTTCTCATTTATGAAATTGTGTTTACTGCTCTTGGAGCCTTAGGCGGGTTTTTATATTACGCATTTGTTGGCTGCACAAGCGGATCGTGCCCAATAACATCAAATCCATGGATCAGCACAATATGGGGTGCTGTTATGGGATATCTTTTAACGGGAATATTTAAACCCTCAAAAAAGAAATAAATTTCCTTAAGAGGTTGTTTAAATTTTAAAACATTAAATTATTGTGCCCCTATTCTCGATACTTTTTCTATCGTATCTTCGAGTCCGCTCCTATATATTAATCAATTACAAAAATGTATGCGGGTATAGAGAAGCGACGTTAGAAAAACTCGAATTGACGGGCATAATAAAAATTTTATAAGAAATTTAAACAGATTCTAAGTTTAGCTGGCCATAAAAGCTTCCACTTCCTCAATTGTCTTTGGAATAGGTTTCCCAAGTACTTCAAATCCAGTTTCGGTAACAAGTACATCGTCTTCTATACGTATGCCGCCAAAATCCAGGTATTCGGAAACTTTATCGTAATTGATAAATTCAGCGAATTTGTTTTCCGATTTCCATTGGGCGAAAAGTTCAGGTATAAAATATATTCCCGGTTCAACAGTTACCACAAAACCTGGTTTTAATCTTCTTCCTAAGCGTAAGTATGCCGTGCCAAATTGATCAATGGGGCGAACTTCATCATCATAACCCACATAAATTTGCCCAATGTCTTCCATATCGTGAACATCCAAGCCCATCATGTGTCCCAAGCCATGAGGAAAGAAAAATGCGTGAGCACCAGCTTTTACAGCTTCAGCAATATCTCCTTTCATCAGGCCTATTTTTTTAAGTCCTTCAGCAATTACCTTGCTCGAAAGCAAATGGATATCCTGATATTTTACGTCTGGCTTAATGGCATTAATTGCAGCCATTTGCGAATCGAGAACAATTTGATAAATCTCCGCTTGTTTTTGGGTGAATTTGCCACTTACTGGAACCACTCTTGTATGATCGGTAGCATAATGCATGGGCGATTCAGCTCCGGCATCCACCAGCAATAAATCCCCGTTTTTCATCATATTTCCATGATAATGTCCGTGCAAAACTTCTCCCCGAACCGAAAGAATTGTAGGGAAAGAAAGCGATCCGTTGTATGATAATGCAATACCTTCCATGGCTCCGGCAATCTGGTATTCATAAACTCCGTGTTTCGCCATTTTCATTGCAGTGGTGTGAATTTCATAAGCCACATCCATGTATTTGCGGATTTCCTCAATTTCGCATGGTTCTTTAATCGAGCGAAGCTCAATAACTGCTTTAATTAAATCAAGTGAGGCTTCTTGCTTTAAGGATTCAAAAGAAATGCCCAATTGCTGATTCAAGAAAATACGATTGTCGTTGCGGTAGGGCGGCAAATAATGAACTGTGCGCTTTTGTGCATTTGCTTTTTCAATGTAATCAATAACCTTTTCAAAAGGAAAAGTTTGATTTATTCCTGATTTTGCTGCTTTTTCTTTAAGCAATTCTACGGGACCAGTCCAAATGATGTCTTCAATATCCACATCATTTCCAAAAACAATTTCTTCACCCGAATCCAGATCAATTATTGCCGCTAATCCTGGCTCATCAATTCCGAAAAAATAGAGAAATGAACTATCCTGACGAAAATGGTAAACGTTTTGCGGATAATTGGATGAGGAGTCATTGTTTCCAAGAAACAAAAGGATACCGTTAGAAAGTTTGTTTTTCAACAGATTTCGTCTGTTGGCGTAAATTTTTGAATCAAACATATATTTATATTTTTAATTTATTTTGTGAATCGTTTTCTTATGATTTCATTTCTGTAGAAATTTTTACAATTTATTTAATCAATTTCATAGAATAGTTTAATCCTCGTTGATGTATTAGTTTACAAAGCTAATGATTTTCTAGATTTTTATATAATTTCATTTTTAATTTCTTTCTTTGAAATAAAAATATAGGCTCTAGGAAAAACACAAGCACATTTTTGTTCTTATCTTGTGATGGATTAATGTTGGACGGGCTAATTATCAGTAAAACAATTAAATTTTAACATAAATTGATCATTTGGATACAAATGCAAAAAACTTAGATGTAATTCCTGTTTTTCTTTTCGAATTAACAAAAACATACCGACAAAAATTAAATGTTGCTTTTTGCAATATGTTTTTATCGTATACAATATCAGATTAATTAGTATCTTTGTGTCACTTTATCTTAATTTTTTATTAACCAATAATTTATGCAATGAACAATTTACGTAAACTTTTTGCTGTCTGCCTGATGTTGCTGTTTTCAGCTACATATGCAAATGCACAAAAATCAGAAAAAAATGCTAAATTGAATGGTCTTACCCCCAAACACAGTTTAGTGGTAAAAGCATTATCAAATTTAGACATTACACCAAACAATAATCCACAAACGCCAACCCACAGTTCAAAAGATCCTTGGGATATTGTATTAAATGCAAATATAGCAGGAGTGGGAGAAGCCGGAGTGGAAACTGATGGCAATTATATTTATTCTTCAAAATGGAGTGGTGCAATATTTTATCGTTATACCATGACAGGGACTTTGGTTGATAGTTTTAGCGTTCCTACCGTTACTGGAATTAGAGATTTGGCTTATGATGGAACCTATTTTTATGGCGGAGCAAATGCTGCTACAATTTATAAAATGGATTTTGTTAACCATACATTAATTGGAACTATAGCCTGCCCTGCAGGAACAACTGTAAGAAACATTGCCTACGATTATGATTTAAATGGATTTTGGGTAGGCGGTTGGAGTAGCGATATTATCTGTGTTAGCCCTACGGGAACAGTTCTTAACACAATACCTACAGCTAACCATGCATTAACTGGCATTTATGGTTCTGCATACGACAATTATTCACCCGGTGGTCCTTATCTCTGGTTATTTGATCAGGGTTCTGCTGGTGATGGTGCATTCTTTAATCAAATAAGTATTGCAACACTGTTGCCAACAGGATTGGTTCATGATTGTTCTGATATTTCAGCAACAGCAATGGCTGGTGGCGCATTCTGCTTTAAAAACACAAGCGGCCAGGTTATTCTTGGAGGCAATGCTCAGGGCGAAAAAATATTTGCCTATGAACTTATTCCTTCAATTACACATTGTGATATCACGCCAAATATGCTTATTGCTCCTCTTAATTCGGATCTCCTCACTGCTGCAAATGCCATTCAAGTGAAAGTAAGCAATAATGATTCTTTAGATCACTCTAATATTCCAATTTCTTATGTTATTGACGGTGGAACACCAGTGAATGATATTATAACTAGCACAATTAATGGTGGCTCTTTTGTAAATTTTACTTTTTTACAAACAGCTGATTTTTCTATTCCAGGCCATGTTTATGATATCGAAATTTATACTGCTTACGCCTGCGATACTACCAACAACAATGATACTTTGAGCACAACTGTTTATAATAATTTTGATGCTCAGGCACTAAGTATTGATGTGGCTCCTGTAATTAACAATGGAACTGTAAATCCTATGGCAACAGTTAAAAACACTGGTTCTATTGATATTGCTTTTAATGCAACAATGGTTATCGGAACATATACATCTACAAAAAATGCTGCTATACTTGCTCCCGGCGCAACTCAGCAGCTTACCTTTGATCCATGGAATGCAGCAAACGGAACCTATAATATTAAGGTTTACACACAGCTTGGCAATGATATGAATCTGACCAATGATACACTTGAACAAAGTGTAGAAGTTCTTGATCTTACAAAAGCATATTGCTATGTAGCTTCTGACCCATCAGGAATACTTCCCGAAGGTCCGGCTGTAACATCTCTTGAAGCTCCAGGTGCAATTACTTCCCTTGCGGATAATACTGGACAAAATTTTGTTGGCGCCGGAACTTGGGGTCGTGGTAACAAATGGTATGGTGTTGTATATGCAGATAATACGCTTATTACTATTGATACTTTAACAGGTGCAAGAACTGTAATTGGAAATGTTGGCTTGGATATTATGGGCCTTACTTATGATTATACTTCAAATAAATTATTTGGTACTGGCTACTCAGGATCTACTTCTTCTCTGTATTCAATATCTCCTGCAACTGGTAACACCAATTTAATTGGAAGCAGTTCATCGGATGTACTGATTAATCTGGCTTGTGATACTTTTGGAAATTTATATTCTTTAGGTATTAATGATGATCTTCTCTATTCCGTAAATAAAAATACAGGAATTGCAACTTCAATAGGTGCAATAGGATTTGATGCCAGTTATGCACAGGATATGGAATTTGACCGCTATACCAATATTTGTTATTTGGCAGGATACAATGCTGCAACATCTGCAGGAGACCTCAGTTTTGTAAACGTTGTTACAGGTGCCGCCACTCATATTGGAGATTTTGCAGGTGGTTCAGAAATAACAGGATTTGCAATTCCTTTTAATTCTTCATTAGCAACCAACGATGCAAGTATTACTGGATACACATCCCCGGAATCAGCATGCGGTTTAGGTAATGAAGCAATTTCTGTTAGCATTGAAAACTTAGGAACAAGCGCTATAAGCGGATTCCCTGTTAGCTACAAAATCAACTCAAGTGCACCTGTAACCGAAACAGTATCTTCTGTTATTGCCCCAGGAGCAGCCTACACATATACCTTTACCCAGCAAGCAAACCTTTCTGCACCAGGGGTATTTAATATTAAGGTTTATTCAGCATTAACAAACGATGAATACCCGGCCAACGATACAATTTCAATTGCTGTTGAAAATGTAACCAATGCCATTCCTCCTTACGGTATGGGATTCGAACCTGCTGAAAATTTTTCAGGATGGCAAATTGAAAACACCAATGGAGATGCAAATACTTGGGCAGTTGAAGCCACTGGCGGAAATATTGCTCCTGCTGTTGCAACATATAACTACACCGCAGCTAATGGTGCCAATGATTGGTTGATTTCTAAATGTATCCAGCTTGATGCTACAAAAACATATAAATTATCATACTGGTACAAAGCTAAATCAGCTTCTTATCCTGAAAGTATGAGCGTTTATATTGGTACTGCCCCTGTTTCTACATCATTAACTACTTTACTTAGCGATTTACCTAGCATCACTACCGTAACTTATACCGAAGATGTTGTGAATTTTACAGTTCCAACAAGTGGTGTATATTATTTGGGATGGCTGTGTAACAGTGCTGCTGATATGTATGTTTTATATCTTGATGATATCAATCTCACTGATGCTACAGGAATTGAAGAAGTTTCTGCTTCTGCAACTGTTTCAGCATATCCGAACCCAGCTGGTGATAAATTGAATGTTAAATCAACCGAGAAAATTGTAAGCATTAAAATTTACAATCCTTTCGGACAACTCGTTTATAGCAATTTAATCGACAACAAGAATGCTACAATAAATACAAGCAATCTTGCTGACGGATTCTATTATCTGAATGTTGAAACTGCAAGTGGAGTTTCTACGCAAAAAATTGCTGTTAAAAAATAATAGCAAACTAATTTTTAAAAAGCTGTCTCGCAAGGGCAGCTTTTTTTATTGTTAGTAATTCCGTCGTTTTTAATTAACTTTATCGCGAATAATTAATTTAAAAATGAATCAATTATCTGAATTAAATGTCCGAAAATGAAATTTCATATTTAGTCAGAGGAGCTATTTTTAAAGTCTATAAAAATTTGGGTCCCGGCTTATTAGAATCTGTTTATGAAGCGGTGTTATTGCATGAAATAAAAAAGTGTGGGTTAAAGGCAAAATCGCAAGTTTCGTTGCCTGTAATTTATGATGATGAACGATTGGAACTTGGATTCAGAATAGATATTTTAGTTGAAAATTTAGTAATTATTGAAATAAAATCGGTTGAGCAATTAGCTGAAGTGCACCACAAGCAGGTTCTGACTTATTTAAAATTAGCAGAAAAGAAACTGGGAATTCTAGTGAATTTCAACACTGCAGATATTGCAAAATCAATTTATAGAAAAGTAAATGGATTGCAAGAGTTTCCCGCAGATTCCGAAAGTTTTCGGGACAGCGGGCAAACAAAAAAGAATAATTAATATTTCCCGCAGATAACGCAGATTAACGCAGAAAAAAAGTCAGCGAAAGTCAGCGAGGTCAGCGGGCAAAAAATAAGAACAAATAATATATCCCGCAGATAACGCAGATTATCGCAGAAAAAAAGTTAGCGAAAGTCAGCGAGGTCAGCGGGCAAAAAAATAAGAATAAATATAATATCCCGCAGATAACGCAGATTAACGCAGAAAAAAGTCATCGAAAATCAGCAAGGTCAGCGGGCAACAAAATAAGAATAAATAAAATATCCCGCAGATAACGCAGATTATCGCAGAAAAAAGTCAGCGAAAGTCAGCGAGGTCAGCGGGCAACAAAATAAGAATAAATAAAATATCCCGCAGACAACACAGATTAGCGCAGAAAAAAGTCAGCGAAAGTCAGCGAGATCCACAGGAAACAAAAAAGAATAAATAAAATATCCCGCAGATAACGCAGATTAGCACAGAAAAAAGTCAGCGTAAATCAGCGAGGTCAGCGGGCAAAAAATAAGAACAAATAATATATCCCGCAGACAACACAGATTAGCGCAGAAAAAAGTCAGCGAAAATCAGCGAGGTCAGCGGGCAAAAAATAAGAATAAATAAAATATCCCGCAGATAACGCAGATTAGCGAAGAAAAAAGGTCAGCGGGCAACAAAATAGAATAACCAACAATGGCAGAACAAAAAAAACTTTTTCTCCTCGATGCAATGGCACTGATTTACAGGGCTTTTTTTGCATTAAATAAAAACCCACGAATCAATTCAAAAGGGCTCAATACATCAGCTGTACTGGGTTTTGCAAATACGCTTTTCGATGTTTTAAAAAATGAAAAGCCAACGCACATTGCCGTGTGTTTTGATTCACATGCACCAACCGTGCGGCACGATGACTATTCAGAATACAAAGCAAATAGAGAAGCTATGCCCGATGATTTGTCGGCCGCATTGCCATATATTCATGAGTTGATTGAAGCATTTAATATCCCGATTTTCGCACTCGACGGATACGAAGCCGATGACATTATTGGAACCCTTGCAAAAAAAGCAGAACAACAAGGTTTCAAAACATACATGATGACTTCCGATAAAGACTTTGGACAACTTGTTTCCGAAAACATCTTTATCTACAAGCCAGGCCGTATGGGAGATAAAGCCCAAATTCTTGGTGTTAAGGAAGTGTGTGATCGCTTTGGCATCAAGCGTCCGGAACAGGTTATAGATATTCTCGGATTATGGGGCGATGCTTCAGACAATATTCCAGGTATACCCGGAGTTGGTGAAGTAACTGCCCGTAAGCTTCTCGAAGAATTCGATTCTGTTGAAAACCTCATCGAAAATGCGCATTTAATAAAAAACCCTAAACTTAAAGATAAAGTTATTGAACACGCCCAACAGGCCTTGTTTTCAAAACAACTTGCTACAATAATTTTAGATGTACCAGTAGATCTTGTTCCGGATCAGGTAATAATGGAACATCCTGATGAAAAGCGCATGCAGAAACTTTTCGATGAACTCGAATTCAGGAATTTTGCAAAAAGAGTATTTACTGAACTATCTTTGAATCCACCAGCAAAACAAGCTGAAAGTATCTCAGCACAAGGTAGTCAGAATAGTGGTTTACTTTTCCCAGAAGAGGAGGAAACACCGGTTAATAAGAAGACCATTAAAACGGTTGATCACAATTATTTTTCTGCTGACAACAAAGAACAGCGCGAATTACTTATCAGCAAAATTGTTCAGGCAGGCTTTGTGTGTTTTGATACAGAAACCACCGGTTTAGACACCAGCAATAACGAACTTGTTGCCATGTCCTTTTCCTTTAAACCTCATGAAGCATGGTTTGTTCCAGTGCCTTCAAATTACCATGAAGCCGCTATGCTGGTAGCAGAATTCAGAACTGTTTTTGAAAGCGAAAAAATCACCAAGATTGGGCAAAATATGAAGTTCGATATTGCTGTTTTAAAGTGGTACGACATGGAAGTGAAAGGAAAGCTTTTTGACACCATGATTGCCCATTACTTATTGCAGCCCGACATGCGTCATGGAATGGATCTACTTGCTGAAACATACCTGAATTACAAGCCTATTCCCATTGAACAGATTATTGGCGTTAAGGGAAAAAACCAGCTTTCAATGAATCTGATTCCTGCCGATGATATTAAGGATTATGCCGCAGAAGATGCTGATATCACGCTGCAGTTAAAAGAAATTTTTGAACCAACTCTGGATGAAACCAATACCCGAAAACTTTTTGATGAAATTGAAATGCCACTGGTACCGGTGCTTGCAGCTATAGAAGCGGAAGGCGTAAAAATTGACACTGCAGCCTTGAAAGAAGCAGCAAGCCAATTGCAAACCGAAATCGCCATTCTTACAACTGAAATTCACGAGCTTGCGGGAATGGAATTTAATATTGCTTCGCCCAAACAATTGGGAGAAGTTCTGTTCGATAAATTAGCTATTTCTGAAAAAGCCAAACTTACCAAAACCAAGCAATATTCCACAGGAGAAGAAATTCTTATTAAACTTATCAGCAAACATCCTATTATTCAGAAAATTCTCGACTTCCGCTCCTTATCCAAACTAAAATCCACCTATGTGGATGCCTTGCCACTCATGGTGAACCAGCGGACAGGCAGAGTTCATACTTCTTATAATCAAGCGGTGGCAGCCACGGGCAGATTAAGTTCCAACAACCCGAACCTTCAGAATATCCCGGTTCGCACTGAAAGAGGAAGAGAAATACGAAAAGCTTTTGTTCCAAGAAATGAAAAATATATTTTACTTTCTGCCGATTATTCACAGATCGAACTTCGGATTATTGCCGAATTGAGTGGA